>NZ_JBVIHP010000007.1:123958-261463 GCF_055570235.1 Streptomyces sp. NPDC031274 | reverse complement strand
GGTGGTCACTTCCCAAAACATTTGCTTTCTTTGACCCTACGTCGATCTCTCTTCTGCGTCGGCCTGCTTGGCCGACGCGACGGGCATTTCACGTCCACATTGCCGACCGCGCCGTCACCCGCCGAGTCGGCCCCTTTGCACCGTCGGCGCGCCCATCTCATACGAGAATGAGACAGCGCCTTCGTTCGGGTGGGTTCCGGGAATTTCCGCCGCACAGAGTTTCCGGCGTACACAGCACTCGTTACCCAAGGAGAAGTGAAAATCCCCTCTGGCGACCGTCCGTCGCCCAAGAAAGGAACACGATGAAGCCCCTGAAGGCTGCCGCCGTCGTTGCCGGATCCATGGTCATCGCTGGTGTCGCCGCACCCGCCTTCGCCTCCGACCTCACGCCCACCAGCCTGAACGGTGCAGTGGACACGATCGCAGGCCAGACGCAGAACCTGGACGCGGCCCCGCTGGCCACGAACGCCCTCGACACCAAGAACAAGGACTCCGTCATCAACACCGTGTCGGGTGCCGCGAAGGACCTGCACGCGGGTGGCGGCGCGGGCAAGCTGCTCGGCGGTCTTCCCCTCTCGAAGTAGGGCCCTCCCCGGCCACCGCCGAGGGCGCGGCTGTCCGCTCGCCCGACGTCCCCGGCAGCCTGGACGCGACACCTTGAACCCGCAGGGCCGGTTCCGCATTCGCCTACCGCGGAACCGGCCCTCAGGCGTTCTGGGACGTCGCCCCTCTCTCCCTGTCCGCTCTTTCCCAGGGCCTCAGTTCGACTGAAGGGCCCCGGAGTTCGACCGGCGCGTGCCCCGATCGTGTGATCGCTCGCCCGCACTCACCCAGTCAAGTGACGACCGGGCCCGAGACACCCAGAAGCATCGATACGGTTCCGGGATGACCTCGACATCGAGCGAAACCCGCACTTTCCGAGCCGCCGATCTGGGCACCCTCACCGTGGTCTCCTGGAGTGGTGAACACCCCGAGGACGAGAAGGACATGCCCTTCCTGCTCGCCTACTCGCTGGGCGACGGCGAAGGCGGACCCGAGGGCGCGACCGCGGCCATCGAGGCCCTGTTGCAGAACAACGGGCTCCCCGTCGGCGGCCCCGTCGTGGAGAGCTCCCGCAACCCGAGCCTTCCCGTCACCCTCCTCGTCGAGGCCGGCCAAGCGGCACTGAACATGCCCTACCTCAGCGCCCAGTGCGTCGTACCGCCTGAGTGGCTCGTCGCCGTGGGCGAGCGGGGACACGCCTACTTCATGTTCACCACGCGCCCCTGGCCCGAGGCCAAGCCCGGGGTTCCGCTCGCCGAGGAGGCCCTCGCGGCGTTCGCGGGCGCCGAGGAGACCATGATCAACTCCGCGCACTGCCTGCTCACCGTGAAGAGCCTGCGCGGCTAGGAGCCGCCGACAGGGCCCGCACGCGACTGGGGTCCGCCGGTCGGGACAGACCGGCGGACCCCAGCGCGTGACGCTTCAGCGCACCGCCTCAGAGCAGACCGAGACCCAGGTCCGCGTCCAGCAGGTGGTGGTCGTGGTGGTGATGGTGCCAGTCGTCGTCCCAGCAACCGCCGTGGTCGCACGGGTGGGAGGCCGCGGCCTTCGGCGCGGGAACTCCGGCCGCCTGAGCGGAAGTTGTGAACGGAACCGCCACGGCCAGGGTGAGTATGGCCGTCGCTGCGGCACGACGAAGCGTGATCTTCATGGGGGATCTCCTCGATCCGTTGGGGACGCGACCGACGCTAATCAGCCCCGCAGACCCTGTCCTGCCGAGAGATGCGCGACTACTGCAAAAGGGTGTCGAGCCCGCCGCCCGTGAACCGAGTGAGGACCGCAACGATGGACACCAGCACGCCCCTGCCCCAGGCCCGCAAGCCCGAAGCGCCCTTAGGGCGCGTGGACCCGCTGTCCGGCGGTACGGGCGGGAGCCGTGCGTTCGCGCTGCTCCTGGTGATCACGGGTGCGGCGGGGCTGCTCGCGGCGTGGGTGATCACGCTGGACAAGTTCAAGCTCCTTGAGGACCCGGACTTCACGCCGGGATGCAGCCTCAATCCGGTGGTCTCCTGCGGCAACATCATGAAGAGCGAGCAGGCGTCGGTCTTCGGATTCCCGAACCCGATGCTGGGCATCGCCGCGTACGCGGTCGTGATCTGTGTCGGCATGAGCCTGCTCGGCCGCGCGCGCTTCCCGCGCTGGTACTGGCTGACGCTGAACGCGGGCACGCTCTTCGGGGTCGGCTTCTGCACGTGGCTGCAGTACCAGTCGCTCTACGAGATCAACTCGCTGTGCCTGTGGTGCTGCCTGGCCTGGGCCGCCACGATCATCATGTTCTGGTACGTCACCTCGTTCAACGTCCGCAACGGCCTGCTGCCCGCACCCTCCTGGCTGCGCACGTTCCTCGGTGAGTTCACGTGGGTGCTTCCGGTACTGCACGTCGGCGTCATCGGGATGCTGATCCTCACGCGCTGGTGGGACTTCTGGACCAGCTGAACCTCTGGACCAGCTGAAAAGGAGGGGACATCACCAGTGATCAAGGAAGCAGCGCGCGACGGTACGTGGACGGAGCGGCTCACGCGCCGGGCCACGATGCGTGGCCTCATCACCGTCGCCGTCGCCGCCGTGACGGCGCCGGCCGCCCTCTTCTGGTCGACCCGGGACACGGCTCATGACCGGCCGTCCGACGACCTCGGTGAAGGCGCGTCCGATTTCGACGAGATGTACGAGGGCCGGCACATCCGCGGATCGAGAGCCACCGCAGGCGGTCAACACGCGGGCGCTTTCTGGGACATCACGGTCGACGGCCGCCCGCTCCACCTCATGCGGCGCGCCGACGGCGGCTATCTGAGCATGGTCGACCACTACGAGTCGTATCCGACGCCCCTCATCGCCACCCGCAGAGCAGTGGACGAACTCGGCCGTGGCCAGCAGCTGCGCGGCGGTCACGCCTGATCACGGCCCCGCACATCGGACCGGAGGAAGCGAAGCGAAGTGGTCTACACGCGCAAGAACCAGGCCCGGCTCACCAGCGCCGAGAAGCGGCGCTTCGTCAACGCGGTGCTTGAGCTCAAACGCACGGGCGAGTACGACGAGTTCGTCCGGACGCACATCCAGTACTACGTCTCCGACGGGGAACCAGGGCTGCGGGTCGCCCATATGACGCCCTCGTTCCTGCCCTGGCACCGCCGGTTCCTCCTGGAGTTCGAGCGGGCGCTCCAGCGGGTGGATTCCGCGGTGTCCGTGCCGTACTGGGACTGGACGGTGGACAGGACGGCGAATGCCTCGCTCTGGGGCAGCGGACTCATGGGCGGCAACGGACGGCGCTCCGACCGGCAGGTCATGACCGGTCCGTTCGCCCGCACGAACGGCCACTGGGTCGTCAAGGAGGGGGAGACGGACGGCGACTTCCTCATGCGTGACTTCGGCAGGCCGCAGAACCCGACCGAACTGCCCACCCCGGACCAACTGGCCTGGGCCATGCGCGACCCGGTGTACGACACACCGCCCTGGGACTCCACCTCGCCGAAGGGCTACCGCAACAAGCTGGAGGGGTGGACGTCCCACACCGGCAACGACAAGTGGCGCAACCACAACCGCGTCCACCGCTGGGTCGGCGGACACATGCTCGGCGGCGCGTCGGTCAACGACCCCGTCTTCTGGCTGAACCACTCCTTCGTCGACCTGCTGTGGGACCGCTGGCAGGCGCGGCACCCCGACTCCGCGCCCTATCTGCCCGCTGAGCCGCCGGACGCGGACAACGGCCCGCCGCACGGACGCGTCGCCGCCCGCCACGAGCCGATGCCGCCGTGGGACGCGACGCCGGACGAGCTGCTCGGCCATCGCGGCATCTACCGCTACGCATGACAAAGCCCCCGGCGGCGCGTGACCGTCGGGGGCTTTCACATGGGGGGATCAGCCGCCGTAGCCGCCGGGACCACCGGGGTGGCCGGGGTTGTGGTGGCCACCGTCGGCGTTGGCGCACGTGTTGCCGAACGCCGGGTTCAGCAGACCGATGACGTCCACAGTGTTGCCGCACAGGTTGACCGGCACGTGGACCGGAACCTGGACGAGGTTGCCCGAGAGGACGCCGGGCGAGCCGACGGCCGCAGCTTCGGCGCCCGCGTCCGCCATGGCCATACCGGTGCCACTGAGCACCACGGCGCCAGTGCCGAGGGCAACAGCGGCTGCCTTCGCGATGCGAGACATCACGTTCTCCTTTGAATTGACGAGTACCGCCGCATGTACGCGGCCGTACTGTCCCTTCAACGGCGTCACCGGCAGCAGGTAACGGCACTGATCGGTACATCATTGGTGAAATCGCCTGGACGCCCGTGTCCAGCGCTGCCCCGAGCCGTTGCGCATCACATGATCTCAACACGACGCATCGCCGCCGCCTTCGCTCTCGCCGCCGGTGCCACCGCCCTGGCCGCCCCCGCAGCGAGCGCCGCGCCCATCTCCCCCACCGGCATGATCGACTCGATCGCCATGTCCGGCATCCCGGCGGAGCAGCAGGAAGAGCTCCCGACCGTGACCAGCCAGCTCAACGGGCTGAACGACCTCTACCAGCTGAACGAGCTGCACCAGCTGACCGACCTGGCCGCACCGGTCACGGGTCTCCTTCCGGCGATCGAGCAGTAGTCACGCACACAGGGGCGAGGCCGAGCCCACGGCGGTTCGGCCCCGCCTCAGGACCCGAATTAATTCCGGTGACTGCGCGGAGTCCGGATCACTAGACTCGCGCTGCGGCGACAGGGCGGAGAGCCTTCGTCGAGCCAGTCGTCGCGGACATCCAGTCGCAGAGATTCAGTCGTACGCAGAGATTCAGTCGTACGCAGAGATTCAGTCGTACGTAGAGATTCAATCGCGGACATTCATCCGTCAGCCAAGCGAGGGGGCCGGGCCATGCGTCACCGCACTGCCGTCAGCGCTCCCCGGTCGCGGTTCGACGTGATCCTGGTGTCTTCGCGTGTGCGGTGCCGGCTGCGCGGCCGTCACCGCTCGTCCGTGGCGAACATCTGACTCACCCCAGACCGACCTGTGAGCCGACCCGCCGGGCATGCCCCGGCCTGGTCACACCGCCCTGCTCCGTCTGGTGGTCAGGCCCGTCCTTCTGGTGGTCACGCCCGGAAATCGCGCTGCCCCGCCCCGCATCACACCGAAAGGCCTCGGGCCGTGCGCACCAACACCCCACACCTGTCCGCCCGTTCATCCGCCGATGTCCGCAATCTCGGCATCCTCGCCCACGTCGACGCGGGGAAGACCACCGTCACGGAACGGATCCTGTTCCTGACCGGCGCCACCCACAAGAGAGGTGAGGTCCATGACGGCACGACCGTCACCGACTTCGACACGCAGGAACGCGATCGCGGGATCACCATCTTCGCCGCGGCGGTCAGCTGCGCCTGGGACGGTCACCGAATCAACCTGATCGACACTCCGGGCCACGTCGACTTCGCCGACGAGGTGGAACGCTCCCTGCGTGTGCTCGACGGTGCGGTCGCGGTGTTCGACGCCGTCGCCGGGGTCGAACCGCAGAGCGAGTCGGTGTGGCGGCAGGCCGATCGGTACGACGTGCCGCGGATCGCGTTCATCAACAAGCTGGACCGGGCGGGCGCCGACCTCGACACGGCGGTCGCCTCCATACGGGAGCGGCTGCACACGGTCCCGCTCGTGGTGCAGCTGCCGATCGGGCGGGAGAGCGAGTTCACCGGAGTCGTGGATCTGCTGCGCATGCGTGCCCTGGTCTGGCACGCGGACCGTGACACGTACGAAGTGGTCCCGATCCCCGCGGCTCTGCACGAGCAGGCCCACCGGCGCCGGCAGCTGCTCGACGAGACGGTGGCGGAGCTCCATGGCGCCGCGATGGAGGAGTACTGCACGACGTCGGCGCTCTCCACCCCGACTCTGGCCTCCGCGCTGCGCGATCTCACCCTCAGCGGTGAGGGCGTGGTGGTGCTGTGCGGGTCCGCCTACCGCAACCGCGGAATCGAACCACTGCTGGAGGCGGTCGTGGCCTACCTGCCGTCACCGGCGGATGTGCCGGCGGTACGCGGAACTCTGGGCGACACGGTGCAGGAACGTATCGCCAGCCCCGCGGCGCCGTTCGCGGGCCTGGCCTTCAAGGTGAACGCGACAGCGACCGGACGGCTGACGTATCTACGTGTGTACTCGGGAACGATCACGAAGGGAGAGACGGTGATGGACGCGGGCACCGGCCGCAGCGAACGGATCGGCCGCATCCTGCGCGTGCAGGCCGACCGCCACGCGGAACTGGACCAGGCGACCGCCGGGGACATAGTGGCGGTGGTCGGCCTGAAAACGGCCCGCGCGGGCACCACACTGTGCGCCCCCGCGGCGCCCCTGGTCCTCGAACCGCCCGCGGTGGCGGCGTCGGTGGTCTCCGTGGCGGTCGAGGCCCGCAGGAGCGTGGACACCGGCAGGCTGTCGTCGGCCCTCGCCCGCCTGGTCGAGGAAGATCCCTCGCTGGCGGTACGGGTTGACGGGGAGACCGGCCAGACGGTGCTGTCCGGCATGGGCGAGCTGCATCTGGAGGTCGCGGTGGAGAAGATCCGTCGCGCCCACCGCATCGAGGTCGGCGTCGGCCGACCGCAGGTGGCCTACCGTGAAACGGTCGTCCGCGGAGTGTCGGGCCTTGTGTACCGGCATGTGAAACAAGACGGTGGTGCGGGCCAGTTCGCGCATGTGGTGCTCGACGTCGCACCACTGCGGCCGGCGGCAGGCACGGCTCACGGTTTCGAGTTCGACTCCACCGTCACCGGGGGCCGGGTGCCGCAGGAGTACATCCGCGCGGTGCGGTCCGGTTGCCTGGACGCTCTCGCCGATGGACCCCTCGGCGGCCACCCGGTGACGGGCCTGCGGGTCACGCTGACCGATGGAGCGACCCATCCCAAGGACTCCTCGGAGATGGCGTTCCGGACGGCGGGCAGATTCGCGCTGCGTACGGCACTGCGCGCGGCGGTGATGGAACTCCTCGAACCCATAGTGGAGTTGACGGCCACGGTGCCGGACGACGGGGTCGGCGGCGTACTCGGCGATCTCGCGGCACGGCGCGGCCGAGTCTCGGACTCGGCCACGCGATCCGGCACGGCCACGATCACGGCGACCGTGCCACTGGCCGAGCTGTTCGGCTACGCGTCCCGCCTGCGCAGCCGTACGCAGGGCCGGGGCACGTTCACCACGCGGCCGATGGGTTACGCGGGGGTTCCGGCCGGGGTGTCGGCTGGATAGGCCTGCGGGGGTGGCTCCGCTCTCGTGAGCGGGGCCGTCCCCTGTCCGGAAGGGGTGGCTCCACTCGCATGAGCGGGGCCGTCCCCCGTCCGGAAGGGGTGGCTCCACTCGCATGAGCGGGGCCGCCCCCGTCCGGAGGCCTATCCTCGCGCGTCCACCAGGCCTGATTCCCAGGCCCAGGCAGCGATCTCCACGCGGTTGCGGGCGGACAGTTTGGTCTGCACGTTGCCGAGGTGCGTCTTCACCGTGCCCACGGAGATGACCAGTTCGCCCGCGATCTCGGCGTTGGTCAGGCCTCTGGCCACCAGGCGCACCAGGTCCTTCTCCCGTTCCGAGAGCGCGGTGTGCGGCTCCCGGGAGGCGGGGACGGTGCTGTTGAGGCGCCGCAGCAGCCGGACGGTGATGGCCGGGCTCACCAGCGCCTCGCCGGAGGCGGCCGCCCTGATGGCCTCGACGAGCAGGGCAGGGCCGGAGTCCTTGATCAGGAAGCCGGACGCGCCCTCGCTCAGGGCGCGTTGGACGTACTCGTCGTCGTCGAACGTCGTGACCACGACGACCTTCGGCGGGTTCACGGTGCCGGGGCGCGTCAGTCTGCGCAGCGCCTCGAGGCCGTCCATGCGGGGCATGCGGATGTCCATGAGGACCACGTCGGGCCGGTGGTGCTCGGCGAGTTCCACCGCGTGCACCCCGTCGGTGGCCTCCGCGACGACTTCGATGTCGTCCTCCGCACCGAGGATCATCGTGAACCCGGCGCGGACCATGGCCTGATCGTCGGCGATCAGGACGCGGATCGTCATGACGCCGTCGCCTTCGCCGTGGACGCCTTCGCCATGGGCACCTTGGCCGGGGACGCGGACCGGGGCACGGGGAGCGTCGCCTCCACTCCCCAGCCGCCGCCCGTCACCGGGCCCGCCTGGACGCTTCCGCCGATCAGGCTCACCCGCTCGGCCAGGCCCCTGAGGCCGAACCCGCCGGTGGAGACGTGGTGGGGCCGTCCGTCGTCGGTGACCCGTACGGTCAGCCGGTCTCCCGAGCGGTCCACGCGCACCCGCACTTCGGTGCATCCGTGGCCGTGCTTGCGTACGTTGGTGAGGGCCTCCATCACCACCCGGTGTGCGGTGGTGGTCACCTCGACCGGCAGGTCGTCGAAGGCCCCTTCGAGATCGAGCTCGGCCCGCGCGCCGCCGACCGCCGAGAACTCCTCGACGAGCGAGCGCACTTCATCGATGCCCGACAGCGGCGTCAGTGCCACTTCTCCGTCGGCGTCGCGCAGCATCCCCACCATGTGCCGCATGGAGGTCAGCGCCTCCGAGCCCGCCTGTTCGATCCGCTGCAGCGCGGGCGGCACCAGTTCGGGCTTGCGGCCCGCGATCGCGTGGGCTCCCTGTGCCTGTACGACGATGCCCGTCACGTGGTGGGCGACGAAGTCGTGCAGGTCCCTGGCGAACTCCGTCCGCTGCTCCAGGCGCAGGGCCGCCGCCTGCCGACGCCGGTCCACCAGGAGGAAGCGCATTCCGAGGCCGATGCTCAACGCCGTGACCGCTGCCAGGGCATAGAGCAGCGCCAGGATGGTGGTGGACTGCCGCGTCGCGACGGACACCGGCCGCAGCACGATCGCCGTCATCAGCGCGGGGACGGCCAGCATCGCCCACGACGGCTTCCCCCGCCGGGCGACGAGCAGCAGGAGCCACGTCAGCGCCGCCGGTTCGGCGAATCCCATCGCCTGCGAGCTCACCCTCATCTCCAGGTGCAGCCAAACCGACAGGCACAGCGACATGACCGCGACCACGAAGACGGCCACGGACAGTTCCCGGCTCTTGAGCCGGGGTGAGACGACGACGAGGCCGACTGCGAGCAGGGCGCCGATCAGCTTGGCAGGGCCGTGGTCCGAGATCCAGTAGAAACCCGCCGCCAAGTCGAACGGGACGAGCGCGACCAGGCCCCCGAGCAGCAGCCACACCATTGCGGGGACGAGCCGCGAAAGGCCCTTCCCCTCTGTGGCTCTGGCCGTCGCTGTGGCCGTGATCGCTGCGTTCGCCGCCTTCAGCATCTCTCTCACCATCCCTACCGCGGACCGGCCGAAAGTCGGAGCCGACCGCGAATGATCTGTCTTTCGCCCGATCCGCCGCGAGCCGCGGCAGAGGAGAGTCGTTCTCACCGGGCGGCGCTCGCCCTTCATCCTTCATCGCACGAGGAGCATGCCATGATCACGGCCGACGTCACCCCAGCAGAAGCCCCGGAGGTGCTGGAGCACGCGTCGGCGGAGATCCGCTCCCCGCTCAGCCCCACGCGGACCCACTCGGACCACTCGGGATCTCGGCGCGCCGATCGAGGCGCCCTCCCTCCCTCCGACGGCGTCAAACGCCGACTCGGCTGACCGGCCGCCGACCACCGCCGTCGATCACCGTCGGCAGCCGAGCGCCCCGCCCAGCGTCGCACGCCGCCTGCCGCGCCTCCCCCACGCACAACACCCGGCCCGCCCCCACATACACACGGCCGCCCCTCCCACACGTACGCACAGGAGCCACACATGCACGACGCCTACGCAGAGACGCAGCCCGGCAACGGCCCGGGATTCGGACCGCCGCCCGTCTACGGTCCGGCGATCGAGGCCCACGGGCTCGGCAAGGAGTACCGGCGAGGCTGGGCGTTGCGGGACGTTTCCTTCCAGCTGCCGATCGGGCGGGTATGCGGCCTTGTCGGCCCCAACGGCGCAGGCAAGAGCACCCTGATGGGCTTGGCCACCAACATGATCCGGCCGTCGGCGGGCGCCCTGCGCGTGTTCGGCTCGGAACCGGGTTCGACGGAGGCGGTCCTGCGCACCGCGTTCCTGACCCAGGAGAAGCCGCTGTTCCGGCGCTTCACCGTGGCCGAGACCCTGCGCCTGGGCCGCGAGCTCAACCCTCTCTGGGACCAGGAGGTGGCCGAGGGCATCGTCCACGCGGGCCAGGTGCCGATGAAGGCGAAGATCGGCACGCTGTCCGGCGGTCAGCGCACCCGCGTCGCCTTCGCCCTGGCCTTCGGCAAGCGCCCTGACCTGCTCATCCTCGACGAGCCGATGTCCGATCTCGATCCGCTGGTGCGCCGCGAGCTCATGGCCACGCTGAAGGCGGAGGCGGCCGAACACGGCACGACGGTACTGGTGTCCTCGCACATGCTCGCCGAGCTGGAGTACATCTGCGACTACCTCCTCGTCATCGCGAACGGCGGGCTGCGCCTCGCGGGCGAGGTGAACGAGCTGCGCTCGGCACACGCCCTGTTCGCCACCGCGGGCGACGGCGCGCAGTCCGCCGTCGCACCGCACACGGTCATCGAGACCCTCGGCGCCGGCGACGGCAGGCCCGGCGTCCTGGCACGCCTCAGCGCACCGATCCAGTACGACGGGCAGGCCGAGCCGCCCACCTTGGAAGAGCTGCTGCTCGCCTATCTGCGCTCACCCGACGCGCCCTCGCTGATCGCCCCCAGCGCCCAGGTCGGCGACATCCACGACATCATCACCCGCGACCGCCAGAAGGCTGTGACCGCATGAGCACCCTCACTCTCGACCCGGCCCGTAAGACGTCCGACGAGGGCCCGCAGAACGGACGCGGTTCCTGGCCGGCCGCACCCCGGCTCAGCGGTACGGCGTGGCTCGTCTGGCGCCAGCACCGCGCCGCGTTCTGGACCATGATCGCCTTCACGCTCCTGGCCGTGACCGCCATGGTCGTTCTGCGCGGACAGATGATGGACTACCTGCGCACCCTGGAACCGACCCAGAAGCGGCCCGGCGGTCTGCCGCCCGAGTTCGACAGGTACGGCAACCTGCTGGCCGAGGCCGGGGGCTACCTGAGCTACTTCCCTGTCCTGGCAGGCGTCCTCCTCGGTGCCCCGTTCATCGCGGGCGACCTGGAGACCGGCACCGCCAAGCTGGTGACCTCGCAGTCCGTCAGCCGACTGCGCTGGCTCACCATGAAGCTCGCCATGCCCGCCGCACTGGTCGCACTGTCCACCGGCGTGCTCGGGGCCGTCTTCAACTGGTGGTGGAGCCCGGTCAAGGGGTTCGTCACGCAGGTGGAGTGGACCAGCGGCGGGATCTTCGACGTCACCGGGCCCATGGCGGTGGCCTACTCCCTGCTCACGTTCGCCGTGGGCGTGGCGGTCGGCCTGCTCCTGCGCCGCACGCTGGTGTCGATGGTGGTCACGCTCGGCATCGTCGTGGCGATCGGGTTCGTCTGGGACGAGCTCCGGTCGAGGCTGGGACACATCATGTCGGCCAGCACCGACAAGGGCGTCGGCCCCGGTGCCAGGCAGCCGGAGCTGCCTGACATGGCCGTGCAGCAGGGACAGGGCACCTACTTCCTCACCAGCTCCGGAGACCGCCTGGACTGGATGACCTGCCTCGACAAGATGGACAACGACAAGGCACACACGGCCTGCCTGGAGTCCAAGCACGTCGTCGGCTGGACCAAGGAGTACCTCCCCTTCGAGCAGATGGCCACGATGCAGTGGCTCGGAGCGGGCATCATGCTCACCGCCACCGCCGCCGTCGTCGCCTTCATCGTCGTCTGGGGCCGCAAGCGCCTCCTTTGACCCCCCACGGGAAATGGGGCCCACTCCAGAGGAGCGGGCCCCATCCGGCGTTGCACCGGAACTCACAATCCGTGTGAGCTGCGGAAACGCGAAGTCATCCCAGTACCACGCCAGCACGGGAACCTCGACAAAGTACAAGACGATTCGACGCCGAGAACGCTACCCAACACCTGCGGATCCCAGTGCGCGTTTCCGGCTCAGTCGGCGGTACCCGGCCCTACGACCCACTCGGCCTGCAGCCCGCTCACCGAAGCAATCATGTCGAAGTCGCCGTCATAGTGCAGGACCGTGGCTCGATGCCGCTCGGCGGTTGCCGCAATGAGGACGTCGGCCAGCGACAGCGCCCGGTGAAAGCCGGCGTTCAGGGCCAGAGCCTGGATCTCGAGCGCCCGCTCGAACTCCTCGTCATTGCAGGGCAGGTAGTCGAATCCACGGAGCAGGGTGCGCAACCGCAGCGCCTCGGGCTTTCCTCGTGCCGAGTACAGAACCTCGTACTCAGTCGGGGCGCACACCGCCAGGAGCCCATCGCGATCCAGCGCATCGAGCCGAGCCCGCACCGCCGGTTTGCCCCGGCGGGCCAGCGCCGACTTGTCGATGAGGTAGCGCCCGTTCACGCCGCCGAGGCCCCGCCTTCACGCTTCAGAGATCCATCCGGATTCCGCGGCCCCGTCTGCGAGCGGATCTCCGCAAACACGTCCTCGAACTCGCCCTCATCCATGGCGTCGAACAACTCCCGGCGCAGTCGCAGCTTCACCCCCTCCTCCATAGCCGCCCGCACTGCGGCGGCTTTCGTCTTCACCTCGTACACCCGCATCGCCTGCTCGACGATCTCGTCGTCCAGATCGATCACAGTCCTGGCCATCAGTCACCCCTCCGCCGGTCGACAACTCGGCAATGATATCATTTCTGAGTTAGGGATGATATCAGGGCGCTGGGCGCGGACACCTGGATCAAAGGCAGGAGTACAGCGCCCGAAATCGATCACCATCTGGAGATTCAGCCCTTCTACGCAGCACAGCGCCGCATCCGCCCTCGCGACGCACGGGCATGCGTGAAGATCAGAGAGCCGACGTGTTTGCCGACTCCGTCGACTGTCAGGGCAGGAGTCAGCGAACAGCCACATCCGTTGCTGCGCCACTTGCACTCGCCGGGCCGCCCGTACTCATGGACAGCCTCGATGATGGCGAGTGAGCTGATTACGACCTCCATGCCGCGCGAGCGCGCCTCGGCACCCAGAGCCACCACCTGCTCGTCGCCGACGAGCAGCTTCGAAAGCCCCTCGCTGTCGAGGACCAGCGTCCCCTTGTGACTCAACTTGCGGCGGGCCACTCCCCCTCCTCGGCGAACACCTCGTCGAAGACCTGCCGTGCCCGCCGGCGAGCCTGCTCGGAGACGGGCCTGTAACGGCTCTCGTAGTCCGCCAGGTACTCATCAAGGACCTGGCCGCGCAGCTCACGTTCGACCGCGTCGGCAATAAAGACGGAAAACTCCCGCTTACCCACCCGTGCCCGGATCGCCTCCGCGGTCCCCTCCGGCAGCGAGAGGCTCACTCGCGTCGCCCGCCCTTCCCCAATGCCGTACGTCATCTCACCCATACCCCCCGAGCGTGTCAAACGAGCAGGAAAGCGCTACGGAACGCCCCCTTCCGGGAGCCAGCGGGCCATCGCTCGCGAACCCCGCCGCTTCGGGCGCAGATCCGGAGCGGCGCGGAGCCTCAGATTCGTGAACAAGGCCTGTGGATGGACCCTCACCCACCCGCTCCCTCGCATCGGGTAGCGCCGTCCGAAACCCAGCACGGCGTTCTCATCCCATCTCAGCACGATCCCAGCACGGTAGGCATGAGCAGGGGTGATGACAGGTGACGAGGGGCCAGCTATCCCAGCGCGGGAAAACGCAAAGGGCCCGACCCCGAAGAGTCGGACCCTCCCTGAGCTGCATGTTTGCCAGATCAGCGACGTGGCGAAATGTCACCCGCTACACATTGAAGCGGAACTCCACCACATCCCCGTCCTGCATCACATACTCCTTGCCCTCCATGCGCGCCTTGCCCTTAGCGCGGGCCTCCGCCACCGAGCCCGTCTCCACCAGGTCCTCGAACGAGATGACCTCCGCCTTGATGAAGCCCTTCTGGAAGTCCGTGTGGATGACGCCCGCCGCCTCGGGGGCCGTCGCGCCCTGAGGGATCGTCCAGGCGCGGGACTCCTTGGGGCCTGCCGTGAGGTACGTCTGGAGGCCGAGGGTGCGGAAGCCCACGTGGGCCAGAGTGGCCAGGCCGGGCTCTTCCTGGCCTACCGACTGGAGGAGTTCGAGGGCCTCGTCCTCTTCCAGCTCCACGAGCTCCGACTCCAGCTTGGCGTTGAGGAAGATCGCCTCCGCGGGGGCGACCAGGGCGCTCTGCGCGGCCTTGAAGTCGTCGTCCGTCAGCTCGTCCTCGTCCACGTTGAAGACGTAGAGGAAGGGCTTCGTCGTGAGGAGGTGGAGGTCGTGGAGGAGTTCCTCCTTGCCGGAGCCCTGGATGATGCCCGCGGAGGAGAGCGTGTCGCCCTTCTCCAGGATCGCCTGGGCCTCCTCGACCGCCTTGACCTTGGGCGCCACGTCCTTCTTGATGCGCGACTCCTTCTGGAGGCGCGGGAGGACCTTCTCGATCGTCTGGAGGTCGGCGAGGATCAGCTCGGTGTTGATCGTCTCGATGTCGTCCTTGGGCGAGACCTTGCCGTCCACGTGCACGACGTTCTCGTCCTTGAAGGCGCGGATGACCTGGCAGATCGCGTCCGACTCGCGGATGTTCGCGAGGAACTTGTTGCCCAGGCCCTCTCCCTCGCTCGCGCCGCGCACGATGCCCGCGATGTCGACGAAGTCGACCGTGGCGGGCAGGATCTTCTGCGAGGAGAAGATTTCCGCCAGTTTCGTGAGGCGGGGGTCCGGGACGCCCACCACGCCGACATTCGGCTCGATCGTGGCGAACGGATAGTTGGCCGCAAGCACGTCGTTCTTGGTCAGGGCGTTGAACAGGGTCGACTTGCCGACATTGGGCAGACCGACGATTCCGATCGTGAGCGACACGTTGCGACTTCCCGTACGTGAGTGCTGTGGGTGGACGGCCCGAAGGGCCGGAGCGACCGTAGGGCGATCCCCCAGTCTACGGCGTGCGGGTCCCGCGCTCGTCGGCGTACCGCTCTCCTGTCGAACGCTTGGCCAAGGTCGGCCAAAGTGCGTGTCCCATGCCGGATTATCGGTACGGCTCGACCTAGGTTGGTCCGGTGGAGCAACACAGGACGCGTCCCCCTCAGTCTCCGGCCCGGCCGCGACGCACCGCACCCCTGCCCCCGCAGGGCAGGCCCGCCGATTCGGCGGCGGTCTACCGCGCCGCGTCCCGTCCCCGCCGCCCCGCCCCTCCCGTCATCCGCAAGCTGCGTGCGCTGCCGCTCTACCGCGCGCTGCGCGGCATGCCGAACCCGCGTCTCACGGGGCTCGGCAGCGGGCTCTTCTGCGCCGCGGTGATGTTCCTGCTCGCCTGTCTGCTGTGGCTGCTCTTCGGCAGTTCGGTCGTCGCGTACGGCGTGCTCTTCCTGCCCGTGAGCGCGCTGACCGCGTTCTGGGTGCGGCCCGCCGACCTGGTGACCGCGCCGGTGGCCGCGCCGATCGCCTTCGCCTTCGGGCTTCTGCCGATCTCGGGCGGCAATGGAGGAGGCTTCGGCGGGCACCTCATGGGGCTCATCACGTCGCTCGCACTGCACGCGGGCTGGCTGTACGGCGGGACGCTCGTCGCCGGTCTCATCGTGACCGGGCGCAGGATCAAGCTCATGGGGCAGCGGCGGCGCGCACGGGCCGCCGCCCCCGTCGCCCCCGCCCCCGCCGGGCCACGAGGAGGGCCCAAGCGGCGGATGCCCACTCCGTAGGCCGGGCAGAGAGCAGGCCGGGCAGAGAGCAAGGGGCAAGGGGCAAGGGCAGGGTTAGCGCGGCAGGGGCTTGGAGCGGCGGGCTTCCTACGCTGCCGCCGCCTCCGCCGCCGCCATCGCCGCGCCCACGATCCCCGCGTTGTTCTGCAGCTCCGCGGGGACGATCTCGGCCTTGATGTCCTTGATCAGCGGCAGGAACTTGTGGGACTTGCGGCTCACGCCGCCGCCGATGATGAACAGCTCCGGCGAGAACAGCATCTCCACGTGCGCCAGATACTTCTGGACGCGGTGCGCCCAGTGCTCCCAGGAGAGGTCCTCGTCCTCCTTGGCCTTGGACGAGGCGCGCTTCTCCGCGTCGTGGCCGTGCAGCTCCAGATGGCCGAGCTCGGTGTTCGGGACGAGGCGGCCGCCGGTGAACAGGGCGCTGCCGATGCCGGTGCCGAGGGTGAGCAGGATGACCGTGCCCTTGTGGCCGCGGCCCGCGCCGAAGTGCATCTCGGCGACGCCCGCCGCGTCCGCGTCGTTCAGGACGGTGACGGGGACGTCGCCGCCGAGCCGGTCCGCGACCAGCTTCTGGATGTCCGTGCCGATCCAGCTCTTGTCGACGTTGGCCGCCGTGCGCGCCGTGCCGCCGGAGATCACACCGGGGAACGTGGCGCCCACGGGGCCTTTCCATTCGAAGTGCTCGACGACCTCGCGCACCTTGTCGGCCACGCCGTCGGGCGTGGCCGGATGCGGGGTCAGCACTTTGTGCCGCTCTTGTGCCAGGTCTCCCCGGTCCAGATCAACGGGAGCACCCTTGATCCCGGATCCGCCGATGTCCACGCCGAAGATCTGCATGGGCCCCACGGTACGGCCAGTGCCCGACGCCCGCGCTACTTCCGGGACAGCTCGGCGGCCTCGGCGCGCAGGTCGCGGCGGAGCTCCTTGGGCAGCGAGAAGGTGATCGACTCGTCGGCCGTCTTCACCGTCTCCACGTCCCCGTAGCCCCGCTCGGACAGCCACTCGATGACGCCGTCCACCAGGACGTCCGGAACGGAGGCGCCCGAGGTGAGGCCGACCGTGGTCACGCCATCGAGCCACGCCTCGTCGATCTCCTCGGCGTTGTCGACGAGGTGCGACGCGGGTGCGCCCGCGTCGAGGGCGACCTCGACCATGCGGATCGAGTTCGAGGAGTTCTTGGAACCGACGACGATGACGAGTTCGGCGTCCTCCGCCAGCTTCTTCACCGCGATCTGGCGGTTCTGCGTCGCGTAGCAGATGTCGTCGCTCGGAGGGGAGATCAGGCCCGGGAACTTGGTCTTGAGGGCGTCGACCGTCTCCATGGTCTCGTCGACCGAGAGCGTGGTCTGCGAGAGCCAGACGACCCTGTCCGGGTCCCGGACCTCGACGTTCGCGACGTCATCGGGGCCGTCGACGAGCGTGATGTGGTCGGGGGCCTCACCGGACGTACCGATGACTTCCTCGTGACCCTCGTGGCCGATCAGGAGGATGTCGAAGTCGTCCTTCGCGTACCGGACGGCTTCCTTGTGGACCTTCGTGACCAGGGGGCACGTCGCGTCGATGGTCGCGAGTTTCCGCTCGGCGGCCTCGGCGTGGACCGTCGGCGCCACGCCGTGCGCGGAGAACATGACGATGGAGCCCTCGGGGACCTCGGCCGTCTGGTCGACGAAGATCGCACCCTTCTTCTCGAGGGTCTGCACCACGTACTTGTTGTGAACGATCTCGTGGCGGACATAGATCGGAGACCCGTACTGCTCAAGGGCCTTCTCGACGGCGATCACGGCACGGTCCACACCCGCGCAGTAGCCGCGGGGGGCGGCGAGCAGGACTCGGCGGGCAGGAGTCGAAGCAGTCATGCCCCCATCGTAAGGCCGAGCCCAGCGCGTCAAAGATCGCCTTCTTGGGGAGACTGGAGGCCTGCGTTCACTTACGGAGGCACGATGTCCGGTTACTCCGACAACTCAGGCTCGGGCTCAGACCCAAGTTCAGGCACGACGGCCGGTGGCGCCCATCCCGGCACCACCGACGTGGGCGACGGCCTTCGCCGCAGTCTCGGCTTCCGTGATCTTGTCGTCTACGGATTGCTGTTCATCGCCCCGATGGCGCCGGTCGGAGTCTTCGGGACGCTCGACGCCAAGTCGCACGGCGCGGTGGCGCTCGTCTACATCATCGCCACGATCGCGATGGCGTTCACCGCGTTCAGCTACGCCCAGATGGTGAAGGTCGTCCCCCAGGCGGGCTCCGTCTTCGCCTACGCCCGCGCGGGGCTCGGCAACGGCCCCGGGTTCATCGCCGGGTGGATGGCGATGCTCGACTATCTCCTCATCCCCGCCGTCGCCTATCTCTTCTCCGGGATCGCGATGGAGGCCCTGGTGCCCTCCGTGTCCCGGTGGGTGTGGACGGCGATCGCGGTCCTGGTGACGACCGCGCTGAACCTGTGGGGCGTACGGGCCGCGGCGCGGGTCGGGTTCCTGGTGCTCGCCATGGAGATCGTGGTGCTTCTGGTCTTCGTGGTGTCGGCGATCGTCGTCCTGGCGCGGGACGGGGCGCAGCGGGACTGGCTCTCGCCGCTGAGCGGTGACGGCTCGCAGGGCTCGTTCGCGCTGGCCGCCGTCGTGGGCGCGGTGTCGGTGGCGGTGCTCTCGTATCTGGGCTTCGACGCGATCGCCTCGTTCGCGGAGGAGGTGACGGGAGGCTCGGCGAAGGTAGCGCGGGCGGTGCTGTTCTGTCTGGCGCTCGCCGGTCTGCTCTTCATCGCCCAGACCTATCTGGTGGCGCTCCTGGAGCCGATGTCGTCGGCACAGCTGGCCGCCGAGCCGGGCAAGCAGGGGTCCGCTTTCTACGATGCCGTCGACTCGGCCGTCGGGGACTGGCTCCATGACCTGGTGGCCGTCAGCAAGGCGATCGGTGCGGCGTTCGCCGCGCTGGCCGGGCAGGCCGCGGCGGGGCGGCTGCTGTACGCCATGGCTCGTGACCGGCGGCTTCCCGGGGCCCTGTCGAAGACCGATTCGGGGACGCCTCGGCTCGCGTTGCTGTGCGCGGCTGTCGTGACGCTGGTCGCCGCGGTGTGGGCGGCTCGGCGGGACGACGGGATGGATCACCTGGTTTCGGTGGTGAATGTCGGGGCGCTGACGGCGTTCGTGTTGTTGCACGCGAGCGTGGTGGGGTGGTTCGCGGTTCAGCGGCGCGGGGGTGTTGTCAGCTGGTGGCGGCATTTGTTGGTCCCCGCGCTGGGGGCGGCCATCACCATCGCTGTGATCGTGGAGGCCGCGGGGTCCGCGCAGGTGGTGGGGTTGATCTGGTTGGTTGTGGGGCTTGCGGTGCTGTTCGGGCAGCGGGCCCGTCGGGCGGAGTCCTAGACCGCCGCTTCGCCTGGCAGGCGCAGGCACAGGACCAGGACCAGGAGCAGGAGCAGGCGCAGGCGCAGGCGCAAGAAACAGGAACCACGCCCTGTCAGACCCTGCCGATACGCTCGGCGCATGGCTTTGAACACGTCTGCTGATGCCCCGCTGCCCGTCGGCGAGGTGTCGCGGCTCATCGGTGGGTGGATCGACCGGCTCGGTGCCGTGTGGGTCGAGGGGCAGATCACCCAGCTGTCCCGCAGGCCCGGCGCCGGCGTGGTGTTCATGACGCTGCGCGACCCCTCGCACGACATCTCCGTCAGCGTCACCTGCTACCGCCAGGTGTTCGACGCCGTCGCGGACGTCGTCTCCGAGGGCGCCCGCGTCGTCGTCCACGCCAAGCCCGAGTGGTACGCGCCCCGGGGGCAGCTGTCCCTGCGTGCCGTCGAGATAAAGCCCGTCGGCGTCGGAGAACTGCTCGCGCGGATCGAGCAGTTGAAGAAGAGCCTCGCCGGGGAGGGCCTGTTCGCGCCCGAGCGGAAGAAGGCGCTGCCCTTCCTGCCGCAGCTCATCGGGCTCGTCACCGGCCGCGCATCCGCCGCGGAGCGCGACGTCCTCGAGAACGCCCGGCACCGCTGGCCCGCCGTCCGCTTCGAGGTGCGCAACGTCCCCGTCCAGGGCGTGCACGCCGTGCCGCAGGTCGTACAGGCCGTGAAGGAACTGGACGGGCTCGACGCGGTGGACGTGATCATCGTGGCGCGGGGCGGCGGCAGCGTGGAGGATCTGCTGCCGTTCTCGGACGAGCAGCTCGTGCGTGCCGTCGCCTCCTGCCGTACGCCCGTCGTCTCCGCGATCGGGCACGAGCCGGACAACCCCCTGCTCGATTACGTGGCGGACCTGCGCGCCTCCACCCCGACCGACGCCGCCAAGAAGGTCGTACCGGACGTCGGCGAGGAGTACGAGCGCGTGCGCTGGCTGCGGGACCGGGCCCGGCGCTGCATGGACACCTATCTCGACCGCGAGGACCGCGGCCTTGCGCACGCCCTCGCCCGCCCCTCCATGGAAAATCCGCACCGCATGATCGAGGAGCGCGAGGAGCAGGTCTCGGCGCTCGTCGACCGCAGCCGCCGCACGCTCGGGCACCTCCTGGACCGCGCCGAGTCGGAGCTGACGCACACCCACGCGCGCGTGGTGGGCCTCTCCCCCGCCGCGACGCTCCAACGGGGGTACGCGGTGTTGCAGAAGGCGGACGGCTCGGTGGTGCGGGCCGCGGAGGAGGTGGCGGCCGACGAGGAGCTGCGGGCACGGGTCGCCGACGGCGAGTTCACCGTACGAGCCGTAGCCGCAGACGGAGAGCCCCCTCGCTAGCCGCGCAGGACACGCAAGCCGCACAAGCCGTACGAACCGACATTTAGGGTGGGCACATGACCAGCACGACGGACGAGGCCACGAGCCCGGCGGACGCACTCGGCTACGAGCAGGCGCGTGACGAGCTCATCGAGGTCGTACGCCGCCTGGAGGCGGGCGGCACCACGCTCGAGGAGTCGCTCGCCCTGTGGGAGCGCGGCGAGGAGCTGGCAAAGGTGTGCCGCCGCTGGCTGGACGGCGCCCGCGCCCGCCTGGACGCGGCCCTGGCGGGGCCCGACGGGGACGGCGATCAGGGCGAGGGCGACGGCGACGCCTGAGGCGGGGCTGCCCCCGGAGGCGGGGGCCAGGGGGCTCGGGCCTCTCGCGCGACCTGGACCTGGCGGGTTGTGAAGCCGATCACCAAGCGGCCGATTTGGTTGAAACTTAAACCGCAACGCCGTACCGTCGATCTCACAAGCTGCTCCACCAGCTCGTTCACGAACTGATTCACCAGCTGATTCACCAGCTGCTCCGCAAGCTGATCCACCCACGCACGTACGCACCGAGAAGGTTGATCCATGTCTCTCGTCCTTGACCCCGCCGCACAGGACCTGCTCTTCCGCGAGGCCCGCACCGCGAACTCCTTCACCGATGAGCCGGTCACCGAAGAGCAGGTCCAGGCGATCTACGACCTGGTCAAGTTCGGCCCGACCGCCTTCAACCTGTCGTCGCTGCGCATCACCCTGGTCCGCTCCCCCGAGGCCCGCGAGCGCCTGGTCCAGCACATGGCCGAGGGCAACCAGCCGAAGACCGCGTCCGCCCCGCTCGTCGCGATCCTCTCCGCGGACAACGAGTTCCACGAGGAGCTGCCGGCGCTGTTCCCGCACTTCCCGCAGGCCAAGGACGTGTTCTTCTCCGAGCGTCCCGCCCGCGAAGGTGCCGCGCAGCTCAACGCCGCACTTCAGGCCGCCTACTTCATCATCGGCGTGCGCGCCGCCGGTCTGGCCGCGGGCCCGATGACCGGCTTCGACGCCGCCGGCGTCCAGAAGGAGTTCCTGGACGGCGACCACACCCCGCTGATGGTCGTCAACATCGGCAAGCCGGCCGAGAACGCCTGGTTCCCGCGCTCCCCGCGCCTTGAGTTCGACCAGGTCATCGAGACCGTCTGATCGTCTGAAGCTCAGACGGACGAGCAGCCAGACAGACAAGCGGTACGAGTGAGGGCCCCGGCTACAGCGCCGGGGCCCTCACTCGTACCGCTCGAAGCGTCAGGACGTCTTCAGCGCCCGCGCCATCTCCGTCAGCTGACCGAACGGCGCCGTGCCCGCGACCACCGTCGTCGCGCCCTTGTCCTCGCGCACCAGGGCGTCGTACGTCTGCCCCTCGTAGCGGCGCCAGGTCTCGCCACCGATCTCCTCGGTGGTCTTCGTCCGCACGGCCCTCTGCGTGGCCTCTTCGATGAACTTGACCGGCTTCGCCGTGGACTGCTTGAGCACGACGTACTCACCGGACGGGTCGAGGAAGCCCAGGTGCCAGCTGTCGCCCTGGGAGCCGTCGAACCGCACCGACGTCGGCTTCCACGCCTTGGCCAGGCCCTCGGGGGCTGCCACCGGGTAGGCCGCCGCCCGTCGCGCGCTCAGCAGCTCGACTCTGTAGTCGACGCGCTTGACGGGGCTCTTGGAGTCGTCGTGCGGGATGAAGACGTACATCGCACCGGCCACGAGGACGATCACCGCCATCGACCACAGCATGTTCCGTACGGTCTGCTTGCCTTGTCTGCCTGCCACGCCCCCATGTTCTCAGGCGCCGGACGCGGCTCTTCCCCCGGTGTTGCCAAAGTGCCCGATCCGCTCATGCGTGGGGCCCTCTGCTCATTTTGTCGGCCTGCCGATAGAGTCAAGGCACACCCTCATCCGGCCGCCCTCCCGTCTCCCAGCACCGCCCTTCCAAGGACGCCCTGCGGGCGCGCCACTTTTTTGTATCAGCAGAAAGGTGCTCTCCGATGACCGAGCATCATCTCCCTTCCGAGCTCGAAGTCTCTCCCGAGGCTCCCGACCGCAACCTCGCCCTGGAGCTCGTCCGGGTCACCGAGGCAGCCGCCATGGCCGCGGGCCGCTGGGTCGGCCGCGGCGACAAGATCGGCGCCGACGGCGCCGCCGTCAGGGCCATGCGGACCCTCGTCTCCACCGTCTCGATGAACGGCATCGTCGTCATCGGTGAGGGCGAGAAGGACGAGGCCCCGATGCTCTTCAACGGAGAGCGGATCGGCGACAGCACCGGCGCGGAGGTCGACATCGCCGTCGACCCGATCGACGGCACGACCCTCTGCGCGAAGGGGATGCCGAACGCCATCGCCGTGCTCGCCGCCGCCGACCGCGGCGCCATGTTCGACCCGTCCGCGGTCTTCTACATGGACAAGCTGGTCACCGGCCCGGAGGCCGCGGACTACGTGGACATCAACGCCCCCGCCTCGGTCAACATCCGCCGCGTCGCCAAGGCCAAGGGCCGTGCGCCCGAGGACGTCACGGTCATGATCCTGGACCGCCCCCGTCACGAGGGCATCGTCAAGGAGATCCGCGAGACCGGCGCGCGCATCAAGTTCATCTCGGACGGCGACGTCGCCGGTTCGATCATGGCCGTGCGCGAAGGCACCGGCGTCGACATGCTCATGGGCATCGGCGGCACCCCGGAAGGCATCATCTCGGCCTGCGCGATCAAGTGCCTCGGCGGTGTGATCCAGGGCAAGCTGTGGCCCAAGGACGACGCCGAGCGCCAGCGCGCGCTGGACGCGGGCCACGACCTGGACCGCACGCTCTCCACGACCGATCTGGTCCGCGGGGACAACGTCTTCTTCGTCGCGACCGGCATCACGGACGGCGAACTGCTCCAGGGCGTGCGCTACGCCGCGGAGACGGCCTCGACCTCGTCCCTCGTCATGCGCTCCAAGTCGGGCACGATCCGCAAGATCGACTCGGACCACCGGCTCAAGAAGCTGCGCGCGTACAGCGCCATCGACTTCGACCGCGCCAAGTAGCGCGCCAAGCAGGACGTCCGGCACGAAGTACATCGCGTACGCCGGAGGGGGCGCCCCGTGCGGGGGTCGCCCCCTCCGGCGTACGCAACGTGCGTACAAGAACGTGCGTACAAGAACGCGCGGACGCCAACGCGCGAACCGCTACCCGGCGGCGGCGATCGGGCCCGCGGTCGTGTGCGCGGCCTTCTTGAGCTCCACCTCGCGCCGGCGCCGCCTGGCGAGCACCACGCGGCGCTCCGCGGCCGTGAGACCGCCCCAGACTCCGTACGGCTCGGGCTGGAGCAGGGCGTGCTCCCGGCACTCGACCATCACGGGACAGCCGCCACAGACACGCTTCGCGGCTTCCTCCCGGGACAGGCGTGAGGCGGTCGGCTCCTTGGACGGGGCGAAGAACAACCCGGCCTCGTCTCGTCGGCACACCGCCTCGGTGTGCCATGGAGCGTCTTGGTTCCGATCGCGCACTGGTTCCCGCTGGGCCGGAACGGCGGCGACCTGCAGGGACTGATGCGACGGCTGCAGCACGGGTCTACTCCTGACGACGGCTTCGCGAGCGAGAGACGATGCAGCAAGCTCTACCCGCTGTGCACACGCCTATGCACTGAGTTCCGATGTACGGAAGTTCGCGCCATCAGCGGCGCGACGCGTGTCTCGATTCCGCGGCCGAATGCGCCCCCTGAGTGCACCCCTCAGCTCGAAGACCGATCAGTGACCGAGATGCTTGCGCAGCTGCTTGTGCAGGTCCCGGACGAGCTTTCCCCGCTTGGGCTTCGCCTCGATGTTGCCCAGGACCGCGTAGCCGTCGACGTAGACCACCGGGGCGTCCCGCTCGGCCGAATCGAGCATGTCCACCTCGAAGTTGCCGAGCACGCCGGTGCCGCTGCCCCGCAGCGAGACGTTCTCCGGGACGCGGATCTCCACGTTGCCGAAGACGGAGATCGCCTTGATGACGACCTGCTGCTGCTCGAAGATGGCCTCGCTGAGGTCGATCTCCACGTTGCCGAAGATCGCGTACGCGTGCGTGCGGCGGCCCACGCGCCAGCGGCCCTTGCGGACGGAGCTGCTGAAGACCGCGACCAGGTTCTCGTCGGCGACCGGGGGCACCACGCCGTCCGACGGCCGGGAGGGGGCGGGCTCGGGCGCCGCTGTCGTGCGGGCCGCACCGCTCGCCGCGGGCAAGTCGCTGACCAGCGGCGCCAGTTCACCCATGGTCTTGGCGCGATAGACCCCGTCGATCCGCTCGCTGTGCTCCTCGGCGGTCAGACGGCCCTCGGCGAGGGCCTCACGGAGGATGTCCGCCGTGCGGTCCCGGTCGGCGTCCGACGCGCGCAGGCCTGCGGGCCGCGGTTCCGGGTGGGTCTGCTGAGGGCGCTTTTCTAGGTCCACACCACTCAGCGTACCCAAACGCGATAGATCGCGACTACCCCCTGACCCGCCCTACTGAGCCTTACCTCACAGGCTCGGTCCGCTTCGCGCGTTCTACGCTGGTTGGCGCGTCGCCAATGGAGGCCGCGCCGCCGTCTGCCGAGTGAGGAATGGCCGTAAATGCCAGAGTTCGAGTACTCCGATCTGCTCCCCCTGGGAGAGGACACCACGCCGTACCGGCTGGTGACCTCCGAGGGTGTCTCCACTTTCGAGGCCGACGGGCGGACGTTCCTCAAGGTCGATCCAGAGGCGCTGCGCACCCTCGCCGCCGAGGCGATCCACGACATCCAGCACTATCTGCGGCCCGCGCACCTGGCCCAGCTGCGCCGCATCGTCGACGACCCGGAGGCCTCCGGCAACGACAAGTTCGTCGCGCTCGACCTCCTGAAGAACGCGAACATCGCGGCCGCGGGCGTGCTCCCCATGTGCCAGGACACCGGCACGGCCATCGTCATGGGCAAGCGCGGACAGAACGTCCTCACCGAAGGTGAGGACGAGAAGGCGCTCTCGCACGGCATCTACGACGCGTACACGAAGCTGAACCTGCGCTACTCCCAGATGGCCCCGCTGAACATGTGGGAGGAGAAGAACACCGGCTCCAACCTCCCGGCCCAGGTCGAGCTGTACGCGACCGACGGCGGCGCCTACAAGTTCCTCTTCATGGCCAAGGGCGGCGGCTCCGCCAACAAGTCGTTCCTCTACCAGGAGACGAAGGCCGTCCTGAACGAGGCCTCCATGATGAAGTTCCTGGAGGAGAAGATCCGCTCCCTGGGCACGTCCGCCTGCCCGCCGTACCACCTGGCGATCGTCGTCGGCGGCACCAGCGCCGAGTTCGCCCTGAAGACCGCGAAGTACGCCTCGGCGCACTACCTGGACGAGCTGCCCGCTTCAGGCTCCCCGACCGGGCACGGCTTCCGCGACCAGGCTCTCGAGGAGAAGGTCTTCGAGCTGACGCAGAAGATCGGCATCGGCGCGCAGTTCGGCGGCAAGTACTTCTGCCACGACGTGCGCGTGGTGCGCCTGCCGCGCCACGGCGCCTCGCTGCCCGTCGCGATCGCCGTCTCCTGCTCGGCCGACCGCCAGGCCACCGCGAAGATCACCGCCGAGGGCGTCTTCCTGGAGCAGCTGGAGAGGGACCCTGCGCGCTTCCTGCCGGACACGACGGACGAGACCCTCAACGAGGACGCCGCGGCCTCCGACGTCGTCAAGATCGACCTCAACCAGCCCATGGACGCGATCCTCGCCGAGCTCACCAAGCACCCGGTGAAGACCCGCCTCTCGCTCAACGGCCCGCTTGTCGTGGCCCGCGACATCGCGCACGCCAAGATCAAGGAGCGGCTCGACGCGGGCGAGGAGATGCCGCAGTACCTGAAGGACCACCCGGTCTACTACGCGGGCCCCGCCAAGACCCCCGAGGGCTACGCATCCGGCTCCTTCGGCCCGACGACGGCGGGCCGGATGGACTCCTACGTGGAGCAGTTCCAGGCGGCGGGCGGCTCGAAGGTCATGCTCGCCAAGGGCAACCGCTCCAAACAGGTCACCGACGCCTGCGACGCGCACGGCGGCTTCTACCTGGGCTCGATCGGCGGCCCTGCCGCCCGCCTCGCCCAGGACTGCATCAAGAAGGTCGAGGTCGTCGAGTACGAGGAGCTCGGCATGGAAGCCGTGTGGAAGATCGAGGTCGAGGACTTCCCGGCCTTCATCGTGGTCGACGACAAGGGCAACGACTTCTTCCAGGACCCGGCTCCGGAGCCGACGTTCACGCACATCCCGGTCCGCGGACCCGGCCTGGCGTAGCGGGCACAGCAGCCCCTCTGTGCACAGCGGAAGCCCTCTGTGCACCACGGAGGAGCCCCCTGCCCACACACAACGGAGGAGCCCCCTGCGCGCAGAGGGCTCCTCCGTGTCGTCGGGCGAACCCTGGAGTAGGTTCGAGGCATGACCAGCGACGCCAGCGCAAGCACAAGCGGTGAGTACCGGATCGAGCACGACTCCATGGGCGAGGTACGGGTCCCCGCCCACGCGAAATGGCGGGCTCAGACGCAGCGGGCGGTGGAGAACTTCCCCGTCTCCGGGCAGCGCATCGAGCGCGCGCACATCGCCGCGCTCGCCCGGATCAAGGCGGCGGCCGCGAAGGTCAACGCGGATCTCGGGGTGCTCGACAAGGACGTGGCGGACGCGATCGCCGACGCGGCGGGCGAGGTCGTCGAAGGACGCTGGGACGAGCACTTCCCCGTGGACGTCTTCCAGACGGGCTCCGGCACGTCGTCCAACATGAACACGAACGAAGTGCTCGCGACGCTGGCCACGGAGCGTCTTGGCCGCGACGTCCACCCGAACGACCACGTGAACGCCTCCCAGTCGTCGAACGACGTCTTCCCCTCCTCGATCCACATCGCGGCCACGGGCGCCGTGACACAGGACCTGATCCCCGCGCTCGAACATCTGGCGACCGCACTGGAGCGCAAGGCGGAGGAGTTCGCCGACGTCGTGAAGTCCGGCCGTACGCATCTGATGGACGCGACGCCCGTCACGCTCGGCCAGGAGTTCGGCGGATACGCGGCGCAGGTGCGCTACGGCGTGGAGCGGCTGCGGTCCTCGCTGCCGCGCCTCGCCGAACTGCCGCTCGGCGGTACGGCGGTGGGCACCGGGATCAACACTCCGCCCGGGTTCTCGGCGGCCGTGATCGACGAGGTGGCGCGGGCCACGGGACTGGCGCTGACCGAGGCACGCGACCACTTCGAGGCCCAGGGCGCGCGGGACGGCATCGTCGAGACCAGCGGGCAGCTGCGGACGATCGGCGTCGGCCTCACGAAGATCGCCAACGATCTGCGCTGGATGGCCTCGGGGCCGCGGACCGGGCTCGCCGAGATCAACCTGCCCGATCTGCAGCCCGGTTCCTCGATCATGCCGGGAAAGGTGAACCCGGTCATTCCGGAGGCGGTGCTGATGGTCGCCGCGCAAGTCACCGGCAATGACGCGACGGTGGCCGCCGCGGGCGCCGCGGGGAACTTCGAGCTGAACGTGATGCTGCCGGTCATCGCCAAGAACGTCCTGGAGTCCGTGCGGCTCCTCGCCAATGTCTCGCGGCTCCTCGCCGACAGGACGGTGGACGGAGTCACCGCGAATGCCGAGCGGGCCCGTGAGTACGCCGAGTCCTCGCCCTCTGTCGTCACTCCGCTGAACAAGTACATCGGATACGAGGAGGCGGCGAAGGTCGCCAAGAAGTCGCTGGCCGACCGGAAGACCATCCGGGAGGTCGTGCTCGAAGGCGGGTACGTCGAGCGGGGCGACCTCACGCTGACCCAGCTCGACGAGGCGTTGGACGTGCTGCGGATGACGCGTCCGGAAGGAAAG
The DNA here is from genome assembly GCF_055570235.1 of Streptomyces sp. NPDC031274. Taxonomy (NCBI): domain Bacteria; kingdom Bacillati; phylum Actinomycetota; class Actinomycetes; order Kitasatosporales; family Streptomycetaceae; genus Streptomyces; species Streptomyces sp. NPDC031274. Next base: position 233,258 of record NZ_JBVIHP010000007.1, on the reverse strand, counting down.
TGACGCGCCCTTGGGGCAAACACGGCCGTAGGGCGATTTCCTTTACGTATGGGCAGGTTCTGAGGAACCTGCCCATACGCCGACTAATATCTCTGCATGACAGACCTCACCACGCCGCCAACGACGAGCAGCGAGGCAGCACGCTGGGCCCCCGGCTCCCATGTGCTGTGGCGGTACAAGGAGAACGCCGGGAACGGAATTCACATCTGCCGTCCCGTCACGGTCGTGCAGGACACCGAAGAGCTCTTCGCCGCGTGGATGGCCCCCGGGACGGAGTGCGTGAAACCCGTTATCGCCGACGGCACTCCCGTTCACCACGAGCCCCTCGCCACCCGGTACACCAGGCCCCGCGCCCTGCGCAGGGACCACTGGTTCGGCACCGGCGTACTGAAGTTGGCCCGGCCCGCCGAGCCGTGGTCGGTGTGGCTGTTCTGGGACCCGGGATGGCAGTTCAAGAACTGGTACGTGAATCTGGAGGAGCCGCGCACCCGGTGGGCCGGGGGCATCGATTCCGAGGATCACTTTCTGGACATCTCCGTAAGGCCGGACCGGACCTGGCAGTGGCACGACGAGGACGAGTTCGTCCAGGCCCAGCGTGCCGGCCTCATGGAACCGGGAAAAGCGCGTGAAGTACGGGCCGCCGGGCATGCGGCCATAGAGGTGATCCGTTCCTGGGGGCTGCCTTTTTCGGACAACTGGCAGCACTGGCGCCCCGATCCGGACTGGACGATTCCACTCCTTCCGGACGACTGGGACCGCACGCCTTCACATGTGACGTCATGAGACCCTTGATGCGCCCCCATGGTTCAAACGTAGGATCGTCCTCCGCAAGGGCGCACAGCAGCAACTCAGCAGCAACTCCCTGAGCTTGCGCGTTGCCTGACAGGATGTCATCGAGGGGGCGGCAGAACGTGAGCGAGGCGAGCGAGGTCGACAGTTACGGCGGGCCACCCGGCGTACTGCCCGACCGGAAGGGGCAGGCCGAAGCCTTCGACGCCATCGGACAGCACTACGACGACGCCTTCCCGCACAAGGACGGCCAACTGGCCGCCGGGCGCAGGCTCGCCGACGCGCTGCCGCCCGGGGCGAGGGTTCTCGACGTGGGATGCGGCACCGGGCTTCCGACCGCCCGTCAGCTCACGGACGCCGGACACTTCGTCCTTGGCGTCGATCTCTCGTCCGGCATGCTCGATCTCGCCAGGAAGAACGTTCCGGCTGACAACGCCGAGTTCCGCATGCTCGACGTGGCGGAACTGCGGGCCGAAGGGCCCGGCGGGGTCGGCCGGTTCGACGGGATCACGGCTTTCTTCGCGCTCTTGATGCTGCCGCGCGCCGAGATCCCGTACGCTCTGCGGCTGCTGCACGGACTGCTGCGCCCCGGTGGCCTGCTCGCGCTGTCCATGGTCGAGGCCGACCTGGACGACACGAGAATTCCGTTCCTGGGTCACACAATCCGGGTATCCGGTTACCTGCGGGACGAACTGCGGCAGGTCGTACGTGACGCGGGCTTCGACATCATCGACGAGGAAACGTACTCCTACGCCCCGGCGAGTACCGGCGTACCACCCGAGCACCAGCTTTTCCTGCACTGCCGACGCGGCTGACCAAAGTAGCCACCGGACACCAAGGCGCAGCCCCGGACGGACGGATTCGAAACGCGTGACGGAGCATTCCATCCCCGACGAGGGCCGACAGCCCCGAGCTGCCCGGCCCGCAGCCCCCGCGGATCCCCGCGGGGCCCTTGCGCGCGCCCGAAAGGCGCGGGACGCCCAGGGCACGGCCGCTTTCCCCGCACAGGCTCAGGCCCGGACGGGCGACCCGGCCGCAGGACCCAGCGACGAGCACTCCCAGTCGCCGGGTCCATCGGGCCAGCAGCCCGACCCGCACCGGCCGCGCCCCGCCCCCGAAGGCGTGCCCGCACGCCCAGGCCACGATCCGGCGGCCGGACAGGGCGAAGGGCAGGACATCCTTGACGGCGCCCCCGCGGGCGCCCCGGGCGGTGAGGAGCGGCGTACGGGACAGCCACGGCCGCCGGGCTCAGGACCGGCGGCGATGCGACGCGACGGCGACCGGCTGCGCTTCGTGGGTGCCGCGACCCGGCGCATCGCACGCGGCATCGACCTGGACGAGATCGTGATGGGCCTGTGCCGGGCCACGGTGCCGACGTTCTCCGACGCGATACTGGTCTACCTCCGCGACCCGCTGCCGGTCGGCGAGGAGCGGCCGAGCGGCACCCTCGTCCTGCGTCTGCGCCGTACCGACCGGCTGCGCTCGATCGAGGAAGGGGCCGTCGAGGAGCCCGACACCGACGGCGGCACCCTGCCCGCCCTCCAGGTGCAGAGCGACCTCGTGACGACCGCCGAGCTGTGCGAGGTGAACCCCGGCGGCGCCCTCGCCGAGGTCCTGCGCGGCGTCCGCCCCGTCTTCGCCGACGGCCCCGCGGCCCGCGCCGCACTCCCCGAACTGCTCGGCGACGGCCGCAGCGCGCCTGCCGGGCAGCGGACGATCCTCGCCCCGCTGCGGGGCAGGCGCCGGGTGATCGGCGCCGCGGTGTTCCTGCGCCGCCCCGACCGGCCCGCGTTCGAGAACGACGACCTCCTGGTCGCCGCCCAGCTGGCCACGCACAGCGCGCTCGGCATCGACAAGGCCGTGCTCTACGGCCGCGAGGCGTACATCGCCGACGAGCTCCAGCGCACGATGCTCCCCGAGACCCTGCCGCGCCCGACCGGCGTCCGCCTGGCGTCCCGCTACCTCCCGGCCGCCGAGACCGCCCGCGTCGGCGGCGACTGGTACGACGCGATCCCGCTGCCCGGCAGCCGCGTCGCGCTCGTCGTGGGCGACGTCATGGGGCACTCCATGACCTCGGCCGCGATCATGGGCCAGCTGCGGACGACCGCCCAGACCCTGGCCGGGCTCGACCTGCCGCCCCAGGAGGTCCTGCACCACCTGGACGAGCAGGCCCAGCGGCTCGGCTCGGACCGGATGGCCACCTGCCTCTACGCGGTCTACGACCCGGTCGCCCACCGCATCACCATCGCCAACGCCGGCCACCCGCCGCCCGTCCTGCTGCACCTGGGAGGCCGTGCGGAGGTCCTGCGGGTGCCGCCGGGCGCCCCCATCGGCGTGGGCGGCGTCGACTTCGAGGCCGTGGAGCTGGACGCGCCCGCGGGTGCCACCCTGCTGCTCTACACCGACGGCCTGGTCGAGTCCCGGCTGCGTGACGTGTGGACGGGCATAGAGCAGCTGCGCGAGCGGCTCGCGGCGACCGCCCAGTTGACGGGCCCTGACCATCCGCCGCCCCTGGAAGCCCTCTGCGACGACGTGCTCGACATGCTCGGCCCCGGCGACCGGGACGACGACATCGCGCTGCTCGCCGCCCGCTTCGACGGGATCGCGCCGAGCGACGTCGCGTACTGGTACCTGGAGCCGGAGGACGCCACGCCCGCCCGTGCCCGGCGCCTGGCCCGCAGCGCCCTGGAGCGCTGGGGCCTGCAGGAGCTGACCGACTCCCTGGAGCTCCTGGTCAGCGAGGTCGTGACGAACGCCGTACGGTACGCGTCCCGTCCGGTGACCCTGCGTCTGCTGCGTACGGACGTCCTGCGCTGCGAGGTCGGGGACGAGGTGCCGCAGCTTCCGCGGCTGAGGCAGGCGCGGGCCACGGACGAGGGCGGACGCGGGCTCTATCTGGTGAACAAGCTGGCCCGGCGGTGGGGCGCGACGCGCCTGAGCACCGGCAAGGTGGTCTGGTTCGAGCTGAACCACAGCTCGAACCACAGCTGAACCACAGCTGGTCCCGGACGGTTCACGCCGAGCCCGGAGCACGGCACGGCGAAGGGGCCCACAAGCAACTGCTGCTTGTGGGCCCCTTCGCCGTGCCGTGCGGCTGTGGCCGTCAGTCCCTGCCCGGCCGCCCGTTCCCGTTCCCGTTCGGGTTCTCCGGGATCTCGATGGTGTCGCTCGGGTCCGGCTCGTCCGTCGGGTCCGTCGGGTCGTCCGTCGTCGGGTCGTCCGTGGGCTCGTCCGTCGTCGGCTTGTCCGTCGGCTTGTCCGTGGTCGGGTCGTCGGACGGCGGCTTCGTCGTCGGGTCCTGCGTGTCCGAGGGCTCGTCCGTCGGTTCGTCCGGGGCGCTCGTCGTCGGGTCCGGGGGCGGCGCGATGGCCGCGCCCATGGACGTGTCCAGGTCGAACTCGCTGGGCGAGCCCATCGCCTTGAAGGTGTACGCCGCCCAGATCTGCGCCGGGAAGCTGCCGCCGTCGACGCGCGGCAGACCGCCCGCACCCTTCATGGAGACCTGCTTGCTCTCCTCGGCCGTGCCCGCGGCGCCCTCGCCGAAGAGGCCGACGGAGGTGACGAGCTTCGGTGTGTAGCCGGTGAACCAGGCCGACTTGTTGTCGTCGGACGTACCGGTCTTGCCCGCCACGTCCTGAACGGGGCTGCGCACCGCGCTGCCCGTACCGTCGTCGACCACGCCGGTCAGGACCGAGGTGAGCGAGTCCGCGGTGCCGCGACTGACGGCCTGTTCGCCGATCGGGTCGGGCAGGTCGATCGTGCGGTCCTTGTGCTCGACGGAGGCGACGACAGCGGGGGTGACCTTCTTGCCGTGGTTGTCGAGCGTGGCGTAGACGCCCGCCATCTCCAGCGGGCTCGCGCCCATGGTGCCCAGGGTCTGGGCGGGCACGGCGGGCAGATCCTCGACGTTCATGCCGAGGTCGCCCGCGGTCGCCAGTACCTCGTCCATGCCGACGTCCACGCCCATCTGCGCGAAGACGGAGTTGATGGACTTGTTCATCGCCTTCTGGACGGTGACCGGGCCGTAGCTCTTGTCGTCCTCGTTCGGCGGGGCGAAGCCGACGTCGCTGCCCTTGACGGGGCGCTTGCTGGTGCCGTCGTAGATCGTGTTCGCCGTGATCGGCTGGCCGGACTGGTTCGTGGCGCTCTTCTCCAGGGCGGCGGCCAGGATCAGCGGCTTGAAGGTGGAGGCGGGCTGGTAGTCGCGCCGGGTGGCGTTGTTCGTGAAGTGCTTCACGTAGTCCTTGCCGCCGTACATCGCAAGGACCTTGCCGGTCTTGGGGTCGACGGACGCGGCGCCCGCCTGCACCCGGGCGTCGGCCTTGCTCTTGTCGGGATCGAGCTTGTCGTTCAGCTTCTTGTCGACGGCCTTCTCGAGCTGCTTCTGCTTCTTCTCGTCGATGTTGAGCGTGATCGAATAGCCACCCGCGTCGAACTGCTCCTCGCTGAGGTGACCGGCCTTCATGACCTCGGCCTTGGCCTCCTTCACGAGGTAGCCGGTCTGGCCCTCAAGGCCCGGAGCGGCCTTGGGCGACTGCGGCTTGTCGAACTTCAGGCCTTCGCGCTCGCTCGCGGGCAGCCAGCCCTCCTCGACCATGTTGTCGAGCACGTAGTTCCAGCGCGCCTCGACCAGCTTCTTGCTGGCGTCCGTGGCGGAGGTCCAGTCGTACTGGCTGGGGGCCTGGAGGAGGGCGGCGAGATAGGCGCCCTGCGTGACGTCAAGCTCCTCGGCGTCCACGCCGTAGTACGCCTGGGCGGCGGCCTGGATACCGTAGGCGCCGCGGCCGTAGTAGCTGGTGTTGATGTACCCGGCGAGGATGTCGTCCTTGCTCTTGTTCTGGTCCACCTTCAGCGAGATGACCAGTTCCCTGAACTTTCGGGTCACCGTCTGGTCCTGCGTCAAGTAGTAGTTCTTGACGTACTGCTGGGTGATCGTCGAGCCGCCCTGCTTGCCCTTGCCGGTGACCGTGTTGAGCAGGCCGCGGGCCGTGCCCTTGAAGTCGACGCCCTTGTCCTTGTAGAAGGACTTGTTCTCGGCGGCCACGAAGGTCCGCTGTACGTCCTTGGGGACCTTGTCCAGGTCGACGACCTCGCGGTTCAGCTCGCCGGTCCTGGCGATGACCTTGCCGTCCTTGTACTTGTAGACGTTGCTCTGGAGCTTGGCCGCGGCGTTGCCCTCAGGCACCTCGACCATCATGTAGAGGACGACGAAGCCGAGCATGCCGAGCAGGCAGAGCCCGAAGAACGTACCCAGGATCTTCTTCAGCGTGAAGAAGCGGCGTATGCCCTTGCGCTTGGGTTTGCCGTCACCGGCGGGGCGCTTGCGCGCTGCCCGGCGCGCACCGCGCTGCCGCGCCTGTCGCTCTTCCGCTCGGCCCATGAGTGTGTGTGCTCCGCTTCCGTCTCGTTCGCGTGTCCGTATGCCGTTGCGCGGTGTCGCCCGTACAACGGAACGGACAGTCGGCCGACCATATGACCGGCAAGTCAGCTCAAGAAGCTAACACCGCACCTGGGGACAAAGGACGGTCGATCCGGCCTTTTCCGGACGTGACAATCAGCACCTGCCCCACAGGAACCGGTGATTGCTCCCAGTAGATCGACGATCCTGGGGCCCAGAAGGTTGCCCACCTTCCCGAACCGCTGGCTCTGCACTGGGGGTATACATGGCACGTATACACACCGTGTAGAGTGCTCCGCATGTCCATCGGTCACACCCTCCTCGGCCTCCTTGAGTCCGGCCCGCGTCACGGCTACGACCTCAAGCGCACCTTCGACGAGAAGTTCGGTCACGACAAACCCCTGCACTACGGGCAGGTCTACTCGACCATGTCCCGCCTCCTGAAGAACGGCCTCGTCGAGGTCGACGGCGTAGAGACGGAGGGCGGTCCCGAGCGCAAGCGGTACGCGATCACCGAAGCCGGCATCACCGATGTCGAGCAGTGGCTCGCCACCCCGGAGAAGCCCGAGCCCTACCTCCAGTCGACCCTCTACACGAAGGTCGTCCTCGCGCTGCTCACCGAGCGCGACGCCTCGGAGATGCTCGACGCCCAGCGCGCCGAACACCTGCGCCTGATGCGCATCCTCACCGACCGCAAGCGCAAGGGTGACCTCGCCGACCAGCTGATCTGCGACCACGCGCTCTTCCACCTCGAAGCCGATCTGCGCTGGCTCGAGCTGGCCGCCGCACGCCTCGGCAAGCTCGCCCTGGAGGTGCGCTCCGCATGACCCCCGCAGGTTCCCTCCTCACCGCCTCAGGCCTTCGCAAGACGTACGGTCCGACGACCGCGCTCGACGACGCCGGGTTCTCCATCCATCCCGGAGAGGTCGTCGCCGTCATGGGCCCGTCCGGCTCCGGCAAGTCAACGCTCCTGCACTGCCTCGCGGGGATCGTCAAGCCCGACTCGGGCTCCATCACGTACAACGGCCGCGAGCTCACGGGTCTGCCGGACGCCGCGCTGAGCGCCCTGCGCCGCAGCGAGTTCGGGTTCGTCTTCCAGTTCGGGCAGCTGGTCCCCGAGCTGACGTGCGTGGAGAACGTCGCGCTTCCGCTGCGGCTCAACGGCGCCAAGCGCAAGGACGCCGAAGCGACCGCCCGTACCTGGATGGAGCGCCTGGAGGTCGAGGACGTCGCCGCCAAGCGGCCCGGCGAGGTCTCCGGCGGTCAGGGGCAGCGCGTCGCCGTGGCCCGCGCGCTCGCCACAAGCCCGCGCGTCCTCTTCGCCGACGAGCCGACCGGCGCGCTCGACTCGCTCAACGGCGAGCGCGTGATGGAGCTGCTCACCGACGCCGCACGCTCGACGAACGCGGCCGTGGTCCTGGTCACGCACGAGACGCGGGTCGCCGCCTACTCCGACCGCGAGATCGTCGTGCGCGACGGCAAGTCGCGGGACATGGAGCGGGCCGTATGAGCCTCGACACCCACGCCAAGGCCCGTACGGGGCCTCCGGCGCCGCTCCCCGAGCACACCGCGCCGACGGGCGTCCGTGCCTGGGTCCGCGATCTCGTGATGGGCATACGGTTCGCCGTCGGCGGCGGCCGTGCGGGCTGGGCCCGCACGATCCTGACTGCGGTCGGCGTCGGCCTCGGTGTGGCGCTGCTGCTCGGCGCGGCCTCCGTGCCGAATCTGCTCCAGAGCCGGGAGGACCGCTCGGTGGCCCGCTCGGACTGGGGCCAGTTCGACGGCAAGAAGAAGGAGCGCTCCGACTCCAGCGTCCTCTCGCGCACCGCCGACACCGACTTCCGCGACTCGACGGTGGCAGGCCGTACGGTGCGCGCCGAGGGCGAGCACCCCGTCCTGCCGCCCGGCCTGAAGAAGCTGCCCGCGGACGGCGAGATGGTCGTCTCGCCCGCCCTGCTCGACCTCCTGAACAGCTCCGAGGGCAAGCTCCTCAAGGAGCGCCTCGACCGGTACCGCATCACGGGCACCATCGGTGACGCGGGCCTCGTCCACCCCCAGGAGCTCTACTTCTACGCCGGTTCCGACGCGCTCACCCAGGCCAAGGGCGGCCACCGTGTCGCGCAGTTCGGCTACAAGGAGCCCCCGAAGCCGCTGGATCCGATCCTCATCGTCCTTGTCGTCCTGGGCTGCGTGGTGCTGCTGACTCCCGTGGTCATCTTCATCGGCACGGCGGTCCGCTTCGGCGGCGACCGGCGGGACAAGCGGCTCGCCGCGCTGCGCCTTGTCGGCGCGGACGCACATGCGGTGCGCAGGATCGCGGCGGGCGAGGCCCTGTGCGGCGCGCTGCTCGGCCTTGCCTTCGGCGGCGTCGCCTTCCTGGGCCTGCGCGAGCTGCTCGGCGTGTTCGACGTGTGGAAGGTCAGCGCTTTCGCCACCGACGTGACGCCGGTGCCCGGCCTCGCGGTGCTCGTCCTGCTGGCCGTCCCGCTCACCGCCTTCGTGGTCACGCTGGTCTCGCTGCGTGCCGTCTCCATCGAGCCCCTCGGCGTCTTCCGCAGCGCGAAGCCCCGTAAGCGCCGGATCTGGTGGCGCGTCCTGATGCCGGTGGCCGGCATCGGCATCCTGCTGGCCTCGGGCCGCCTCGCGGGCGACGTGACCCCGCCGGTCTACGCCATCGGCCTGGGCGCGACGCTCACCCTGATCGGCCTTGCCGCGCTGCTCCCCTGGCTCGTCGAAGCGGCCGTGGCCCGGCTGCGCGGCGGCCCCGTGCCCTGGCAGCTGGCCACCCGCAGGCTCCAGTTGAGCAGCGGCACGGCGGCCCGCGCGGTCAGCGGCATCACGGTCGCGGTGGCGGGCGCCATCGCCCTGCAGATGATGTTCGGCTCCATGCACAACGACTTCGACCGGGTGACGGACAACGACCCCGGCCGGGCCAAGCTCCAGGTGCGCGCGGACGTCGGAAACGGCGACCTCGCCCAGCAGATGATCGACAAGTTCCGTACCACCAAGGGCGTCAAGAACGTCATCGGCACGGTCGTCTCGTACGTCGTGAAGCCGGGCGAGCTGAAGAACGCCGACGACATCAGGCCCACCGCGGAACTGACGGTCGGCACGTGCGCGAACCTGCGCGAGCTGGCCCGGATCGACTCGTGCGAGGACGGCGACACGTTCGTCGTGCACACCGGGGACGCCGATATGAACAAGTGGGTCGACGAGACGGCCCGCCCCGGCAAGCCCATCGAGCTGAACTCCGACAGCTGGGACGAACCCGGCCTCAAGCACGTCCCGTGGACGCTGCCCGCCGATTCCCGCACGGTCAAGGCCCGCCCCGACCCGGGCGGCGACGTGCACAACGGCATCTTCGCCACCCCCGGCGCGGTCTCCCCGTCCAAGATGGTCAACGCCTCCACGAACGCCATGATCCAGGTCGATCCGGACGTGCAGGACAACGAGGAGTACATCCGCAACACCGCGGCCCGCATCGACCCGTTCCTCGACGTGATGACGCTGCGCGCGGTCGAGCGGGACAAGCAGTACGCCTCCATCCAGACCGGTCTGCAGATCGGCGCGATGGCGACGATGGTCCTCATCGCGGCGTCCATGCTGGTGTCGATGCTGGAGCAACTGCGCGAGCGGAAGCGCCTGTTGGCCGCCCTCACCGCGTTCGGCACGCGCCGCTCGTCGATGGCGTGGTCGGTCCTGTGGCAGACGGCGATCCCGGTGGCGATCGGCCTCGGCCTCGCCGTCGCGGGCGGCCTCGGTCTCGGGTTCGTCATGGTCCGCATGATCGAGAAATCGGTCGAGGACTGGTGGCTCTTCCTGCCCCTGACCGGCGCCGGGGCCGTGCTCGTCGCGGTCGTGACGCTGCTCAGCCTGCCGCCGCTGTGGCGCATGATGCGCCCGGACGGCCTGCGGACGGAGTAACTCCCTCAAGCGAGGGCGGGGCGTTGCCGGTGCGGGGTCACAACACCCGCACCGGCAACGGCTTCACGGCCCCCCTCAGGGCGGCGGCGAGCGTCTCGTACTCCGCCGCACGCGCGGCCCCCGTACGCATCGCGAGGGCGATGCGCCGGGTCGGTGCCGGATCGGCGAAGTACCCGGTGAGCAGCTGGTTGCTGCGGCTGGTCTCGACGCGGACCGCGGTGCGCGGAAGCAGCGTCACGCCGAGCCCGCCGGCCACCAGCTGTACGAGGGTGGAGAGCCCGGCGGCGGTCGTGGTCACCGGGGCGTCCGCGCGCCCGGCCTCCCGGCAGATGTCCAGGGCCTGGTCGCGCAGGCAGTGCCCTTCGTCGAGGAGCAGCAGGTTCAGCTCGCGCAGGGCGTCGCGCGGGATCCCCTCGCGTCCGCCGAGCCAGTGGTCGAGGGGCGTGACGAGCACGAAGTCCTCGTCGAACAGCGGCATTTCGGTGACCCCCGGCACGCCGAGCGGCACGGCGAGCAGCAGCAGATCGAGCCGCCCCGCGCCGAGCCCCTCGATCAGCGACGAGGTCTGCTCCTCGTGCACCTGGAGATCGAGGTCCGGGTACTTCTCGTGGACGAGCCCGATGAACGTGGGCAGCAGATAGGGCGCCACGGTCGGGATCACGCCGAGCCGCAGCGCTCCGGTGAACGGGGCGCGCACCGCGTCGGCCTCCTCCATCAGCGCCCCGACCTCCTCAAGGACGGCCCTGGCCCGCACCGCGAGGCGCTCGCCCGCCGACGAGAGCAGCACCTTGCGGGTCGTACGCTCAAGCAGGGTGACCCCGAGCGTCTCCTCCAGGGCGGACACGGCGCCGGAGAGCGCGGGCTGGCTCATGCCGATCGCGGCGGCGGCGTCCCGGAAGTGCAGGTGCTCGGCGACGGCGGCGAAGGCGCGCAGCTGGGCGAGGCTCGGCTGGCGGGCGCCGCGCTTGACCGCGGGCTTGGCGCTGGTGGCCACGGCACTCCTCCTTCTCGCTCGTCCCCTTTACTACGGGGACTGATAGCTAGGTCCGATCAACACGACCCACTCTAGCTATTTCCATAATCAATGCACCCTGTGCCACCATCAACACCAGTCCAACCCCCCAGGAAACTCCCCAAAAGGGATTTTCTTTGCAGCAAGGAGAGCGCGTGCTCACTGTCGGTGACAAGTTCCCCCAGTTCGATCTGACTGCCTGTGTCTCGCTGGAGAAGGGCTCGGAGTTCCAGCAGATCGACCACAAGACCTACGAGGGCAAGTGGAAGATCGTCTTCGCGTGGCCCAAGGACTTCACCTTCGTGTGCCCGACCGAGATCGCCGCCTTCGGCAAGCTGAACGAAGAGTTCGCTGACCGTGACGCCCAGATCCTCGGCTTCTCCGGCGACTCCGAGTTCGTGCACCACGCCTGGCGCAAGGACCACCCGGACCTGACGGACCTGCCCTTCCCGATGCTGGCCGACTCGAAGCACGAGCTCATGCGTGACCTCGGCATCGAGGGCGAGGACGGCTTCGCCCAGCGCGCCGTCTTCATCGTCGACCAGAACAACGAGATCCAGTTCACGATGGTGACCGCCGGTTCCGTGGGCCGTAACCCCAAGGAGGTCCTCCGGGTCCTCGACGCCCTCCAGACGGACGAGCTGTGCCCCTGCAACTGGACCCAGGGCGACGAGACCCTGGACCCGGTCGCGCTGCTCTCGGGCGAGTGAACGGAGCCTACTGACATGGCACTCGACGAACTGAAGTCCGCCGTACCGGACTACGCCAAGGACCTGAAGCTGAACCTCGGCTCGGTCATCGGCAACTCGGACCTGCCGAAGCAGCAGCTCTGGGGCACGGTGCTCGCCTGCGCGATCGCCTCCCGCTCCACCAAGGTGCTGCGCGAGCTGGAGCCCGAGGCGAAGGCGAACCTCTCCCCCGAGGCGTACACCGCCGCCAAGTCGGCCGCGGCCGTCATGGCGATGAACAACGTCTTCTACCGCACGCGCCACCTGCTCTCGGACCCCGAGTACGGGACGATGCGGGCCGGCCTCCGGATGAACGTCATCGGCAACCCGGGCGTGGAGAAGGTCGACTTCGAGCTGTGGTCGCTCGCGGTCTCCGCGATCAACGGCTGCGGCCAGTGCCTCGACTCCCACGAGCAGGTGCTCCGCAAGGCGGGCGTGGATCGCGAGACGATCCAGGAAGCCTTCAAGATCGCCGCGGTCATCCAGGCGGTCGGCGTCACGCTGGACTCCGAGGAGTCCCTCGCGTAGCGGTCCCCAGAGCGGTAACGGAACGGCCCCTCCCAGCAGTTGCCGGGAGGGGCCGTTCCTCTTGCGTGCCGTCGGTCACCGGCTCCGCCGAGTTCGTCCTCAAACGCCGGACGGGCTGAAAGAGGTCCGCCGTCCTACGAGCCCGACGACGGGGAAGCCGGATCCACCGGGGCGACATCCACCGCCGTCGCCCCGCGCGGCTGCGGCGCCTGTTTCAGGGCCGCCTCCCGCGAGTACGCCCGCAGATAACCCACCACCGTGTTCGTCACGGCCACCAGCGGTACGGCCACCACCGCGCCGCCGATCCCGCCGACAAGGCCACCCGCGGCCACGGAGAGCACGACGGCCAGGGGATGCACCCGTACCGCACGCCCGAGGATGAAGGGCTGGAGGATGTGGCCCTCGATCTGCTGCACCGCGAGGACCACGACCAGGGTCATCACGCCGGTGAAGACGCCCTGGGTCACCAGGCCGACCACCACGGCGAGCGCGCCCGAGACCACCGCACCCACCAGCGGGATGAACGCGAACAGGAAGATGAAGACGGCCAGCGGAACAGCCATCGGCACCCCGAGGAAGTAGATCCCGAGGCCGATGAAGATCGCGTCGATCAGAGCCACTATCACCGTGCCGCGCACATAGGCCGTCAGCGTGCGCCACGCACGCGGACCCGCCCCCGCGATACCGGGCCGCGCGGGCGCCGGGACCAGCTTCAGGAACCACTGCCAGATGCGCTTGCCGTCGTACAGCAGGAACAGCGTCGAGAACATCGCGAGCAGGATGCCGGTCATGGCCTCCACGATCACGGTGACCCCTTCGAGCCCCGCCGACGTCAGCTCCTCCGTGTTCGCCCCGACCGCCTCGCGCAGGCTCTTGGCGATGTCGTTGATCTGGTCCTCGGTCACGTGGAACGGGCTGGTGAGCAGCCAGTTGCGCAGGTCGTCGATGCCGTTCTGCACCTGACTGGAGAGCGTGTCCGCGTTCTCCATGACCTGCCAGACGACGAACCAGCCGACCAGCCCCATGATGACGAAGCCCGATACGGCCGTGACAGCCGTCGCGAGTCCCCGCGGCAGCCCGAGCCGCTTGAGCCTGACCACGGTCGGCTGGAGCATCGCGGTGATGAGCAGCGCGGCGACGAAGGCGAAGACGACGAGCTGCACGGCGGTGATGACCTTCATCAACACCCAGAGCGTGCCCGCGAGTACGAGAAGACGCCAGCCTGCCTCGGCGGCCACCCGCATCCCCCACGGCACCGCCGAGACGGGGTCGGGCCGCGCCGATACGGCCGGCGCGTACGCGGGCGGGGCGGGCACGACCTGCTCCTCCTGCTCCGCGTCGGTGGACGCGTCCCCCTCGGCGGCGGCAGCGTCGTCGACGGCCGACCGCCGCGACGTCCCGGGACCGTCCTCAGGACCGGGATAGGGCTCGTCCTGCTGCCCCATCCGCTCGCCCATCCGGGACAGCCCGGCGCCGAGCCTGCCGATCCACTCTGGTACTCGCGACATGATCCGTCCTCTTCCCCCGTCTTTCCCCACCACTCCCTCCTGGAAGTTGTCGGAATGACCGTACACGGCAAAGACCCCCCACCGAAGGACGGTGAGGGGCCTGAGAAGGTTGAGCGATCAGCGGCTCAGTACCAGTTGTTCGCCTGCCAGAAGTCCCAGGCTCCGCACGGGCTTCCGTAGCGGTCGTTCATGTAGCCCAGACCCCACTTGATCTGCGTGGCGGGGTTCGTCTGCCAGTCGGCTCCGGCCGAGGACATCTTGGAGCCGGGCAGCGCCTGGACGAGACCGTAGGCGCCCGAAGAGGCGTTGCTGGCCTGGTAGTTCCAGGTGGACTCGTGGTTGACGATGTTGCTGAAGCACTGGAACTGGTCACCGGGGACCATCTGCCGTGCCATCGCCTGGACCTGCGAGACGGAGTACGAGGACTGCTTGGCGAAGTCGCCGGCGTCGCGCGTGGAGGAACGGCTGGCCTTGGTCTCGGCCTGCTCCTCGCGCTCCTTCTTGGCTGCCGCCTTGTCGGCGGCCTCCTGCTTCTCCGCCTTCGCCGCGGCCTTCTGCTTCGCGATGGCCGACTCCGCGGCCTGCTTACGCGCCGCTTCAGCCGCCGACTTCTTCGCAGCCGTGTCGGCAGCCATGGCCTGTGCGTCGGCCTGCTGCGTCAGGGACGCGGTCTGTACCTGGGCCTGCTGACCCGCGGGGATGTCTGCGAGGAGTGTCGCTTCGCTCGCCGTCGCCTCGAAGTCGTTGTCGTTCGAGGCGCCCGGGGTGCTGCCCGAAGCGACACCAACGACAGCGCCGACAGTGGTGACCGCGGTGGCGGATGCCACGGCGAATCCCCGGACCGAAATCCGGCTCACACGGTTTCCTTCCAGCATCGCCCGCATAGGTGACCTCGCGGACGCAATCGTGCCCCTGGACGCTGGCCTCCGCTTGGTTCTCGGTCACGGGAGGCACGGGCCCGGTGGGCAACTCCCGTGAAGGGAGTGCCGCGTGGTGCTTCGGGCGGCATGCGACGGCCACTATGAAGTTCTGGTGTTTCCGGGTTGCGGTACCGCTGGGGGTACAGGTGTGTCGCATGCGGGGCCTGACAGGACCCAGACTCTGCCCCAGCCGGAGGCCGCAAGGCAATTCTCCGTGCCGTGTGAAAGCTCACACCTCGTTTGCCCCAGGAGTTTTTCGGAAAAGGGCGGACGCCATGACGCCGCCCGGCTAGGCTCCTTCGCTTCGCCGGGCGGCGCCAACTACCGCGTAAACAGGGTGAACTGGTTCAGATCTGCCCGTCCTCCAGCATTTCGGTCACGAGCGCCGCGATCTGCGAACGCTCGGAGCGGGTGAGCGTGACGTGGGCGAAGAGCGGATGGCCCTTCAGCTTCTCGACCACGGCAACTACCCCGTCGTACCGACCCACTCGAAGGTTGTCGCGCTGGGCGACGTCGTGGGTGAGGACGACTCGGGAGTTCGCCCCGATCCTGGACAGAACGGTCAGAAGAACGTTTCGCTCCAGGGATTGGGCCTCGTCGACGATCACGAACGCGTCATGCAACGAGCGCCCGCGGATGTGGGTGAGCGGGAGCACTTCGAGCATGCCGCGCGCCGTCACCTCCTCGATGACCGCCTTTCCCGCCACCGAGCCGAGCGTGTCGAAGACCGCCTGCGCCCAGGGACCCATCTTCTCGGCCTCGGTGCCGGGCAGATAGCCGAGCTCCTGCCCGCCCACCGCGTACAGCGGCCTGAAGACCATCACCTTCTGGTGCTGTCGGCGCTCCAGGACGGCTTCGAGTCCTGCACAGAGCGCGAGAGCCGACTTGCCGGTGCCCGCCCGGCCGCCCATCGACACGATGCCGATGTCCGGATCGAGCAGCAGATCCAGCGCGATGCGCTGCTCCGCACTCCTCCCCTTGAGGCCGAAGGCCTCGCGATCGCCGCGTACGAGACGGACGTTGCCCTCGGCCGTGACACGGCCGAGCGCCTTGCCCTTCTCGGACTGGATGGTGAGGCCCGTGTGGACGGGCAGGTCGGCCGCTTCCGGCACATACAGGGTGTCTTCCTCGAAGAGGAGGTCCACCTGCTCCCCGGAGAGGGTCAGTTCGGACATTCCGGTCCAGCCGGAGTCCGTGATGGCGAGCTCGGCGCGATACTCCTCCGCGAGGAGGCCGACCGAGGACGCCTTGATCCTCAGAGGCAGGTCCTTCGACACGACAGTGACGTCGTATCCCTCTGCCTGGAGGTTGCGCGCGACGGCGAGAATCCGTGAGTCGTTGTCCCCCAACCGGTAGCCGGCCGGGAGCACGCCGGGATCGGAGTGGTTGAGCTCGACGCGCAGCGTGCCGCCCAGATCGCCGATCGGGATCGGCGCGTCCAGACGACCGTGCCGGACCCGGCAGTCGTCCAGCAGGCGCAGGGCCTGCCGGGCGAAGTAGCCGAGCTCCGGATGGTGCCGCTTCGCCTCGAGCTCCGTGACCACGACGACGGGGAGCACTACTTCGTGCTCGTCGAAGCGGTACATGGCATTCGGGTCAGCGAGCAGAACGCTGGTGTCGAGAACATAGGTGCGCCTGTCGGGCATGCGGCGCTTCGTGCTGGTCACCACGGAAGGACGTACCCCCTCGGATGAGGTCGGGGAGCGACGGGAAGGATGCCGGGAGAAGTCCGGACCGGTCTCGTGCCGCAGTGCGCGGGCCGAGCTCCGGCCCTCCACTTCGCCCGTACTCACCGCACGGTCGTCCTGGTGCAAAGGGCCTCCCGGGCGGACGGCCCCATGCCGCCCGCTGAGATACGACATCCGTGAATCGGATGTCGACCTGGAAGGCTTATTCCCTCGAACACGCGCAGCCATGCCAGGGCATATGACGGCGCGTCCGTGAACTCTGGGTTACTCACGCCTCACCGACATGAGTACCGCACGGACACCTCGTGGGTGTCAGCCGCCGAAGCGCCGGTGCCGGGCCGCGTAATCACGCAGCGCGCGCAGGAAGTCGACCTTGCGGAAGGCCGGCCAGAAAACTTCACAGAAGTAGTACTCGGAGTGGGCCGACTGCCAGAGCATGAAGCCTGACAGGCGCTGCTCACCACTCGTTCGGATCACAAGGTCGGGGTCCGGCTGGCCGCGCGTGTAGAGGTGCTTGGAGATCAGATCGACGTCGACGGCCTCGGCGACGTCCTCCAGGCTCGTGCCCTTGTCCGCGTGGTCGAGGATCAGCGAGCGGACCGCGTCGGCGATCTCCTGTCGGCCGCCGTACCCGACGGCCACGTTGACCAGTATCCCGGCGTTGCCGTGGGTGGACTGCTCGGCCTCCTTGAGGACGGCCTGGGTGCGGTCGGGCAGCAGGTCCTTCGTGCCCACGTGGTGCACGCGCCAGCGGCCGTCGGCCGCGAGGCCGCGGACCGTGTCCTCGATGATGCCGAGGAGCGGGATCAACTCCTGCTCGGGGCGGTCGAGGTTGTCCGTGGAGAGCATCCAGAGAGTGACGACCTCGACGTCCGTCTCGGCGCACCAGCCGAGGAACTCCTCGATCTTGTACGCACCCGCCTGGTGTCCCTGTTCGGTGGTCCCGCCGGACGCCTTGGCCCAGCGCCTGTTGCCGTCGAGGATGACCCCGATGTGCTTGGGCACCTGGTCGTGGTCGAGGCGGCCTTCCACCCGGCGTGCGTAAAGTCCGTACACCAGGTCGCGCAGGTTCACTTCTGTCAGCCCCTCCATGCAGATGGCAGTCCCCGAAGGCGAAAGCCTACCGCTGTGAGGGCATGCCTCTGCTCTCGGGTGAGCGGGTATCCGCTCGCGCGATGATCCGGGACCGGCCCTCGGAAGATCGGGGCCCGGCCCTCGGAAGATCAGGGGCCAACCCTCGGAAGATCCGAGCCTGGACATGGGAAGATCCGGAGCTGAAGTAGCTTCGTACCCATGAACGACACGTCTCTGTACCAAGCGGCAGCGGACCGTTACGACGCCATGGAGTACCGGCGCACGGGCCGCAGCGGCCTGAAGCTCCCCGCCGTCTCCCTCGGCCTGTGGCACAACTTCGGTGACGACAAGTCCCTGGCGAGCCAGCGCGCGATCCTGCGCCGCGCCTTCGACCTGGGCGTCACGCACTTCGACCTGGCGAACAACTACGGGCCGCCGGCCGGTTCCGCCGAGCTCAACTTCGGCAAGCTGTTCGCGCAGGACTTCGCCCCGTACCGCGATGAACTGGTCCTCTCGACCAAGGCCGGCTACCTCATGCACCCCGGCCCGTACGGCGAATGGGGTTCGCGCAAGTACCTGCTCTCGTCGCTCGACGCCTCGCTGAAGCGGATGGGCGTCGACTACGTCGACATCTTCTACTCGCACCGCTTCGACCCCAACACCCCGCTGGAGGAGACGATGGGCGCGCTCGCGTCCGCCGTCCAGCAGGGCAAGGCGCTGTACGTGGGCGTCTCCTCGTACAACAGCGAGCAGACCGCCGAAGCGGCGCGGCTGCTGCGGGAGATGGGCGTTCCCGCCCTCATCCACCAGCCCTCGTACTCGATGATCAACCGCTGGACCGAGGACGACGGCCTGCTCGACACTCTTGAGGGTGCGGGGATGGGCTGCATCTCGTTCGTGCCGCTGGCACAGGGGCTGCTCACGAACAAGTACCTCAAGGGCATTCCGGAAGGTTCGCGCGCCACGCAGGGCAAGTCCCTCGACCCCGATCTCCTGAGCGACGAGGTCGTGCGCCGGCTCAACGGCCTGAACGACATCGCGGCCCGCCGCGATCAGTCGCTCGCGCAACTGGCGCTCAACTGGGTCCTGCGCGACGAGCGGATGACCTCCGCGCTCATCGGCGCCTCCAGCGTGAAGCAGCTCGAGGAGAACGTGGCGGCGCTGGCCGGTCCGAAGCTCACGGACGAGGAGCTCACCGAGATCGACACGTACGCGGTCTCCACGCCCGGCACCAACATCTGGGCCGGGCGGAACTGACGGTCACTCCCCTGGAGACGGTCGCGTCCCCTATATAGGGGACGCGCCTCGTGAATGCGGGACGCGCCTCGTGGGGGCGCGGGCGCGCCTAGTGGGTGCGCGGGCGCTTGAACCAGGCGCCCGCGGCACCCTGGGCGAGCAGGATGACCGAGGCGGCCGAGCCGAGCAGACCCAGGAGGCCGCCCGGGTTTCCGGAGGCGAGGCCGCCGAGCCCGAAGGCGATCTGCACGCTCATCAGGACGATGCAGGTCACGCGGACGCCGTTACCCGCGTTCTTGAACGTGAAGGCAAAGCCGCCGGCCACCAGGAGGCACAGGTTCACGCCTGCGGCCGCTCCGGCCGTCTGCGCGTCGCCCGAGGCCGCGATCCCGATCGTGCCGAGCAGGACGAGTCCGCTGAGGACCCAGACGACTATCTGTGCGGCGCGGACGACGCCGGGCATGCTCTGCGGGACGACGGGCCCGTATCCGTACCCGTATCCGTACCCGGGATCCTGCGCCGGGCCGGGGTAACCGGGGAGGCCCGACGGGGGGTTGGCCGGATTGGCGTGACTGGCCGGGTTGGCCGGGTTGGCCTGGTTGGCCTGGTTGGCCTGCGGGTCATGGGGTGGCGGGGGGAACTGGTTCGACATGTCCCTGACCATATCCGGACGCTTCAGCTCCGTGATGGGCCGGTTCGCGGCGCGGGCGGCGAGGGGTCCGGCGTCCGGGCACAAAAAATCGGGCCGGTCCATGGGGGGGAGATGGACCGGCCCGAGGGGGGGTTTCCACCATAACCCTTCGTAAGTGATGCTGCGCGCATTGGCGCTCGACAACTACTCTCCGGAACCGGCCGACGACTCCGGGGCCCTGTTCCCCCAACGGATTTCGGCCCCAGCGGCAAATTTCGGCCCACACGGGCTGTAGCCCATAGGAGGGACGGGGTGCGGGTGCCCGCTTGACGCGGCGGGCGGGCGGGCCGCTAGCTTCGGCTCGCATGGCGACGCTTCTGCTCCCGACCGGCCGGACGATCCCCCTGGAGATCGCGGGGTCCGCCGGTGCGCGGCGGCGCGGGCTGCTCGGCAGGGACGGGGTGGCCGGGGCGCTGCTCCTGAGCCCGGCGAACAGCGTGCACACGGTGCGGATGCGGTTCGCCATCGACGTGGCGTACCTGGACCGGGAGCTGCGGGTGCTGTCCGTGCGGACGATGTGTCCAGGGCGGATCGGGCGGCCACGGCTGCGGGCCCGGTACGTCCTGGAGGCGGAGGCCGGGGCGATGGCCGGGTGGGGTGTGCGCCGGGGTGCGCGGGTCGAGACGCGGGCCGGTGATTCTGATGACCCCGGTGCCCCCGTCGGCTCCGGCGGGAGGGGCTGAGGGCGAGGGGGGGGGGGGGGGGGGGGACCCCCCCCCCCCCCCCCCCCCCCCCCCCCCCCCCCCGCACACGTGACCTTATTTGCTCACGCGAATTCGCCTTGGTCTGAACTTACGTGATGTGCGCGCCCGGATCGAGCGGGTCTCGATAACGATGCGGAATCAACGCAACCCATTTGGGGACCACTTGGGACCCTCAGGGATCACTTGGCTAACGATCGACGAGCCACGCAACCACTCGCCCGGTTTTCCCGTCAGGCGTTGTCCACGCTCTACCGTCAGGCGGCCGTGCCTTCCTTCTTGCACTCGCGGTCGGCCACCAGCCGCTCCATGTGCTCGTCGCCCCACACACCCAGCGGAATCAGCGCTTCGTTCAGGGACAGGCCGAGGGCGGTCAGGGAGTACTCGACCTTCGGCGGCACCTCCCGGTACACCTCGCGGTGCACCCCCCGGTACACCTCGCGGTGCACGATGCCGTCGGAATCCAGCTCGCGCAGCTGCTGGATGAGCACCTTCTCGCTGATTCCGGCGATGTGCCGCCGGAGCTCGCCGAAACGGAGCGTCCTGCCCGCGTGGAGCGCCCACAGGATCATCGGCTTCCACTTGCCGCCGACGACGTCAACAGCGGCGTCGAGCCCGCAGACGTACAGCTCCTGGCCCTCCTTGCCGCCCTCCCCCCTTGTCGCTCTCCGAATTGCCCTCCGTGCCGTGCTTCGGCATGGTCCACTCCTCGTGTCCGCAGAGCCACTTACCCGATCGACCGTACCGATCGACCCCGTACTGAAGGAGGCCTCCGATGAGCGCCCCGTCCGCTGTCACGTGGAGTGCTGCCAACGCCCGTCGTATGGCACGGCAGTTCCTGCGGACACCGGCCAAGCCGGGCGAGGCCGGGCCCGGTGAGGTCGTCGACGCGATGCTCGCCGCGCAGGCACAGGTGTCGTCCGCCGCCGAGCTGTCGGTGGGGCTGCGGATGGACGGGGCGACCCGGCACGACGTACGCGACGCGCTGTGGGGCGAGGAGCCGAGCCTGGTCAAGACGTACGGGCCGCGCGGCACGATCCATTTCCTGCCGACCACCGAACTCCCCCTCTGGACCGGTGCGTTGTCCGCGATCCCGGGCGGACCGAGCCCTTTCAAGGCGAGCGATCGGATGACTCCGTCCCAGACGGAGGAGATCGTGAACGCGATCGGCGAGGCGTTGGACGGGGTCCGGCTGACCATCGACGAGCTCAGCGATGAGGTGGTGGCGCGTACGGGCCCCTGGGCGGGCGATCTGGTTCTGCCCGCCTTCCAGGGGATGTGGCCGCGCTGGCGCTCGGTCATGCATCTGGCGGGCCACCGCGGGGTGCTGTGCTTCGGGCCGAACCGGGGCCGCAAGGTGACGTACACCCGTCCCTCCTACGACTCGGGAGAGCCGCCGCTCCCCGCCGAGGTGGCCACGCGGCGTCTGCTGTGGCGCTTCCTCTACGCGTACGGGCCCGCGACGCCGGGCGAGTTCGCCAAGTGGGCCGCTGCGCCGGGCGGTTGGGCGCGCGACCTCTTCGCGTCGCTGGCCTCCGACGGGGAGATCGAGGCGGTGGAGATGGACGGCTCGTCTTCGGCGTGGGTGGTCGCGGATGACACGGAGTTCCCGGGGGAGCCGGTGCGGGGCGTGCGGCTGCTGCCCTACTTCGACGCGTACGTCATCGCCTCGCACCCGCGCGAACGGCTCTTCCCCGGACGGGCCTACGAGCGGGCGCTGGCCGGGGGCCAGGCGGGCAACTTCCCTGTGCTGCTGATCGACGGGGTCGTGACGGGCGTCTGGCACCAGCGCCGCTCCGGGCGCCGACTGACGGTCACGGTCGAGCCGCTGGGCTCGCTGAGCGCCGCGCGGGAGCGGGAGCTGGCGGGGCAGGTGGAGCGGGTGGGGGAAGTTCTTGAGGGGCAGGCGGAGCTGGTGGTGGGAGAGGTGACTGTGGGCGCCCACGCGTAGGTCGTACGCTTTTTGGCGCTTGGGGGTGTTGAAGCGGGTGGGGGTATTGAAGCGGGCCTAGCGCTTCCGGGCGTCGAAGAGGTGCCGTGTGCTGTGGGCGACGAAGGGCCCCTCCGTCTCGATCCGCTCGTGCAGCTCCCGCAGCCGCGCCCCGTACTTCTCCACCGAGAAGTCCGGCACCATCCACACGACCTTCCGCAGGAAGTGGACGACGGCGCCGATGTCGTAGAACTCGATCCGCAGCCGCTCGGCCCGCAGGTCGACGATCTCCAGGCCCGCCGCCTCCGCCTCGGCCCGCTCCCCGTCGGGGTGGCGTCCGTTCCGGACTTCCTCGGCCTGGGGCCCGAGGAAGTACTCGACGACCTCGAAGACGCTGGCGGGACCCACGTGCTGGGCGAAGTACGTCCCCCCGGGACGCAGCACGCGCGCGATCTCGTCGAAATTCGCCTTCACCGGATGCCTGCTGGTGACCAGGTCGAACGCCTCCGCCGCGAACGGCAACGGCGCGTCCTCCGGAGAGGCCACGACCACCGCACCCCGTGGATGCAGCAGCCCGGTGGCCTTGGCGACGTTCGGCGCCCACCCCTCCGTGGCGACGGCGAGCGGCGGCAGCGCGGGCGCGGAGGCGAGGACTTCGCCGCCGCCGGTCTGGATGTCGAGGGACGCGGCGGCCTGCCCGAGGCGCTCCCCCATGGCGTGGGCGTACCGCCAGCAGGGCCGCTGCTCCGTGGCCCGCCCCTCGAACCAGGAGAAGTCCCAGCCGTCGGTCGGGGCCGACTCCGCTTCCGCCACAAGTACGTCGAAACTGCTCATGGAGCGATCTTCGCACCGCACGGGGCGCGATTCACGTCAATTACTCGGGGGGGATGGCCGCCCCCACCTCCGCCGGAAAGGATCAAGGTCAACCACCCGCACGAGGAGGGAACCCGCCGGAGGCCGAGCACGGCCGCGCCGCCACCCCGTGGATCCGCCACCGCGCCACCCGCGCCGACGCCTCCGCCCACTACCGCGAGCTCGCCGAACATCACGTGGCCGAGGAGGCCGCGACCCAGGTCGAGCACGTCCTCGTGGACGGGACCCACGCCGTCGTACTGGGCGAGATCCGCCAGACCGCCCGCCCGACGGGAAAGCCCTACCGGGCCCGATTCGCGATGCACCTCACGGTGGAGGACGGACTCATCACCCGCCATCACGTGTACGAGGACAGCCTCGCGGTGACGCAAGCCTTTGAGGACCGGTAAATCGCGGGCTTGGCCGCCGAGTTCACGATTACCGTGGCTGCGATGAGCGACAACGATCTTGTGCGGTTGCGGCTGCGGCCCGTTCGCGAGGATGATCTCGACCTGCTCGGCCGGTTCCTCACCGACCCGGAAGCCTGCGGGGAGTTCCAGTGGCAAGGGTGGCGGGACTCCCGCGCCTTTCGGCGGCGCTGGGACGAGGGCGACATGGTCGGCGACGACAAAGGCCTGCTGATGGTCGTCTCCGGCGGCGAGACCCTCGGCCTCGTGTCGTGGCGGAAGGTCGTGGTCTTCCGGACCTCGTACTACTGGAACATCGGCATCCAGTTGCTGCCGGAGGCCCGCGGACGCGGCATCGGCACCCAGGCCCAGCGGCTGCTGGTGCGCTACCTCTTCGCGCACACCCCCGTGACGCGCATCGAGGCGGACACCGAGGCCGAGAACATCGCCGAGCAGCGAGCGCTGAAGAAGGCGGGCTTCACCCACGAGGGCGTTTCCCGCAGCGTGTTGTTCCGGGACGGGCAGTGGCGGGACGGGGTGCGGTACTCGGTCCTGCGGGGCGACGCGGGGTGGCGGGACGACGGCGTGGGGCGGCTGGAGTAGCGCCCCCGTCCCCACCGACGGCGGCAGTTGTACGACGACGCCGCCGCTTCAACCCCGAGCAGCTCGTGGTCGTGGCCGCCTCTGCCGGGGCCACGGCTACGTCACCGAGGCAGTCCCGCGCGCCCTGGCCCGGGCTTCGACGCTTGAGCTGCCCGAGCTCCTCACCATGACAACGGCCACCACCCTCCGTTCACAGGCTGTGATGCGCCGCGTCGGCATCTGAATGGTCCGCCTCCACCGGCAGCTGTGGGTGACCCTCGGGGAAACTCCACCCGCGGCTCCACCCATGGGCCCAGGCGCGTAACGGCCCGTGGCGACAGGCTGGATGCATGACAACGACCGACTGGATCACCGACATCGCCCTCCTCCTCATCGTCTTCCGGCAGTTGCGGGAAGGCCGACTGGACGCCAAGTCCTACCTCATCCCCCTGGGGATCGTGTCCTACGTGGCCCAGACCTATCTGAGCAGCGTGCCCACCGCGGGCAACGACCTGGTGCTGATCGGCACGCTGGTCGCCATCGGCGCGGCCCTCGGCATAGCGGGCGGCATCTACACCCGTATCCGCAGTGCCGGTGCGCATCTCTTCATCAAGGCGGGCGCGGTCTCCGCCATCCTGTGGGTGCTGGGCATGGGGGCACGCATGGGCTTCCAGCTGTGGGTCGACCACGGCGGCGCCGACAACCTGGCCCGGTTCAGCGCCACCCACCAGATCACCACGGGAGACGCCTGGGTGGCCGCGTTCGTGCTGATGGCGCTCACCGAGGTGGTCACGCGACTTGCCACGATCTTCATCCGCGGCCGCATGGTCACACGTGCGCAGCAGCAGCAACAGCAGCCGGCCGTGGGCGAGCGGAGCGCGGTGGTCACCGCGGACCAGGCACTCTGAGGACGGGTTATCGTCGCGCCGTGTTCGATTCCGTCAACTCCTCCACCCCCGGCCAGACCGCCGAACGGAAGCCTGGCCCTCGGGCCATGCCCCGGCACGACGCCCCGCTCCAGTGGGTCATCACCCTGCTGATCATCGCCATCGCGGTCACCACGGTCCGGCCGGTGGGCATCAGTGGCCGTGGCCTGGCCGTGGCCGCCCTGCTCGTGGTCAACTCCGTCGCCCTGCTGGCCAGGCATCTGCCGCCCAGTTTCCCGCCCCGGGCCGGTCTGGCCTGGCTGACCGCCGGTGTCGTGGCGGCTGCCGCCCTGCTGCAGGTGAGCACCAGCGGCTCCGGCTACCTCTTCGCCTACTTGCTCACCGGCCACGCCGGCTACCGTCTCGCCCTCAAACCGGCCCTGGCGGTCGCGGCCCTGTCCAGCCTGCTGTGCGGCGGCGTCCTGTACTTCTACCTCGGCCCCGAACACCAGGTGCTGACCTGGACCTTCGGCCTCGGAACCGGTATCCCGGTGGTAGCCGGAATCCTGAGCCGCAGCAAACAACAGGCCGTGGAAGCGATGGTCGAGGCCGTCGACTCCGCCGAGCGGGCCGCACAGGCCGAAGCACAGACGGCCGTGCTCACCGAACGCGGTCGCATCGCCCGGGACGTCCACGATGTCCTCGCGCACTCACTGGCCGGGATCAGCATGCATCTGGAACTGGCGGACGCCCTGATCGACACCGGCGACCTCGACAAGGTCCGCGCGGCGCACGACAAGGCGCACAGCCTGGTCAAGGAGAGCTTGAAGCAGGCCCAGTGGACCGTGCACGCGCTGCGCGAGGACTCCCTTCCGCTGCTGGAGAGCCTGACCGCCATGGTCGAATCGTCCGGTCACCGTGACGTCCTGACCGTCACCGGAAACGTCCGTGAGCTACCGGCCCAGGTCACCCAGAATCTCCTGCGCATCGCACAGGAGGCGCTGACCAACGCGGCCCGGCACGCTCCTGGGGGCAAGGCCGGGGTGGAGTTGGCCTTCGACGCCGCCTCGACCACACTCACCGTCCGCAACGGGCCCGCGACCGGCGAGGTGGCCGCCGGTGTGGGCAGCGGAATGGGACTGATAGGAATGCGCGAACGTGTCGCCCTGCTGGGCGGCACCACCGCCGCGGGTCCGCTCACCGAGGGACCGGACCGGGGCGGCTGGCAAGTGGAGGCAGTGATCCCAGGATGACGACGAACGAACCGCCCCAGGACCCGCAGAAGTCAGAGAACGCAGAGTACGCAGAGAACCCGCAGCCGTTGAGGGTGGTCGTCGCCGATGACCAGGCCGCCGTCCGCGAGCCCTTGGCCGCGGTGCTCGACATGACAGCGGACATCGAGGTCGTGGCGGTCGCCGCAGACGGCGCCGAGGTGCTCGCCGCCGTGGCCTCCGCACCGGTCGACGTCGTACTGATGGACCTGCGCATGCCTGTCATGGACGGCACCGAGGCCACCCGTCGGCTGAGCGAGGAGCACCCACGGACGGCCGTGGTCGTGCTGACCACCTTCGCCGACGACGACTCGATCCTGGCCGCCCTGAGCGCCGGCGCCCGCGGCTATCTGACGAAGAACGCGGGGCGCCAGGACATCGTCCGCGCGATCCGGGCCGCCGCCGCGGGGCAGTCCGTGCTCGACCGCGAGGTCCAGAACCGCCTCCTGGCCACCGTCCGCACGCGTCCGCCGACCGGCACTCAGCCACTCCCCCAGGACCTCACCCGCCGCGAACGCGAAGTCCTCACGCTCATAGGCCAGGGCCTGCCCAACCGGGCCATCGCCGAGAAACTCTTCATCAGCGAGGCCACGGTCAAGACCCACATCAACAACCTGTTCGCCAAAGCCGGCTTCCAGGACCGCGCCGAAGCCGTCCGTCGCGCCATCGCGGCCGGCCTGGCGTGACCCGACCGCCGTGCCCGGGGCGTCACCGCGAAAGCTCGCGGAACACCCGCTAAGAGCGGACACCCGCTAAGAACCGCGAGGCCTCCCGTACGCCCGGGCCCCCTGCCTCGGCAGGACCGCCCACATCCGGGTCCCGCCACCCGGCTCCCTCGCGTCCCCGAAACCCCACTCGCCACCACAGGCCCGCACGACGCAGGCCAGTACGCGCAGAGCCGCGCGACGGCGGGCCTCGCAGGCCGCCGCGAGACGGGGGTTGAGGTGACGGGGGTGCCCGTCGTAGAGGATCACGCGCAGGGCGTCGTCGCGGTAGCGCAGACTGACGTACACCTCTGCGGTGGGCGTGAACCGGCATGCACAGGCGGCGAGTTCACCGAGCGTCTGGACGGCCGCGTCCATCACGTCGTGCATACCGTGGGCCTGAAGAATCACCCTGGCGGCCCGCCTGGCCACCGCAGCGCTCGCGAGGCTCGCGGGGAGCGTGAGGCTGTAGGTCAACTCTTCCGCCGAGGGCGCCGGGTTCGCTGTTCTGGCGTCTACGGCGAGGTGGTCGGGGCAGGTTGAGACTGTTGCGGGCATGGCGGACTCCCGTGGGTGGGGGGGGCTGGTGACGGCACGGCTGGTGTGACCGTGCAGCTGGTGCAACCGGTGTGACCGTGCGACTGGTGTGACCGTGCGACTGGTGGGTGGCCTGTCTCCCTGACGCGGCCTGCCCCTCCCAGGGCAGGAGGTTCCGGGCAGGCTCGCGCGATGCGCTTCCGACTGCGCGTCGTGCGTGATCGGTGCGTTACTCACTGTAGGGATGCCCGAGTCACAGTGTCCATGCGTTTGGGGATAATTACCCCTACCGCTGTGGACCGTCGTCAGCGAAGGCGGGCAAACTGAGGCGACCACGGCACTAGAGGGGGCGGCATGGCCACTCGCACCACGCCTACCGAGCGGCAGAAGCGGCTGGGGGCCGAGCTCCGCAAGATGCGCCTCGCGGCCGGTACCACCACGGAGTACGCAGCCGGACTGCTCGGCATCGACCGGACCAGACTGTCCAACATGGAGTCGGGCATCCGCCCCTTCTCCCCTGACCGCATCCGCACGTTGTCCTGCAACTACACGTGCACGGACGCCCGCTACACGGACGCCTTGGTCGTCATGGCCGAGAGCAGAGAACGCGGCTGGTGGGAGAAGCACCGGGGCACTCTGCCGTCCGGCCTGCTGGACATCGCCGAGTTGGAGTGGCACGCCACTCGCGTACGCACCGCCCAGGTCATGCACGTGCCCGGCCTGCTCCAGACGGAGGAGTACGCACGCGCGGTCTTCGCCGCAGTCCTGCCACGCCTGAGCCGGTTGGAGATCGAGCTGCGTGTCACCAACCGCATGGACCGGCAGCAAGTCTTCGACCGTCAGGCTCCCTTGTCGTACATCGCGTACGTGCATGAAGCCGTCCTGCGCATGCCGTTCGGCGGCTCGGACGTGACGCGCCAGCAACTGCTGCACATGGCCGCCAGATCCGAGCACGAGTCCGTCGACGTGCGCATCATTCCCAACACGGCGGGTGGGTTCCCCGGAGCGGGCCACGCGCTCCTGTACGCGGACGGAGCCGTACCCCAACTCGACACCGTGCAACTGGACTCGGCACACGGCCCTGAATTCACCCATGCCGAGGCTCAGCTCACGAAGTACCGTGCCCATCTGGACTGGATGGCGGAGGCCTCGCTGCCGGTATCGGCATCACGCGAGCTCATCCGCAAGGTCGCACGCGAACACTAGGGGAGACACCGTGCCGAGCATCGACTGGGAAGACCCGTACTGCGGCGAGGGAAACAACTGCTTCCGCCTCGGTACCGACGGCGAAGGCAACGCCTACATCGCGGTCGCCGGACAGGAGGACCGCTACCTCACGGACACCGGGGAGGCCTTGCGCACCCTGATCCACGAAATCAAGGCGGGCAAGGCGGACCACCTGCTCTGACGGGGCTGTACTGGCCCGGTGTTGGTGGGGTTGCCGGGGCCGTCCGGTGGTCCCGAGTTTGGCGGTTACGGGCCGGGCGTCAAGGGCGCTCCTACGTCGCGTCGGCTACGCCGATTCCGCTTCGCTCCACCCTTGACCCCCGCCCCTCCACCGCGCGAGGGAAGACAACCGGACGGCCCAGGGGCGGGACTCTCGGGACGGCTGTCTGGGGTCGTCGGCTTGACTGCCGGGTGCGGGCTGGTTCGTTGGGGGCGGCGGGGAGTGGGCGAGGTGCGCGGTCGGTTCGGGGAGGGGTGCGGGTCTCGTCAAGCGTCCGGCGGCCGGATCGTTGGGGGTGGCCGTCAGTGGGGGAGGTGCGCGGTCGGTCCGGGGAGGGGTGCGGGTTTCGTCAAGCGTCCGGCGGCCGGATCGTCGGAGGCGGCCGTGGAGGGGTGGTGGAGGGCTATCCGAGGAGTGGATTGCAGGAAAGTCCCACGGGAGCGGCCCAGGAAGGGGGCTGGGGTGGGACTTTCTTGCAGTCCGCCCCCTTTCAGGGGCGTGGGGGCGGCTTCGCTGGAGGGAGTGGCCAGTCGGCCCGTCAGCTGGGGGTGATGTCGGCTGTGAGCCCGTGGGGGTTCGGGATCTTGCCGGGGCCCTGGCTGGGCCAGTTGCTCGGGGACGGGCTACGCCAGTCCTCGCGTCGCTCCTCGCGCCAGCTCCCGTCTCGGCACACGTAGGAACGGGTGCGGGCACCGAGTTCCCATTCCCCCTCGTCCACGCAGGGCTCCTTCGGCTGGGGTGGGATACGCCATTGCCACCGCCACCGGCCACCAACCTCCTCGCACCTCACTCGCGTACCGTGGCGGGTCGCACCGGCCCTGCCCTGCAAGCTAGGTCGGCAACTAGGGTTGGCCCAACCCCACTTCGCGTCCTTCTCCGGGGTCATGGTCACTGTGGGCAGCGGGCCGGGCTGTTGCGGGCAGCCGCTGGACGTCGCGCTCGGCGGCGGCCGCTCGGTACCCGCCCAGACGCACAGCATCCCTCCCTCCCCCCGGGACTCGCCGGCGGAGGGCTCGGCGGCCCCGCTCCCACATGCCGTGATCAGCACCATGGCGCCGAAGCTGAACAAGACGCCGAGTGTTCTCATCCGCTCCACAGGGACACGCTATTCGTGACGATGCCGATGACGATGACTTTCGCGTCTACGGCCCGGGCCGCACCCACATCCCGTCACGTCCACCCCGACGAACCGGCCGCCTGGTCGCTCGCTCCGGTGGGGGCACCTCGCCAAAGTAGATGCCCCGCAGGACGCCGCCCCACGGCCCGGGGGCGTGGGGCGGCGAGTGGTGTAGAGACCCGGACTGCTTAGGCCCGATGCGGTACACGGCGACCATCAATGCGAGCACCTGGCCCCACCCTCAACGCTGCTGCCCGCCACGGTCGCTGCCGGTCTATGCCGACACTCCAGCCCCACCACGGCCATCACCTGCAAAGTCCCCAACTCCGCATCTCCACACCACCTAGTGGGATGCCCCCTGAAAGGGGCGGACTGCAAGAAAGTCCCACCCCAGCCCCGCTCCTGGGGGCTTCCCGTGGGACTTTCCTGCAATCCACTCCCCCGATGGCCCTCCACCACCCCTCCACGGCCACCCCCAACGATCCGGCCGCCGGACGCTTGACGAGACCCGCACCCCTCCCCGAACCGACCGCGCACCTCGCCCACTCCCCGCCGCCCCCAACGAACCAGCCCGCACCCGGCAGTCAAGCCGACGACCCCAGACAGCCGTCCCGAGAGTCCCGCCCCTGGGCCGTCCGGTTGTCTTCCCTCGCGCGGTGGAGGGGCGGGGGTCAAGGGTGGAGCGAAGCGGAATCGGCGTAGCCGACGCGACGTAGGAGCGCCCTTGACGCCCGGCCCGTAACCGCCAAACTCGGGACCACCGGACGGCCCCGGCAACCCCACCAACACCGGCCCACCAGCACTCCCGTCACGGCGCCCCCCAACGGAGCGCGGTCCTCGTCACGCCCTCACCCTCAAGGCGGCCCGCTGTGACGCCGGCGACGCGCCTAGCGCTGGAGCCAGAACCCTTGGGGGGGGCGACCGGGACTGTCAGTCCTGGCTCCCAGAGGGGGCCGTTCCCGTGTCCGCGCTGGAGCCCCTCGGGAAGGACACCTCGACGCGGCGGTTCTTCTTGCGGCCCTCCTCTGAGCCGTTGTCCGCGATCGGATAGTCCTCGCTGTAGCCGCGTACGGAGTACGTGACCTCAGGGCCCAAGAAGCTGGCCATCTTGTCGTGCACGGTCTCCGCGCGTTCGCGCGACAGCTTCTTGCCGTGGCTGTAGGAGCCGAGATCGTCCGTGAAGCCGAACACCCGGACGTTCGTCGCCTTTTGGGCCTTCGCCTCTTCAGCGATCGCCTTGATCCGCGCGTTCGCCTCCGGGTTCAGCTTGGGACTGTCCTTGGCGAACAGCACCTCCGCCTGCAGCGCGAACTTCACGTCCGTGTTGGTGTCCTCGCGGCGCTCCTCGCCGCCGAGGGCTTCGACCACGGACTTGATGTCAAGCACCTTCGCCGGGGCCAGCGTCGCTCCGTCGGCCAGCTTCAGCCCTGGGCTGTTGGAGTCGACGTCCTGGGGTTTCGTGGTGGTTGTACTGCCGGGGGGCGCACTGGGGTCGTCGTCGTCCCCGAAGGCGGGGGTGCCTGTCAGGAGGACCAGGGCTGTGACGGTGGCCGTAGCTGTGGCGAGGGTGCGGCTGCGGGTGCGTGGTCGTGGGTGTCCCATGAGTCACTCGCCCTCTGAAATCTCTATGGGGGCGGGGGGCATGGCGCCTACCTGGAAGTCGACCTTGGCGGTGCCTTCCGGCGGTGCCGGGAACTGGGCGTACCAGTCAGCCGTTTGGCCGGGCTTCACGCCGCCCGTGAACTTGGTGCACAAGCAACGCCCCCCGGTGTCGCGGAGTACGAGGTACTTCTTCTTCCCCGCGTTGTCGATCAAGTTGGCGCCCGCTACCGATGAACCGTTCTTATTCAGTTCACGTTCCTCACCACGCCAGTTGGCAGCAGCCCAGAACTTGCCCCCGCTGTTCGTCACCTTGCCCGAGACCGTAACGAAGCCGCCCTCATCACGCACGGCGGACGTAACCGTCAGCGTGATGTTCTCCTCCCCCTTCACCTCTGCCAATACCTTGTCTGACGCGGGATCTTGGGGCGCCGCCTCCTTGTCCTCGCCATCCTCACCGCTCTTGGTCTTCGCGGGTGACGAAGCTCCCTTCTCTGACTTGCCGTCGCCGTCGTCACTCCCACCACCGCAGCCGGCGACCGTGAGGACCAGCCCAGTAGTGATCGCCACAGCGGTCATTGCCCTGCGGGTCTTTATGGTGCGCCGAATGTTCATCGGTACAGCTTCCTTCTTTCGTCGAACGCTCATCAGTCGGCCAAGTGAACGGAGAAGAGAACGGATGCGTCCGGTAGATCATCCAGCTCGAATTCATCCGGGTCGAGCTCGAAAGAGTCGCCGCCGTCGCAGTCGAATTCCACGGCCTTCTCTGGGTCGGCCGAAGGAGCAACATCGCAGCGCGGCTTGATGATCGCCGTGGCTTCGGCCTGGGCGTGCTGGGACTCCGTGCCCGGAATGATCGAGTCACCCACCGTGTAGTTAGTCTCGATCTTCGCCCGGAAACCCGGATAGCCGTTCACTTCGGCCGGTCCAAAACTGGTGACGGAGGAGTCGTTGTCCGCTGCCAGCGCCTGCGCCGAGCCTTCGGCGCCATCACCGGTGAACTTGTCGCCCCCCAGCCAGTCGAGCCAGTCGTCTCCCTCACCGATGGATGCCCCTAGCCCATCGACGAGTTCGCCCCTGGCGTCCTGTGCAGCCGCCAGAGCCGCAGCATCAGCAGCGGACTGGGCGCCGTTCCGGGCGGATGCGGCTTGGGCGAAGGCAAAGAACGCGAACGCAACAAAGAGCAGAATCCCCGTCATCCAAATGTAGATCGGGAGAGTCTGCCCTGTGTCATTGAGGAGGTGACTCCGCCTCAGCCGCCGATCACGTCCGACACTGCGTCCTGAATCGCACCGGAGATCTGACCGTCGAGCCCCAAGCCGTCGATGAGCACGAAGATCCCCGCGATCAAAATCATCAACCCCGCATACTCCACAAACCCAGCCCCCGCATCCCGCTCCCTCCCCCGAACCCGGGAAGCCACGGTTACGGTCCAGTCGACCCAGACTCTGAGTACGCGATCTTTCAGCATGATGGCCCCTTCTCTCCCACCCGGTACACGAACCGCCGACGCAATCAATTCCGACGCCCCTGTCGTCATAGGCAACGTACGCGAGATCACGTGACCCATCAGCCACTCTCCGCAACCAATGCCTTTTGAGACGCGGAAGTTGGCGAGTTTCCTTCCCCGGTGGCGAGGTCATCACGCACCCCGGAGGCATGCGGCAGAGATCCGTGACCGGGCGGTCGGTGACTCGATGCGTTCCACGACTTCCCCTCCCGTGAATACCGTGAACTCGCCTTTTGCAAAGGTCCGTTGGGCGAACAGGACCCGGTTGGGGCCACCCCCCGGGTTAAAGCACCCATGCCGCCCTCCGAGTGACTGTCCCACATTGGGTTGCAGCCGCGAAGAGGTTTCGCCGAGTGGCTTGATACCTGCTCCCGCCGCGAGGTGCACCGTACGGCTCCCAGTACCGCCCATCGCATCGATCACAGCACCCCTCACTTCCCCAGAATCGAGCCGAAGTCCGACCCCGAGCCGAGGAACATGCCCGCCGCGATCAGGATCATCGTGGCCGGAAGCATGAAGACCAGCGTCACCATCGTTGCCTTGGGGATCGTCTTGGCCGCCCTGCGTCGTGAGTTCTGGGCGTCCGTGCGGCGCATGTCCGTCGCCAGTTGGATCAGTGTGTCCGCGATGGGCGAGCCCAGTTCTTCGCCCTGTTGGAGCGCCGAGACGAACTGCGACACCTGCTCCGACGCGTTCCTGCGGCGCAGTTCGTCGAACGCCTGGCGGCGGCTGACCCCCATGTCCATCTGGCGCAACGTGATCCTCAACTCGTCCGCCCAGGGCCCCTCGTAGCGCTCCGCCACCCGGTCGAGCGCCTGGCGGAAGCCGAGGCCCGCCGATACCACCACCGCGAGTACGTCCAGGAAGTCCGGAAGCGTACGGTCGATGACCTCGCGGCGATCCCGTATCGCCTGCCAGATCAGCGCGTCTGCCGCCGTCACTCCGAAGGCGAGAGTGAGGAGGCCGAAGAGCGGGGAGCCGTTCGAGAGGAAGACCAGGCCCATCACTACGCCGAAGAGGCCGTACACCGCCCGGCGTGCCGCGTAGCGGTCGATCGTCAGGCCTCCCGGGTTGCCCGCCATGTCGATCCTGCGGCGCTTGGCGTCCACCCGTTTCGGGCCCATCAGGCGCAGGACGAGCGGCGCGAAGCGCATACCCAGGCGGTCCACCGCCGAGCCCGCCGTCGAGACGCGCGTGGCGCCGATCTCCAGAGCTATCGCCAGGTCCGAGGGGAGCTTCGCCTCCGCGCGGTACATGCGTACGCCTTGGCAGACGCCCGCCACCGCGAGTCCCATCACCACTGCCAGAGCCAGTGCCAGCAACGTAAATCCCCCTCCCCTCTCTCTTGCCTCGTCTGTCTCTTGCCTCGTCTGTCTCTTGTCTCGTCTCTCTGCTTCTAGACTTCGATCTTGCCCAGGCGTCTGATCACGAAAAAGCCCACCGCGTACAGGCCCAGTGAGATCAGGATCAGCATCTGGCCCACCGGCGATCCCGTCACCCTCGCCAGTGCGCCCTCATTGGAGGAATTGATCAGGAGCAGCGAGCCGAGGCCCAGGAGCGGGACCGTGAACGCCGTCGCGTGGACCTCCGAGAGCATCGTGCGGACCTCCCTGCGGGTCTCCTTCCGGTCCTCAAGAGTCTGGGTGAGGTTCCTCAGGGAGTTCACCACCGAGCCGCCCGCCTTGTTGGAGAGCACCAGGGTTGTCACGAGGACTATCAGTTCGCGGGACGGGAGGCGTTCCGCCAGTTCTCCCAGGGTGTCGTCGATCGAGCGGCCCAACGTCAACTGGTCCGCCACCATGGAGAGTTCCTCGCCCGCGGGGGCCTCCAGTTCCTCCGCCGCCATCGCCAGCGACGTACGTAGCGCCAGGCCCGCCGCTGTCGCGTTCGCCAGGATGCGTGCTACGTCCGGGAGTTGGTTGATGAACGCTTCGATCCGTTTCTGGCGTTGCCAGTTGAGGAAGACCACCGCGCTCCATATCGCCACGATTCCCGCGATCGGGCCGAAGAACGGGGCCAGGGCCGCCGCCGCCATCAGCCACAGCGCGGCGACCACCGCCACGACGTAGACGAAGAACTCGCCCGCCGTCAGGTCCAGTCCCGTCGCCGAGAGGCGCAGGTGAATGGTGCGGCCCAGGCGCGTGCGGCGCAGGCGGCGGTCCACGGCCGCGAAGCGGCGGCCCCGGCCGACGGCGTCACCCTTGCCGGGGCCGATCGACAGGCGGTCGACCAGTGCCTGGCGCTGGGCCCGCCCCGACGCGTACGCGTGGATTCCCGCGACGGCGAGTGTGCCGGTCAGGATCGTGGCGCCGAGAGCCAGGAGGGCGGCTTGGTTCGCCATCAGACGGTGGCCTCTCTCGTACGCGCCCTCGTGCCCGTCCTCATCCACGTACGCGCCCTCGTGCCCGTCCTCATCCGCGTACGCGCCCTCGAACTCATCTTCATCCGCGTACGCGCCCTCCTACTCATCCGATCGCCTCTCGTGTGTTCAGTACGTCGATGGCCTGCGTCACGCCGAAGCCGGGCGGCACCGGCTCGCCCGCCACGTAGAGGCGCTCCGCGACGGAGCGTGGCAGTGGCAGGTGCTCGAAGTAGCCGTGCACGCGGCGGTCCAGTCCCCCGCCGCCCGGCTGGTTCGGCACGAAGCGGGTCACCGGGGCGATGCGGAACTGTTCGCGGCCGTGCGAGACGAGGAGGACGATCTCGGCGATCTTGCGAGAGCCGTCCGCGTGCCTGGCCAGCTGGACGACCACGTCCACCGCCGAGTTGATCTGGTCCTTCAGCGCCTCGAAGGGGATCTGGACCTCCGACATCGAACCGAGGGTCTGGAGGCGCATCAGCGCGTCCTCCGCCGTATTGGCGTGGACCGTGGCGAGGGAGCCGTCGTGGCCCGTCGACATCGCCTGGAGCATGTCGAGCGTCTCGCCGCCTCGGACCTCACCGACGATGATGCGGTCGGGGCGCATACGGAGGCTGTTGCGGACCAGGTCGCGGATGGTGATCTGGCCCTTGCCCTCCACGTTCGGGGGGCGGGATTCGAGGCGGATCACGTGGTCCTGCTGGAGTTGCAGTTCGGCCGAGTCCTCGATGGTGATGATGCGTTCGTGGGCCGGGAGGAGGCCGGAGAGCGCGTTGAGGAGCGTCGTCTTTCCGGAGCCCGTGCCGCCGCTGACAATGATGTTGAAGCGGGCGCGGACCAACGCGGAGAGCAGGAGCAGCATGTGCTCGTCGAGCGAGCCGAGGCCGATGAGCTCGTGCAGCGTGTACGCGCGGGGGAAGCGGCGGATGGTGAGCGTCGCGCCGGTGAGGGCGAGCGGAGGGATGACCACGTTCACTCGCTCGCCGGTGGGGAGGCGGGCGTCGACCATCGGGTTCGACTCGTCCACGCGGCGGTTGACCGTGGAGACGATGCGTTCGATGGTCTGCATGAGCTGGTCGTTCGACGCGAAGCGGAGGGGGAGCTGTTCGATGCGTCCGGCGCGCTCGACGAAGATCGAGTCCGGGCCGTTGACCATGATCTCCGTGATGGAGGCGTCGGCGAGGAGTGGTTCGAGTACGCCGAGTCCCAGGGCCTCGTCCACGACGCGGCGGATGAGCTGGGAGCGCTCCGAGGTGGAGAGGACCGGGCCTTCTCGGCTGATGATGTGGCCCATGACGCGTTCCAGGCGGACTCGGCGGTCCGCCGCGGTGAGGGACGACATCTCGGCGAGGTCGATCTCTTCGAGGAGCTTGGAGCGGTAGACGGCCACGAGGCCGTCGTCGCGGCTGGGGCCGCCGTCCTTGCCGTGTTCGTTCGGGGTCGCTACGCGGTCGCGGAGGCTCATTTCTTCTCTCTCAGCTCCCGTCTTCGGCGTCGTCGTTGGGCATGGTGGCCGACTTCGAGACGGACCAGCCGGCGTCCACGAAGGGCAGGAGGGTGGGGACTTGGACGGTGACCTCCGCCGTTGTCGTGGTGCCGCCCCCGCTGAGGGCGACCTGAGCGTCGAGGCTGCCGTCCATCGCCGCCAGGCCCGCGGCTTCGCCGCCCTCGCCCTGCGAGGCGACGCGCGCTGCCGCGCGGGCGCCGGAGCCTGCCTGGTTGACGGCGTAGCCGACCAGGCCGAGCTGGATGGTGGCCAGGCCTATGAGGAGCAGGATGGGCAGGAAACCGGCGAATTCGAGCATCGATACGCCCTGGTCGTTCCAGGGGCGGCGGCTCCTTCTCGGCCCACGGGGACTCGGCCCTCGGGGACAGAGCCCACGAGGACTCGGCCCACGGGAACCCCGCCCTCGGGGGCTCGGCCCATAGAGACTCTGCCCTCGGGGGCTCGGCCCACGGGAACCCTGCCCCCGAGGACTCGCCCCCCAGGAACCCTGCCCCCAAGGTCTCGCCCCCCAGGAACCCCGCCCCCGAGGACTCACCCCCCGCAGACCACCCATCCCGTCCGGCGTTCGAGGACGAACTCGGCGGAACCGGCGGAACCGGCAGAACCGGCAGAACCGGCAGAACCGGCAGAACCGGCGGACCCGGTGCTCGGCGGTGCGCGCGAGTCGGCGGCAGCCCCTCACCCGTCCTCCCCCTCCTTCGCCGCGCCCGCCTCCCCGCTCACCGACCAGCCCGTGTCGATCCCGGGGAAGAACAGCGGCACATCCGCGTCCACGTGGGCCTTCCACACCGCGCCGTCGTCCGTGCAGGCCACCGTCGCGCCCTGCCACGCCGACGGCAGATGCTCCTTCGCGGCGGCCGTGCACGCAGCCGCTCCCCCCTCGCCCACCGCGTACGCCGCTGTCGCCGCGCGCGCCGCCTCGTCCGCGGCGTTGCCCGCGAGGGAGAACGTGTAGCCGTACAGCGCGCACTGCCACAGGAGGCCC
Organism: Streptomyces sp. NPDC031274; assembly: GCF_055570235.1. NCBI lineage: Bacteria > Bacillati > Actinomycetota > Actinomycetes > Kitasatosporales > Streptomycetaceae > Streptomyces > Streptomyces sp. NPDC031274. The sequence goes on along the minus strand of NZ_JBVIHP010000007.1, from coordinate 195,388 downwards.
ATCACGACGAGCAGCAGGGGGAACATTCCTGCGAACTCCAGAGTCACGGCGCCCCTGTCGCCCCCGGCAGCCCGCTTCCGGAGCGCCAGTGCGCCGCCCCGCTTGCTCCCGCCGGACTTCTCCGGGTCCACCAGACCCAGCTCGCCCGCCAGCGCCCACAGCGCCTGTTTCACCGAGGACTTGCTGTCGAGGTCCTGCATGCGGCCCGCGTCGACCGCGCCCTGCAGTTCCTTGAAGTTCGCGGGGACGGTTGTACGGGCCACCTTCGTGCCCGTCACCCGTTCCACCAGGGAGGGCTGGATGTCCGCGGCCTTGCCGTGGCGGTTGACGACCGTGAGTGTCTCCTCCGCCTTACGGATCTGGAGGCGGTCCCACAGGCGCACCATGCGCTTGGCGGCGCGTACGGAGACGACGTCCGGGGTGACGAGGAGGATCGCCTGGTCGGCTAGTTCGATGGCGGCCGCGCTCGCGCCGGTGACATACGCACCGCAGTCGACGAGTACGACGTCGTAGCGGCTGCGCAGGGCGCTGAGCGTCTGGCGGGCCACCCGGTCGGTGATCTCCTCGCCCCGCTCGCCCTCACCGGGGGCGAGGAGGAGGCCGATGCCGGTCTCGTGGGTGTAGACGGCGTCCTGGAGGACGCGGGGTGTGATGTCGGTGATCGTGGCGAGGTCGGCGATGGAGCGGCGGAACTGTACGTCCAGGTAGGAGGAGACGTCCCCGGACTGCAGGTCCAGGTCGAGGAGGGCGACGCTGCGGCCGGAGGCGCGGGCCGCGAGGGCGAGCTGCACGGTGGCGAGGGTCGTCCCCACGCCTCCCTTGGCCCCGCTCACCGCGACGACGTGCCCGCCACCCGGGGGCTCCCCCTGCCCGGCGTAGAGCTCCATGCCCGCGCCGCCGAGGTGCCTGCGCATGCCCGCCGACCAGGCCGCCGCCGCGTGCACCCGCTCGGCGAGCGGGTCGTAGGCGAGCGGGAAGCCGACGATGCCGCGTGCGCCGGAGTCCATCGCGGCGGTCAGCAGGCCCGGGCTCGTGTCGGCGGTGATCAGGACGACGCCGACCGCCGGGAAGCGCAGGACCAGGTCGCGAATCAGGTCCAGGGCCGGGACGGGGCCGATGCGCTCATGGATGAGGACTACTTCGGGGAGCTCGTCCAGGGACTCCGCGGCGAGCCTCGCCAGGGTGTCGAGGAGAGCGGTCGAATCCGCTACGGGGAGGGCGGGCTCGGCCTCCGGCAGTTGCCCGATCAGCGTCGAGAGTGCTCGGGCTGCGTCCATGTCCCCTACCGCGGGGAGGATGCGGGTTGTCATACGACGCTCCCGGGATCATCGGCACCGGAGTGGGTGCCCCGTTCATGCCCGCTCGGCAGCAGGTGCTGCAGTAGGTACTGACGAACAGGCCTTTCCCGCCCACGCACCCGAGCACCCCGCATGATCACTTCCCGGGCGAACAGGCTCTCCCCGCCCGCCCGACCGAACACCCGGCGGCGCGGAGCGCTCGGGTGGGCGGGCGGGAGTGATCCGCCGCGCTGCGGCGGTACAGACGTGCGTCGCCTCATCCGCGGGGCCCCCTACTTGTCCTCGTCACTTGTCCTCGTCGAGTGTGTAAGTCCGGTCACCCCGCGGGATGGCACTCTCCTCGCCCTGCCCGACGAGGGCGAGCCGCACGTGCGTGGCGAACGACTCCGCGTAGGCGACGCGCTGCGCGTCCGCCGTGTCCAGGGCGAACGTGATCGGCACGGCCTCCGTCGCCGTACGCCGGCTGCTGCGGTCGTCCTGGTCCGGGTCGAGCGCCGTCAGCTTGCCCACGTCGATCACCTTCGCGGACTCGACTATGACCTTCGACTGGTCCTTGGCGTTGTCGGTCTCGCCCTTGAAGGTGGCGTAGATGTTCACCGTCGCGCCCGGCGTGATCTTGCCCGCGACGCCGGTCGCCGCGTCGATCATGATGGCGATCTCCTGCTGCCCCGGGTCGAGTTCGGGACGGTTGACGATCATGTCCGTCTGAAGCAGCGAACCCTTCCGCAGCTCCGTCACCGCGATCTTGCCGCGGACCTGGCGGAGATCGGTGACCGCGTTGTCCGAGAGCCAGCGCTCCGGCATCTCGACCTTCTCGAACTGGTCCGCGCTCAGCTCCTTGTAGGGGGCGATGTCCCCCTTGAGCTTGTACGCGGCCACCTCGGGCCCCACCTTCGAGTTCACGTCCCGGATCACCGAAAGGACGCCCGCGAACGCGCCGAACGCGGCCAGGACCGACAGGACCAGCAGGATGACGCCGCGGCGCTGGCGTGAGTTCATGAACCGGACTACCTCGATCGGGTGCGGAAGGCTACGGACGGTGATCGGTGTGGTGCGTGTTCAGTTCGGGTTCGTACCCAACTGGGCCGGGCCTTACGTCCCCGCTGCTGGGCCGGGCCCTACGTCCCGCCTCGCGGCAGTGCACGTACGGCAGAGGCGGAGGCAGCGGCAGAGGAAGAGGCCGCTGCCGAAGCAGGTGCCGCCCGTTCAGGAGGCGGCGGCAGTGGCGCGGCGCAGAAGCCGCAGCGGTCGCCGATGAGTTCGAGGCCGCACCAGTGGCAGTCGTCCCGGCGCACGGACGACACCAGTTGGTAGAGCACGGAGATGTCGGGGATCGCCGCGGCGAACTCGACGAGCTTGCCCGTCGCCCACCAGCGCGCGGACTCACCCGGAAGCCGCGCCTCCGTCACCCCCTGCGTCCGCCACGCCGGGGCGAGCGTCCCGGTGACCCAGTCCGACGCCAGTTGCCCGGTCGCGTACAGCATCTTCGTGCCGAAGCCGGGGCCGGGGAGCGTCGCGTCACCCGTCACCTTGATCAGCTGCGGGCGCGGGGTCGCGAGGACGGCGAACTGGGCTCCAGGCACCCACGACTTGGCGTGCGACTGGAGAGTGACGGGGACCCGGTCCAGCTTCGCCACCGAGCCGAGCAGGGCGCCCGCGTAGATGTAGTGGGAGAGGAGCCGGGACGCCGACGCGAGCACGCCGGGGCTGAAGTCGCAGATCGACAGCTGGCGGAGCTGGAGCGCGAGGACCGCCAGGCCGAGCGGCGGCAGGTCGGGGCGGAGGATCGCGATGCGGTCGCTCTCCAGGACGGAGCGGATCGCGTGCATGCGCTGCACGACGGCGGGCGGCGCCGACGCGGGGCAGAGAACGATCACATAGCCGTGGTGCTCGATGAGCGTGTGCATCTCGGTCAGCGCCTGGTCCAGGGAGTACGTCCGTGACGACTGGACGGCGCTCTGGAGGACGGCCGCGGACGGGGTGTGCCGGTCGGGCGAGGGCAGCACCAGGTCCGGGCCTGTGACGGCTATGGCGGTCGGCATGCGTACACCCCCCTGGCTTCGTGCACTTCTGCCTCAGCACCATATCCAGGTCAGTGCCACCTCAACACCCAACTTCCCACTGTTCACATTGAGGTTGGCCGGACTCCTGGGGTCCTGGTGGTGCCAGAGGTCTTGACAACTCAATTGGTCTGGACCAGCTTGTACGACCACTGGACCAGGTCGTACGAGGTTGTACGAGCAAGCGAGAGCTCTCCGAATGCCCCAACTCCCCCCACCGGAGGCAGAAGTGGATCACGCACGCGGCAGTACACGCAGGAAGGCAGGGTCTGTCATCGGTCTGGCAACGGCACTCGCCCTGGCGCTCACCGGCCTGCTGACCGGCGGCGCCGACAACGCCGACGCCGCGAACCGCGCAGTGCCCAAGCACGCGGTGACCGGCTACTGGCAGAACTTCGACAACGGCGCCACGGTGCAGAAGCTGAGCGACGTACAGGACGAATACGACATCATCGCGGTCTCGTTCGCGGACGCGACGAGCACGCCCGGCGAACTTGCCTTCCATCTCGACTCGGCCGGGCTCGGCGGATACACGGTCGAGCAGTTCAAGGCCGACATCAAGGCCAAGAAGTCGGCCGGGAAGTCCGTGATCCTCTCGGTGGGCGGCGAGAAGGGCGCGGTGTCGGTCAGCGACTCGGCGTCCGCGACCGCCTTCGCCGACTCGGCGTACAAACTCATGCAGGAGTACGGCTTCGACGGCGTCGACATCGACCTGGAGAACGGGCTCCACTCGGATTACATGTCGCAGGCCCTGAAGTCCCTTGCCTCAAAGGCCGGTTCCGGGTTCGTCCTGACCATGGCGCCGCAGACGATCGACATGCAGTCGACGTCCAACGAGTACTTCAAGACGGCGCTCGCCGTGAAGGACATCCTCACGGTCGTCAACATGCAGTACTACAACAGCGGTTCGATGATCGGCTGTGACGGCAAGGTCTACAGCCAGGGCTCGGTCGACTTCCTCACCGCGCTCGCCTGTATCCAGCTTGAGGGCGGCCTCTCCCCGTCGCAGGTCGGCATAGGCGTCCCGGCCTCCTCGAAGGCGGCGGGCGGCGGCTATGTCTCGCCGTCCGTCGTGAACCAGGCCCTGGACTGCCTGGCGAAGGGCACCAGCTGCGGCTCTTTCAAGCCGTCCAAGACGTACCCCGACATCCGGGGCGCGATGACCTGGTCGACGAACTGGGACGCGGCCGACGGCAGTTCCTGGTCCAAGGCGGTGGGCCCCCACGTCCACGGCCTGTCGTAACGGTCTGTCGTAAACGGGCCTTCGCCCCGCCACAACCGCAGCGCCGCCGCTCCCCCGGCGGCGCTGCTGTTCCATCGGCCCGACTCGCCCGCTACCAGGGCAGGTCGCGCACCTGCTGCACGCACAGGACGAGGAAGAGAAGACCGGCCGCCGCGAGCATCACGTTGCTCAGCAGGCCGTTGCGCCATTCCTTGGGCGTACGGGAGGAGTTGAGCAGCCAGAGCAGCGTGAGCGCGAGGAACGGCATGAAGAACGCGCCGAGCACGCCGTAGGCGACGACCAGGCCGAACGGCTGGTCGAGGAAGAGCAGGCCCATCGGCGGGAAGGTGAGCCAGAGCAGGTACGCCCGGAAGGGGACCGACTTCTCCCGCTTGCCCGCCGCCACCTCCTTGACCATCTCGTCAGCGCCCTGGATGCCCTCGACAGCCTTCTCAGCGGCATGCTCGGCGGCCTTCTCGGTGGCCGACGCGTCCCGCTCGCGCTTCAACCGCTCCACGAAGTCCGCGAACATCAGGCTCACGCCGTGCCACACGCCCATCAGGGCCCCGAAGGAGGTGGCGAAGAAGCCGATCAGGAAGAGGTTCGCGGTGACCGCGCCGAACTTGTCCTCCAGGACGTTGCCGAGGTCGATGAGGCCCCGGTCGCCGGAGGTGAGCGCGATGTTCGTGGAGTGCAGGAGCTCGGCGCCGATGATCATCATCGCGACGACGAAGACGCCGGTCGTGATGTACGCGACGCGGTTGTCGAGCCGCATGACCCGCAGCCAGCTGATGTCGGTCCAGCCCTTGGAGTTCACCCAGTACCCGTACGCGGCCATGGTGATGGTGCCGCCGACGCCGCCGACCAGGCCGAGCGTGTAGAGCAGCGAACCGTCCGGCAGGGCGGGCACCAGGCCCGCGAAGGCGTTGCCGAGGTCGGGGGCGACGCGGATGGCGACGTACACGACGATCAGGAACTTCATGCCGATGACGATCGTCATCGCCTTCTCGAAGACGGCATACCGGTTGAACCAGACGAAGGCGAGCCCGAGCACGCCGCAGAGGATCGCCCAGACCTTCAGGCTCGGCCCGTCCGGGAAGAGCGCGACGAGCGGCAGAGCGCTCGACGACATCGCCGTGGCGCCGTAGACGAAGCCCCAGATGACGACGTAGATCGCGAAGTACCAGGTGGTCCACTGCCCGAGGCTGCGCCAGCCCTCGAAGAGGGTGCGCCCGGTGGCCAGGTGCCAGCGGCCCGTCGCCTCGGCGAGCGAGATCTTCACCAGACAGCCGATGATCGCGGCCCACATGAGCGTGTAGCCGAATTTGCTGCCCGCGATCAGCGTCGCGACGAGGTCACCCGCACCGACGCCGGTCGCGGCGACGACGATGCCTGGGCCGATGTACTTCCAGCTCGGCTTGCGGAGCCGGGGCGCCGCATCTCCCGTGGCAGCGTCACTGCCTGTCGTTTCAGCCATGCCGATCAAGAAACCGCATGGCGGCGTGTGACACAAGGGGTTGGCCGAAGACAGCGTTGACCGGAGCATGCCATGCCTCCACGATAGGGCCGCGCGACCCGCACCGCACACCCTGCACACCCGGCACCGCGCACCCCGCACAGCCCGCACAGCCCGCACCGCGCACCCTGCACAACCCGCACCGCGCACCCCGCACCACCCGCGTCGCACTGAACCACCCCCCACCCCTCAGGAGACTTCATGCGGCTTCGTATACGCGGCAGAAGACCCGCCGCCCTCGCAGTCCTCTTGGCTCTCGCCGTGGCGGCGCCCATCACCGCCAACGCGTCACCCGACTCCACCGACCGGACCGCCGCACGCGACACGGCGTCGGCGGCGACCGACGACGAAACGCGCCAGTACGAGATCCCCCTCGGCGACGACAAGGCCGACAAGGCCGACGACAGAGCAGCACGCACCGCGCTCGCCCGCACCGGCGTCACCATCGACGAGGTCGACGCCCGCGCGGTGGTCGTCTCCGCCGACGGCGGCGAGGCGGCCCGGCTACGGGACGCGGGCTACGAGCTCAAGGCCCTGGCCGGACCCCCGAAGCGTACGAACGGCCTGCCGGTCGAGGCCAAGGACTTCCCGCCCGCCGACGCGAAGTACCACAACTACGCCGAGATGAACGCGGAGATCGACCAGCGCATCGCGGCCCATCCGACCCTGATGAGCAAGAAGGTCATCGGCAAGTCCTACTCGGGCCGGGACATCATCGCCATCAAGATCAGCGACAACGTCTCGACCGACGAGGCCGAGCCCGAGGTCCTCTTCACCCACCACCAGCACGCCCGCGAGCACCTGACCGTCGAGATGGCGCTGTACCTGATGCGCGAACTCGGCGACGACTACGGCACGGACGCGCGCGTCAAGAAGATGGTCGACGAGCGCGAGATCTGGATCGTGCCGGACATGAACCCGGACGGCGGCGAGTACGACATCGCGACCGGCTCCTACCGCAGCTGGCGCAAGAACCGCCAGCCCAACAGCGGTTCGTCGAACGTCGGCACCGACCTGAACCGCAACTGGAACTACAAGTGGGGCTGCTGCGGCGGCTCATCGAGCTCCACCGGTTCGGAGACCTACCGGGGCAAGGCAGGCGAGTCCGCCCCCGAGGTGAAGGTGGTCGCCGACTTCGTGCGCAGCCGCGTCGTCGGAGGCAAGCAGCAGATCAAGGCCGGCATCGACTTCCACACGTACAGCGAACTGGTCCTGTGGCCCTACGGCTACACGTACAACGACACGGGCCCCGGCCTGACCAAGGACGACCGCGACGCCCACGCCGCCGTCGGCACCAAGATGGCCGCGAGCAACGGCTACACGCCCGAGCAGTCGAGCGACCTCTACATCACCGACGGCACCATCGACGACTGGCTCTGGGGCAACCAGAAGATCTTCAGCTACACCTTCGAGATGTACCCGTCGTCCGCGGGCGGCGGCGGCTTCTACCCGCCCGACGAGGTGATCGAGCGGGAGACGAACCGCAACAGGGACGCGGTCCTGCAACTCCTGGAGAACGCGGACTGCATGTACCGCTCCATCGGCAAGGAGCAGCAGTACTGCACCGGTTGAGCAGGTCGGTTCAGGGGCCGTCGGACGGCGGCCCCTGAGATCCGGCCGTCAGTCGTCCATGAACACGATCCGCCGCGCCGGCTTGGCGACGCCCGGAGCCGTGCTGGCCGACGAGCGCCCCGCGGGGACGGCGCGTTCCCGGCCCCAGGCCCTGATCTCCTCTATCTGCTCCGGGTTGACCCTGCTCATCGGCACGGTGTTGGCGAAGGTGTCCAGGAGCAGCGAGGGCTTCAGATTGTCGGGGCCGCCGTTCAGGAGTGCCTCCGCGCCCACGTCGTGCAGGGCCGACTCGATGTCGGAGCCCGCGAAGCCCTCGGAGAGGTCGACGAGCCGGTCCACCTGTTCGCTCTCGGGAGCGGTCTTCAGATAGCGCTGGTGGTAGAGGGAGATGATCTCCCTGCGCTCATCGGCGTCGGGCAGGTCCACGAAGAACAGCTCGTCGAAGCGGCCCTTGCGCAGGAGTTCGGGCGGCAGGCTGCGTACGTCGTTGGCGGTGGCGACGACGAAGGCGCGCGACTGGGACTCCTGGAGCCAGAAGAGGAACTGGCCGATGATGCGCTGCGGCACGCCCGTGCCGTCGTCGCGCCCCGCCAGGCCCTTCTCGATCTCGTCGATCCACAGGATGCAGGGCGCCACCCGGTCGGCCATCGCGAGGGCCTCCCGGAAACGGCCCTCCGACTCGCCCAGGTACTTGCCGTGGATGCTGCCCATGTCGAGGCGGTAGAGCGGCAGCTTCCACTCGTGGGCGATGGCCTTCGCGGAGAGCGACTTGCCGCAGCCGGGCACCCCGACGAGGAGTACCCCGCGCGGCGGCCGCAGCTCGGTGCCGCGCAGGTCGGCGTGCATCAGCTCGTGCTTGCGGCGCAGCCATCCGCGCAGGCTGCCGAGGCCGCCGATCGCGTAGTCGCTCTCCCGCAGCGCGACCCGCTCCAGGCCGGTGAGATCGCTGAAGATCCGGTCCTTGGCCTGGGCGAGCCCGAGGACGTCCGCCTCCCTGATGGAGCCCTTGGCCGCGATGGTCGCCATCAGGTTGACGCACTCGGCCTCGGTGACACCGCGCAGGAACTCGGCGGCACGCCGCGCGTCCTCCTCGCTCCACTCGATGGGGATGTGGCCCCTGTGGTCGCCGAGGAAGCTGCTGAGGATGCCGTACATCTCGTCGGCGTCCGGCAGGTCGAGGTGCAGGCTCATGCCGAGGCGCTGGAGACCGCTCCAGATGGGGGTGTCCGTGATGAGGACGATGCTGCCCATGTTGCTGTCGGCGAGCCTGGCCAGCTCGGCCACGTGCCGGGTGACCGGGGTGTCCGCCTCCAGGCCGTCGGGGTCGACGAACACCACCGTGGCGTTGGCCCTGCTGGTGAACTGGGTGGCGGCGAACTCCATGGCACCGGTGAGCGAACGGTCGTCCATCACCGGCGAGTTGGTCCGTAGATCGCGCAGGCCCGTGGCCCTGGTGTAGATCCAGAACGGCATGCTGCTGCGGCGCGACTGGGTGGCTGACTCACGCAGCAGGCGCAGGGCGCGCTGCTGCTCGATGGTGCGCATGCCGATCACCGGCACGCGCGCGGAGATGTAGCTGTCGAGGTGGTGCAGGCTCTCGGCGTAGTTCGACATACGGATTTTGGCCTTCGCGGGAGTGGGCGGGGTGGGCCGGGAACTGTTTGGAGCGTTCGTCGCTCCTTCGGGGCGCGCTCGTCAGTCAGGGATCACTCGGCGCCGTGGCGCGGCAGCAGGGTCGTACGCCCAGGGGTCCGGGGCTGTGCGCGTGGCGGGCGGCGGTGGGCCTTGGGCGAGGACGCCGGTGAGGGCGTTGTCGCGCAGGGTGCGGCGGCGTTCTTCGAGGCCGCGCGCGTCCCCGCCCTGCCGCACCGCGTCGTCGATGAACCGTTCCAGCTGGTCCTGGAGCTGTGGGATCTGCCGGTCGACCAACTCCGTCATGGCCGTGCGCAGCTTCTCCGGGAGCCCGGGGTGCCCCGCCACGGCACGGACGCTCTGGAGTCCGGCCCTCGCCTGCGCCAGCTCCCGGCCGAAGGAGAACTCGTCGTGCGCCGCCCCCATCGCGAGGGTCAGCTTCCCGGCCCAGGACTTGAGCCGCCGGTCGAGCGCGCCCCCGAGGTGGACCGTGAGCCGCTCGACCGTCGCCCCGTCGTACTGCTCCTCGGTGATCGCGGGCAGCACGGCCGGGTCGACGTCCTCGAACTCCGCCCAGCGGCGCAGGAACTCGACCCAGGCCTGGTAGGCGCCGCCGTCACCCCACAGTCCGCTCACGCGGAGCTGCCGGGGCGCCGTACGAAGGTCTCGCCGGGTGGCAGCGGCTCCCAGTCGGGCAGCTCTTCGGCGATCCGACGGAGGCGGTTGGTGACGCGCTCGCCCTGGGACCGACCGGTGGCGGCCCATGGGGACGGGGGCTTCTGGCCCTGGTTCTGGCTCCGGTCCTCCCGGGACTGCCAGGGCTGCGGGGGAACGCTCATCGCTGCTTCTCCTTGACGACGGTGCGGCCCTCGAAGGGCGAGCCGCCCTGGGTCGCGGTGGCAAGAGACGTGATCAGCTCACGGCACTCCGACTCCATCAGGTCGGCGGCCCGGTACTTCTCGTGCCAGTCGGTCAACTCCGCTGACGCGCCGCGCAGTTGGTGGAGCGAGTCGGTCTTGGCCCGCTCCAGGAGCTGACGCGCGTTGTCCTGGTTGCGCTTGGCCGCCTGCGCGCCGTTGTAGAGGAACAGCCCCCATACGCCGCCGGTGATCGCGGCGGCGACGAGCGCGAAGCCGATGTGGATCGCCCCGATGAGGAGCAGGATCCCCGCGACCACGGCGATCAGCGGCGCCACCTTGCGGCCCGTCGGGTAGGCGAGCGAGGCGATGAACGGGGCCATGTGCTGGTACCAGTGAGCGGCGAGGGACCCCTCCAGCGCGGCGAGCGGCTGCGTGAACGAGCCGGACCACGGCGGCAGATGGAAGGTCTGCGCACCGACCGTGTGCGCCGTGCCGAACTGCGCCGTCACGTCCTGCGGGACCGATGCCCGGTAGTCGCGCGTGAAGCCCGTGTGCGCCTGGAAGAACCACTCGTTGCAGGCGGCGACGGCAAGGCGCTGGGTGGCGGCCGATGTGCCGATCGCGGCCGGGTTGAGCGCCGCCGTGGTCTGCACGGTCAGATAGTCGAGCGTCTCCTCGTACGAGGCGGAGTCCGCGTCGGATGCCTGGCGGGCGGCGAGTACGTCGCCGTCGTGGCCGACGACCGCCTGGTAGAAGGCGAGGTCGCGGCGCAGGGGCAGCTCTTCGTCGTCGTACTCGGAGACGAGCCGGTCGAGGATGTCGTCCACGGCGTCCTCAAGACGGTCCGACGGCTCGAACTCCCGCCGCATGATGGCCCGGTACTTGTCGAGCACGGCCTCCTGCGCCCGCGCGGAGCTGTAGGCCGAGTCGAGGTAGGGCCACTGCGGGGAGACGGCCGCCAAGCGCGGGAACTCGGCCTTGGCGGACGCCTGGCGCAGCGAGTCGATCTCCTCGCGCCACCGCGCGACCTGCCGCGTCTGCGACTGCGCGTCGTCGGCCAGGTGCTCGCGCCAGCCCGCAAGGGTGTCGGTGAGCAGCTCACGTCCTACGAGGCCGAAGGCGCCCTGCGCGATCGACTCAAGGATGACCGCGAACTCCCGGCCGAGCGCAGCGGGGTCCTGCGCGAGGAGGTAGTGCCGCAGCCAGCGCACGGCGGACTCCTTGCGGCCCTGGCGGCGCAGCACGAGCGCGAAGAAGAGAGCGGTGCGGTCCGGGGAGCGCCGGAAGGCCTCCTCCACGCCGCGCTCGCACAGCAGCCGGTCGTCGGCCGACCAGGAGGCGAGCGCGACCAGGGCGGGCGCCAGCCAGTAGCGGGGCGTCTGGATCATCAGCTGGTCGCTGACCATACGGACGTTGTCCTCGGACACCAGGCCCACGTCGAAGGCCTGGAGCATGCCGACCGCGGTGCGCCGCACCGTCTTGTGGTGACCGAACTCGTGGTCCACCTGGTCCTGGATGACGCCGATCCGGGTCTCGGCGCGCTGCACGTTGGCGGTGGACTCGGCCTGCTTGACGAACGCGAGGAACTCGTCGCGCAGTTGCTGGAGTTCGCCACGGGTCTGCTGCTGATTGTGGTCGACGGTCGCCACCTGGCCGGACACCGAGCTCACCTGCTCGCCGAGCCTGACCACGAGGTTGCTGACTTCCTGCACCTGCCGACGCAGCGTGTAGTCCACCTCGGACATACGGGTCTCCGATCACACTGATCTGATCTGTGGTTGGGGCTGAGAGTGAGGGTGGGGGTGAGAGCGGGGAGGGGAGTGGGGCTGTGGAGAGGTCGCGCTCAGGGACGTACGACGGTTCCGTCCGCGAGCACGGGGAGGATCAGGCCGCCGTCGTAGACCTCGATGTACGCGTATCCGTCGGACCTGGCCAGCATCCTGGCCTGCGCGAACGGCTCCGGCATCGGTTCGGCCGGGGCGAAGTGCCGCAGGATGACCTGGAAGAGGTTGAGCACGTGGTCGATGTAGGGCGGGCCGAGGTGGCAGCGGGCGACGAGCCCGACCGGCACGTCTCCGTACGCCGTCCGGTACTCGTCGCCGATCCACTCCGCGAGCTGTCGGCGTGCCCCCTCGTCGATCCCCGCGTCGAGCCGGGTCACGGCGTCCAGGAGGGGCCGCGCCCGCGCCCTGTACAGCTCGCGGTGCGGGCCCGCGATGCCGGGAGCCCGCGTGGTGCTCTGATCCTTGCCCTGGCCGGGCGTGAGCTGTTGACCGGTCTGCACGATCCGACGAGGTCGCTCGATGTGCCCCATGTGTCCCCCGAGAGTCATGGGTGGTGAGCCGACGCGTGGCCGGCGGAGTGGTGCGCGAGGAATAGATTGGTGCATGAAGAATAGTGACGTCACGTCAATAGTGCGACCTGACATGCACATTGGCACGCGCTCGCCCCAACAGCACCCAGAAGACGACCCGTTCACGACCAGTGCGGGCACTGTGGTGGGCCACGGGCACTGTCAGACTCTCCGCCATGGGGACGATCTATGCGCTCTTGGTGGGCATCAACGACTATCCGCAACAGTTGGCGACACCGCTCACCGGATGCGTCAACGACACGAGAGAGGCCGGGCGGCTCCTCGCGGACCGCGCGGGCGGGAGCGCGGACGTGCGGGTCCTGCTGGACGCCGATGCCACGACGGCCGCCGTCACCGAGGCGATCGAGCGGCACCTGGGGGCGGCGGGGCCCGGGGACACGGCGCTGTTCTGGTTCTCCGGGCACGGCACGCAGTCGCGGGCGACGGGCGCGGACCTCCTGATCGAGGCGACGGGCCGCAACCAGGCCCTCGTCTGCGCGGACGGCCCGCTGCCCGACAAGCGCCTGGGCGCCCTGCTCGACGCGGTCGCCGCACGGGGCGCGCACACCGCGGCGGTCCTCGACTGCTGCTACGCCGGAGGCGCCACGCGGGACTCGGAGCTGACGGCGCGCTATGCGCCGCCGCCGGAGGTGGGGTGGGACCAGGACGGGGACTTCGCGGGGACGGCGGGCGCGGGGGCGCGGGACGCCGTGGTCCCTGACGAGGGCGCGCGTCATGTGCTGCTCGCCGCGAGCAGGCTCAGCCAGCGTTCCTACGAGGGCTACTTCGGCGGGCGCAGACAGGGCGCCTTCACCCACGCGCTGCTCGGCGCCGTACGCGATGCGGGCCGGGACGCGACGTACCGCGAGCTGCTCGCCGCCGCCGACGCGCGCCTCCAGCGTTCCGGGGGCGGCCAGCAGCCGGTCCTGTATCCGGCCGAGCCCGGCGGCGTCGCGGACCTGCCCTTCCTTGGCGGCTCGGTCTCGCGCGCGCCGAGCCCCTACCTGCTGCGGTACGGGGCCGAGGGCTGGGAGGTGGACTGCGGAAGCGGGCACGGGCTGCGGGAGGGCGCTGAGGCGGCGGCTTCGGGCACGGAGTTCACGGTGCTGCCCAGTGCCGGCGACGGCGGGGTCGTACGGGCGCGGGCCGTGCACGGTCACCGCACGCTCGTCGATCCCGTGGACTGGGCGCCGGTCGCCCCGCGGGTCTATCCGGTGGCGCTCTCGGCGCTTGCCCTTGCGCCTGCGACGGTCGCCGTAGTCGGCGCCGGAGACAGTGACAGTGACAGCGACGGGGCCGAACAGCGCGATGCCTTGCGGGCGTTGCGGGTGACGTTGGGCGCTTCGCCGCTGCTCCGGGCCGTCGATTCGCCTCTGGAGGCCGGGGATCTGCACTTCCGCGTCGAGGTGCGGGGTGCGTCGGTCCATGTCCTGAGGAGAGACGGGTCTCCGTTCGTGGAGCCGCTGCCGCTGGTGGACGCGGGGCGCGTCGCGGACTGCCTCGTCCACCTCACGCGCTGGCATCAGCTCCGGGATCTCACCTCGCGGCCCTCGCTCCTCGACGGGCTCGTGCGGGTGGAGATCAAGCCGTGGGACGCGCGGAACGAGCCGGGTACGGAGCTGCTGCCCGACGGGGGCGGGGAGATCGTCTGCCCCTATGTACGGGGGGCCTGTGGGCCGGAGAGCCCGTGGGTCTCCATCCGGCTGCACAACCGCTCCCCCGATCGGCCGCTGTGGTGCATGCTCCTTGATCTCACGGACGGCTACCGGAGTGACGCCGAGCTCTATCCGGGGCACTTCATCGCTCCGGGGCACACGGGGTACGCGCTCGATGATCAGCCTGTGCGGCTTTCGCTGCCGGTGGGGCGGGCCGCTGTGGGTGGGGCGAGTGCGCGGGACTGGTTGAAGCTGGTCGTGGCGGAGGGGGAGCTGAATACCGTGCCGTTCCATCTGCCCGCGTGGGAGGCGGGCGGGGCGTCTTCGCGGTCCGGCGGGCTCGTTTCCGGTGACGGTGTTCTGCGGCTCTCGGGGCCTCAAGAGCCGCTGTTGAGCCGGGACTTGGGGCGGGTCGGGGGCGCGGCGCCGGGGCTTTGGGCCACGCGGACCATTCCGTTGCGGGCTGTGGTGCCGGAGATCTCCAGCCCGTCCGGCGTGTGAGGACGAACTCGCGGAGCCGGTGATGACGGCACCCTGGGCCCCGGCCCGCTACTGCCCCAGGTGCGTGAACCCCGCCCACCCGCTCAAGTCGTCGGCGTCCACGCCCCGCGCCCGCTCCGCCAGCAACGGCGGCAGCCCCGGCGGGAGTTCACGTTCCGGGTCCAGGATCCACAGCTGAGCCCGCCGCAGGGCCCTCGCCGGGCTCTCCCCCTCCTCCCGCAGAAAGTGGTGCGTGAGGAACATCAGTACCGACGTCGCGTCGTCCGGCACCGGCCACAGCGAGCCGATCACCGACCGCGCGCCCGCCACGAGGAACGCCGTCGAGAGGGTGTAGGCCTCGTTGTGGCCGCGTCCGGAGACATGGCTCCGGCAGGCGGCGAGCAGCACCAGGCCGAGGCGGCCACGGCCTCCGCCGCTCAGCGCCTCCGTCAGCTCCTCCGCCGACAACTCGCCCCCGTGCAGCGAGAGATGGGCGCTGCCGCGCGCCGCCGCCCGCCCCGTGACCGCCGCGTGGCAGGCCAGGTGCAGTACCCCGCCGCTGTCCTCGTCGCCCGCGCGCAGCCAGGACACCACCTCCGCCGGAGTGCCCGCCCCGTCCGAACGCCCGCCCGAACGCCCGCCCGAGCGGCCCCCGAGGTACTGCCCCGACGGGTAGAAGACCCGCTGCACGGCATCGGCCTCCTCGCCCGCGTACCGCAGGTCCCCCGTGGGGTTGCCGACGACCAGCGCGCGCCCGGTGTGCGGCACCGCCGTCCTGGCGGCCACGTCGCACAGCAGCCGTGCGGAGGCCGCGTACGAGATCTCCGCCTCCTGCACCGCGTACCGGCGGCCCCCGTCGTCCGCCCGGACCCACGCCGCGTGCCAGGGGACCAGGCCGAGCGCGCCCATCGGGACGAGCACGAGGCGCGGCACCCTGCCGGGCTTTCGGGGCGCGGCGAACGCGTCGAACAGCGGGCGCATCGCCGCGTACCAGGCCCATCCGCAGAGCCGGTCGAGCCGGTCGCGGTGAGGTGTCAGGGCGACGGGCGGGGATGCGGTGGCGTAGCCCGGCACCGGGCCCATGTCGCGCGCGCCCTCGCCCGCGGGCACGTACGTGGCCAGTGGTCCCGCGTCCTCCCTCAGTTTGGGCAGCGGCAGGGAGTGCACGTCGCCGCCGTTGGTGACGACGACCGCCGCGCCGCCCCCGTCGTCGGACGCGGGTACGAGGTAGATCAGCGCGTCCTTGCCCAGGCTGCGAAGGGCGGTGGCGATCTCGGCCGGTGTGGGTGGGTCAAGGAGCCGGTCCTGCGGGGTGCCTTCGCCGGGGGGCGCCTCCTCGCCGGTGAGCGCGGCGAGCACGCGGCGGCGCAGGGCGCTGGGGACGGACAGGGATGCCTGCGTGGCGGAGAGCGGGTCCGCGGCCTGATCGGTCGCGGCACCCGCCCCGCGCCACTCGGTCGCCAGATCCTCACGGCCGACCGCGACGAGCCGCTCCGGCACGGTGCTCGACGTGGTCGCCGCGTGCAGGACAAGGCCCCGGCAGGCATCGAGCGCCCGTACCGCCTCCTCGGGGGCGTTGTCGCGCAGGCACCACGCGGCGACTTCGAGCGCCGCGCCTGTGGCCTTCTCCGCGGCCTGCGTCGCGTGCTCGGTGCCGGACTGGAGCAGTGCGGCCCAGGCGTGGCCGCGCAGGGCGTCGAGTCCGATGCGGCGTGCCCGCGCGCGGTCGTCGGCGCGCAGCGAGCCACGGGTGCGGTAGGCGCGCGCGAGTCCGAGCCCGGTGGAGGCGTAGAGGCGGTGCTCGGGGCCGCCGACCACTCCGTAGGCGTACTCCAGCATCTCGATGCCCCGGGCGAGATGGCGGTCGCGGGCGCGGGGGTCCCGCTGGATCGCGGCGAGCGCGCAGTGGCCGCCGCCGAGGCAACTGGCGTACCGCAGCTTGCTGTCGCTGCCGTCGTCGACCAGGTCGTGGGCCTCCTGGACCAGCTCCATCGCCTCGGCCAGGTCGGCGGGGTCCTGGGTCTTCCCCGCCCGCACGAAGCGGGCGATGCCGCTGTCGCCGAGCACCCAGGCCCGGTGGTCGCGCGGCAGCCTGGCCGCTTCCCTGCGCAGCTTCGCGGCGGTGGGCCTGCCGACCAGGGGCGGGGCCGGCGGCTCGCCGATCCCCTCGGCGTAGTCGTCACGGACCATCCGGTCGAGTTCGATGAGCGTCCACAGTTCGGCGCGGGTGGGGTCTTCGGGGTCGAGCCCGGCGTGCACGTCGATGACGACGGCGATGTGCCGGTCGGCGGCGGCGAGGTCACCGCGCCGGATCGCGGCCTGGGCGTCGAAGGACGCCTGCTGCGCGTCCATGGCCCGGCGCTTGTGCGGGGAGAGGCCGGGACGGTCGCGCAGCTCACGCCACTGGGCGCGGGCCGCCTCGACGTCGTCCGCGCCGCCGCCCGTCTGCCCCCGGTGGCTGGTGGCCATGATCCTGGCGAAGTCGAGCCCGTGCCCTTCGGTTCCGCCGCCCGCCCGGGCGCCCGCGGCCTGCGCCTGCGCGAAGTGGTCGAGGACCGTGTCCATGCCGCTCCCGGCGCCCGCCATCTCGTCCGTCATCCGGGCCGCGCCGACCGCCAGGTGCGCGGTGCGCTGCCACGCCGGGTCGTCCTTGGCGTGTTCGAGCACGGCCGCCACCAACTCGTCCTTCTGCGCGGCGCTGACGTGATTGCCGTGCGGATCCAGGATCCGTACGTGCGAGAGCAGCATGGCGGCGGCCTTCGCGCGGCCCTGGCCCGGTTTCTCCGCGCGCCACCCGGCGTACATCTCGTCGAACACGGCCGCCTGGCGTTCGGGGCTGAAGCCCGCGAAGAGCCCGGGGAAGTCCTCGTCGGCCCCGCCGAAGTCGAGGAAGGTACGGCCTTCGTCGATGTCGTCGAGCAGATCGCTGTACACAGCGGTGATGTCGTCGCCCAGCGGTGACGTCGTGCCGTCCTCCCGCTCACCGCCGTAGAACCGGGCCCAGGCGGCGAGGATCCGCGCCCCCTTCCGTACGTCGGCGTGCGCCTCCTCGTCGGCGAGGGCGAGTCCGGCCGCCTCGGCGACGTCGGCGATACGGCTCGGATCCGGGTCGGCGGCGTGGCGGGACTGCTGGCAGTAGCCGAGGAACATCGCTGTCGCCGTGACCTTGCCGTCCCGTTCGGGCCGCCACTCGGTGACCGCGCGCCGCATCAGGGCGATGCCCCGGTCGCAGCCCGCCGCGTCACCGCGGATGTTCGCCCGCTCGTAGAGCAGCCGCCCGAACCCGTCGAGGAACTGCGGCAGCAACTCTTCCTCGGCACCGGGCCGTGCGAGGAGCGCGGCCAGCTCGACCTCGCCCGCCGCCGCGTGCGCCTGGTCCTTCCAGGTGGACCAGATCATGACGCGGACGAAGAGGGCCCGGCTCTCCGCCTCCCCGGCCCACCACGGCTCCTCGCCGGTACGCCGCCGTGCGTCGCGGACCGCCGTACCGAACGCCTCTCGCGCCTCCTCAAGTTCATCCCGGTCGGCGGTCGCCCTTCCGTGCACGAGCAGCGTGATGCCCAAGCTGTGCCGGACGAGCGGCAGGTCGGTGCCGGGCAGCGCGGCTTCGAGCACCGCCTTGTAGTGCGCGACGGCGGCTGCCGCGTCCTCGACGCCGCCGCCCAGCATGCAGCGTTCGAGCCGCAGGAACCCTTGCGCCTCCCACAGGTCGACGGCCTCCTGGCTGCCCGCCTCCAGGACCCCCTCGGCGTCGGCGGAGCGGCGCACGGCCTCGTCGAGCAGGGCGGCACGCTCCTCGTGCGGCGCGTCCGACGGGGCCTGCGTGTACCGCTCCTTCGCGCAGAGGGCGAGCAGATGGCGGCCCAGTGCGCGTGGGGCGTCGTACGCGGGGTCGTCGGCGGACAGCGAATCGGTCCCGGTGAGCAGCAACTCCCAGCATGCAAAGAGGAGTTGCGGTGAGGGGTCGATGTCGTACTGAAGGGCCCGCACGTGCGCGTACACGATCCGCCACGCGTGCCAGTCGTCGTCCGTGCCCGGCGCCGCGAAGGCCAGGGCGAAGGCTTCCGCCGCGAGGTCCAGGTCCGCGCCGTCCGGCTCGCTCTCGGCCAACAGGTGGATGCGGTAGCTCAGTTCGCCCGCGTACGCGCACAGCGCCGGCGCCTCCTGCGCGTCGGACGGCAGTCGCGCGATGCGGTCGAGGACCTCGTCGCGCTCGTCCGCGAGTCGCGGCTGTCTGTTCTCGTCGAGCACAGTGACCCTTTACGTGGGGAGAGGGCCCTCAGGGGGCGAGGCGCGCATGGTACGGCTGGAGAACGGAGTTGAGCCATCGTTCGCCGTCCGTCGTGCCGAAGTCCACCGCGTTCCCCTCGACGGCCTCGGCTGCTCCCTGCGGGCACCGGTCGCCGAAGAGCAGCACCGTACGGTCGCCCGGCTCGCGCTTCGACGACCAGACGAAGCCCTGCGCCCAGGGGTCGGTGTGGCCGCGGATCCAGTGCGCCCAGTCGCGCGTGTACGCGTAGTCGATCGCCTCGGTCTGGACGAGCCAGCTGTCCTGGTGGACGGCGGCCAGTTCCTGCGCGCTCATCAGCGACACCACGGTGACGTCGGCGGTGAGCCGGAGCGTGGACAGGCGCCGCCCCTCGACGCTCACGCGCGGGACGAGGCGGGGGCCGCCCGCCGGGTCGAACGGCAGGGAGCGCAGCAGGGTCTCGCAGACCGCGGCCGCCGGGCTGAGGCCCACGTAGAGGTAGCCGTAGGGATCGCAGGCCGTTCCGTCGAAGCGGCCGCCCCCGTAGAGGCAGTGCGAGGGGCGCGGGTTGAATCCGGCGGGGTCGCGCCGCGATGAGTGCACGCGGTGCAGGACCGTGCCGCGTTCCAGGGTGACCTTGGCGGGGGTGCCGGTCATGGTGTCGGGCGGGCGGTAGTTGGGCACGGCTACTCACCCTCCATCAAGAAGCGTGCGGTGTCCGCGAGTTGGCGGTCGCGTCCGCAGCCCAGGAGCAGCGCGGGAGATGTGCCGAGCCAGGCGTTGGCGGAAAGCCACCAGTCGGCGGCGCCCCAGGGGTCGCGGTCGGCGGCCAGGATGGCGTTGACTTCGAGGACGACGAGCCAGGGCATCGTGCCCTCGGAGAACTGGAAGCGCGGCAGGCGGGGCAGACCGCCCGCGCCGGGCAGCCTGATCAGCTCGGGCGCGAACGGGTTGCCGCCGTGCCGCAGCACCGTGTCGGCGTCGAGGGCGGGCGCGGCGAGCAGCCGTTCGCGGACCGGGCCCAGCACGGGCCCGACCATGCGGTGGCCGTCGATCAGGAGCACGGCCAGATCCTCGACGCGAAAGCCCTGGTAGTCGAGGTCCGCACCGGCCGCCGCCCCTTCGAGGTCGGCGTCCATGGTGAGCCGCGCCTCGCCCCCGGCACCGAACTCCTCCGGCAGCCGCTCGCGCAACAGCTCCGCCGCCCGGTCGGCCGCGTCCCTGCGGGTCGGCTCGTCGGCGTCCCGGGCGCGTACGACGTCGAGGAGCACCGCGAGCCGGTCGCGGAGCGGCTGGTCGAGGTGGTCGGCGATGCGGTCCCAGAGCGCGGCGGCGGCCGCGAGGACGGCGTACGGATTCACGGTTTCCCCCTGACGTGACCTTCGCGGATGCCCCGTTCCGCACCCGTCCCCCGGCCGGTCGAGCCGGCGAGCAGCCGCTCGATGAGGTCGGCGCGCGCATGGCGCCGGACGACGAAGTGGACGTCCAAGGCCGCGCCGCGGGCGAGTTCCGCCTCCACGGCCGCCCACAGCGCGCCGAAGCTCTCCAGCGGCGAGAGGCCGCCGCGGCCCGCGCCGAGCAGCGGCAGGCAGATGGAGGTGAGGGGCGGATCGCCCGCCCGGGACTCCTCGGTGAGCAGCGCGAAGGCGCGGGCCACACCCCGGGTCACGTCGGCGGGCTGCACGTCGTAGTCATTGGTCTCGGGCCGGGGCACGGCCACCGCCACGTGGTAGATCCGCCGGACGCCCTGGTCCGCGAGGGCGCCGGACGAGGTGGCGACGACTGTTCCCGGCAGGGCCGCCCGGCCCGGTACTCCGTGCCGGGCGGCCCATCCCCGTAACTCATCGTGGACATGGTCCTCGACGAGTCCCCCCGTGGGGTCTTTGCGCGCTCCGGCCCTCCGCAGGGTCGCCGATACCGACGACTTGTAGGCGGCGGGCAGCGCGAAGTACGTGTTCGACGGCGAGACGATGACGTCCACGTCCCGCAGCAGGTCCACCGAGTGGACGTGCACGGTGACGGTCACGGCGCGCCCGTGCAGAGTCAGGCGGAGCTCGCGGTGGGCCGCGGGCAGTCCGCCCGTCGGCTCACCGCTCTCCCCCGGCACCCGGACCGCGATGCCGACGACCTGCTCGGCTATCTGCCCGAGCACCATCAACTCGTGGTGCTTGCGGAACCGTTCGACGCTGACCCCGTACACCTGGGCGGCCCTTCGGCGCCGGTCCGCGGGCGGCCAGTCGCGGGTGCCCTGGGCGAGGCCGAGGGTGTACTCGGCGGCGGTCTGGAGACTGCCTCCGCCGATTCCGGCGACGGCGGCCCGGAGTAGTCGCTCGACGGCTCCGAAGGACAACTCGCCGTCGGACGCTGGTAGTTCACCGGCGATACGGATCAGCTCAGGCGTGTCCGTCTCGCGCAGTCTGACGACGCCTGCCCGCCGCACCTTCCTCACCTCCTCGAGTACCAATCCGTGATCGGGTATGTGAGGAGGCGGTGACATGGCGGCAAGGATCGCACCGGCGTCACACCCCTCACAAGCCCGTTCCGTTCTCCCCTCGTCTTCCATTGCACAGCAGCCGCCGGTCGGACTCCGGGCGCGCGCGGGGCGGAAACGGGTCGGGGGGACGAAAGGCGCCCCCGGCCGTTGCGGCCGGGGGCGCCCTCGAAGAAGTACGAACAGGAGATCTCGCGCTGGACGAGTCGCGCTGGACGACGAGTCGCGCTAGACGAACAGACTCACCACAGCCGCCACCGCGAACCCGGCGAGGGAGAGCACCGACTCAAGGACGGTCCACGTCTTGAGCGTGTCCCGCTCCGAGATGCCGAAGTACTTCGACACCATCCAGAAGCCGCCGTCATTCACGTGCGAGGCGAAGATCGAGCCCGCCGAGATCGCCATGATGACCAGGGCCACGAAGGCCTGCGAGTGGTCGCCCTCGGAGAGGAGCGGGGCCACGATGCCCGCCGTCGTCACGATCGCGACCGTCGCCGAGCCCTGGGCGACACGGAGCACCAGGGAGAGCAGGTAGGCGAGGACGATGATGGGCAGGCCCACGTCCTGGAAGGTGTCCGAGAGGGCCCCGGCCACGCCGCTCGCCTTGAGGACCGCGCCGAAGATGCCGCCCGCGCCGACCACGAGCAGGATGTTGCCGACCGGCTTCAGGGACGAGGTCGAGACCGTCTCCAGGGACTTGCGCGACCAGCCGCGCCGGATGCCCAGCAGGTAGTACGCCATCAGCAGGGCGATCGTCAGGGCGACGAAGGGGCTGCCGAAGAACTCGATGACGCTGCGCAGGGTCGAGGGGTCGAAGGCGATGGAGGAGAAGGTCGCGAGGAGGATCAGGAACAGCGGCGTTCCGATGATCGCGAACACGATGCCGAGCGGCACCGGCTTCTCGCTCGGCTGCACGCCCGCCTCGCGCTGCTCGGCGACGACCGCGGCCTTGGCCTCGTCGGCGGCCTCGACCATGTCCTGCGGGACGGGCACGAAGATGCGCTTGCCGACCCAGGCGGAGTAGACCCACGCGGCGAGGACGGCCGGGATGCCGCAGACGATGCCCATCAGGATGACCCAGCCGAGGTCCACGTGGAGCAGACCGGCCGCGGCCACCGGGCCGGGGTGCGGGGGCAGGAACGCGTGGGTCATCGACAGACCCGCGAGCAGGGGCAGGCAGTAGATCAGGATCGACTTGCCGCTGCGCTTGGCGGCGGCGTACACGATCGGCGCGAGGACGAAGATGCCGACGTCGAAGAAGACCGGGATACCGAAGATCAGGCCCGTCAGGCCCATCGCGAGGGGCGCCCGCTTCTCACCGAAGAGGCCCAGGAGACGTGAGGCGAGGACTTCCGCACCGCCCGACACCTCAAGGATCGCACCGAGCATCGTGCCGAGGCCGATGATGATCGCCACATGGCCGAGGATGCCGCCCATGCCGGACTCGATGACGGAGACCGCGTCGGACTTCTGGACCGTGCCGAAGAGTTCGGTGACGGAGAGACCGGCCGAGAGGCCGACGACTATGGAGACCGCGAGCAGCGCCACGAAGGGCTGGAGCCTGACCTTGATGATCAGGAAGAGCAGAAGCAGGATGCCGAGCGCGGCGACGGTCAGGAGGCCTGCCGTGCCGTCGATCAGGGTGAGGATGCCACCGGTGTGGGGTGGTGTCTCGGCGGGGGCGGCGGCCGCGAGCGCGGCGAAGGGGGACGGGGACATCGTTGACCTCGTAAGTGCATGGAGCTTTCGGGGCAGGGGGGATCACGGCGCGGCGCCTCGGGGGGAGTTGGCGCCGCGCCGTGAAGACGTACGGCTTGCGGGGTGCTCAGAACGTCGGGCGGATCAGCCCAGGACGGCGAGCGCGTCGATCTCGATGAGCAGGCCCGCCGGGAGGCCGACGTAGACCGTGGTGCGGGCGGAGGCGGGGGCCTTGAGGCCCTGCTCCTCGAAGTACTCGTTGTAGATCTTGTTCATCTCGGCGAAGTGGTCCACGTCCGTGAGGTAGACGCGCATCATCATCACGTCGTCCCAGGTCGCGCCGCCCTCTTCGAGGATGGCCTTGACGTTGGCGAACGTCTGGAGGGTCTGCTCGCGCAGGGTGGGGCCCGCGGGGGTGGGGGCCTTGCCCTCCTCTGCCGGGAGGAAGCCGACCTGACCGGCGACCTGAAGGATGTTGCCCTTCTTGACGCCGTGGGAGAACTTCGCGGGCGGGGTGGTGTGGGTGGCCGGGGTGAGGCCGGTCTTCTCGGTGCTCATGACGTGCTCAGGCTTCCTTGAGGGGTGACTTGCCGGAGTACTCCCGGCTGATGGCGTCCGCCGTACGGCGCACCAGCGGGAGCAGCGTGAGGAGTTCGTCGGCGGTGACGACGACATTCGGCGCGGAGACCGACATGGCGGCGACGACCCGGCCGTCCGCACCGCGGATGGGGGCCCCGATGCAGTTGATGGACTCCTCGTGACCACCGAGGTCGGTGGCCCATCCCTGTTCGCGTACGGCGCTGAGCTCCTTGAGGAACGCGGCGGCGTTGGGCGTCGAACGGGACGTGTACGTGGGGTAGTCGAGCTTCTCCGCGACGGCGCGGCGCTCGGCCTCGGGAAAGTCGGAGATCAGCAGCTTGGCGACCGCGGCGACGGTGATCGCCACCGGCTTCCCGATGCGCGAGTACATCCGCACCGGGTAGCGGCTCTCGACCTTGTCGATGTAGAGGACTTCCTGCTCCTCGTAGACCGCGAGGTGGACCGTGTGGCCGCACTTCTCGTTGAGGGCGAGCAGGTGGGGATGCGCGATCTCGCGTACGTCGAGGTTCTCGACGGCCTCCTGGGCGAGCGCGAAGAGGCGGGCGCCGAGGCGGTAGCGCTGGTCGGACTGGCGGTAGACCAGGCCGTGTTCGTGGAGTGTGCGCAGCAGCCGCAGGGCGGTGGACTTGTGCACTTCGAGGCGCTCGGCGACCTGGCCGAGGTCGGCGGGGCCCTCGGCGAGCAGCGGCAGGATGGACAGGGCGCGGTCTACGGTCTGACTCATGTACGTGCCTCCTCCTTGGCCTCAGTGTTCACGGGGACGTCGGTCACGGGCTTGACGGGGGCGCCGTCCGTCCAGCCCGGGCCGAGACGAAGTGTGCCCCAGGCGTCGGCGTCCAGGGCGGCGAGACGGTCGGCGTCCTGCCGCGCGGGGGGCGTGGCGAGGTCGCCGGGGACGGTGAGCGCGGCGGCGGCCATGAGGTGGCCGTGGCGCAGGCGCTGGTCGGCGGGCAGTCCGCGCAGGGTGGCGGAGAGGAACCCGGCGGCGAAGGCGTCACCGGCGCCGACGGGGGCGACGACGTCGACCTTGAGCGCCGCTTGGAAGACGGCGGGCGCACCTTCGTCGGAGGCTCCGTCTTCACGGGAGGCTTCGACAGGGGCTCCGGCAGGGGCTTCGACCGGGGCTTCGACGGGGGCTCCCGTGAAGACGGTGGCGCCGTGGCTGCCCTGCTTGACGACCAGGGTCGCGGGCTCGGGGAGTGCGGCGCGGATGGCGTCGGGGCCGCCGGTGATGCCCCACGCGTCGGCGGCCTCGTCCTCGCCGACGAAGACGAGGTCGGCGCCGCGGGCGATGTCGAGGAGGACGCGGGGTGCGTCGCTCGCTCCACCGCTCCACAGGCCCGGGCGGTAGTTCACGTCGAACGACACCAGGGGGCGGCCGGGACGGCGTGCGGTCAGCTCGCGCAGGAGCGCCAGGCAGTCGGCGGAGAGGGCGGCCGTGATGCCGGAGAGGTGCAGGATGCGGGCGGCGGCGAGCGCCTCGTGGTCGACGCTGTCCGGGTCGGGGGACATCGCGGAGGCGGCGGATCCCGCGCGGTAGTAGAGGACCTCGTGGGCGTCGGTGTCGCGGTCGTCGGCGGTGCGGAAGTAGATGCCGGTGGGGCGGTGCGGGTCGCGGCGCACGGCGCTGGTGTCCACTCCGTAGCGGGCGATCGCCTCGACGAGGTGGTCACCGAAGCCGTCGGCGCCGACGCGGCTGACCCAGCGGGTGCGGTGCCCCGCCGCGGCGAGCGCGCAGGCGACGTTCGACTCGGCGCCGCCGATTCCGCGGTCGAAGGAGGGTACGTCGGCGAGGCGGCCCGCGCGGGTGGGCAGGAACGTGACCATGGACTCGCCGAGCGCCACGACGTCCATGACGTCCACGCCGCCCGACACTCCACCTGCGGTCACCTTCGACACGTCCGCTCCAACCCCTTGCTGTCCTGTTGCTGTCCCGTTGCCGTCCTGGCCGACCGTCCTGGCCGACCGTCCGGATCCGTTGACCCGGCGTTGGCTCGGATGTTAGACAGCAGTAAGCGACATACGCAATGACCGTTGCGTATTATGCAACGCACCTTTTCGAGGAGGCGCCATGGCCGCCGACAGCGCAGCCGACCGCACCGACGGACGTCTGGCCCAGGAGCTCGACCGGCTCACACGAGAGCGGGTCGACCACCGCTTCAAGGGTCTCCCGCCGGACGCGGAGGGGCTGACGGTCGGCGAGCTCGCGGCCCAGCGCCGGAACCTCTTCACGGACGGCTTCACCACCCCCGTCCTCGCCCTCTCCGCCGAGCGCCTCGAACACAACCTCGCGCTGATGGAGACGTACTCCGAACGGCACGGGCTCGCCTTCGCCCCGCACGGCAAGACCTCCATGGCGCCGCAGCTCTTCGCGCGTCAGCTGGAGCGCGGCGCGTGGGGCATCACCCTCGCCGTGCCGCACCAGGTGCGGGTCGCGCGGGCCTTCGGGGTGGAGCGGATCTTCCTCGCCAATGAGCTGGTGGACGCGGCGGCGCTGCGCTGGATCGCGGGCGAGCTGGACGCGGATCCCGCGTTCCGCTTCATCTGCTACGTCGACTCCGTACCCGGTGTCGCCCTGATGGACGCCGCTCTGCGCGCGGCGGGCGCGACGCGTCCCGTCGACGTCGTGGTGGAGCTCGGCGCGGGCGACGGGGCGCGCACCGGCGTGCGTACCGAGGACGAGTGCGTCGAGATCGCCAACGCGGTCGCGGCCGCGGACACGCTGCGTCTCGTGGGCCTCGCCGGGTACGAGGGCGAGGTGCCGGACGCGACGTCCGAGCGGGTCGAGGCGTGGCTGCGGCGGCTGACCTCCCTGCTTGTGGAGTTCGACAAGGCGAACCGGTTCGCTGATCTGGACGAGGTCGTCGTCAGCGCGGGCGGCAGCGCGTGGTTCGACGCGGTGGCCAATGTCTTCGCCGAGATTCCCGAACTCTCCGTTCCCGTACTGAAGTTGCTCCGCTCCGGGGCGTACGTCTCGCACGACGACGGTCACTACCGTCACCTGACGCCGTTCAACCGCGTCCCGGACGAGGGCGCGCTGCACCCCGCCTTCCGGCTCTGGACGCAGGTGGTGTCCCGGCCGACGTCGGAGCAGGCGTTCACGAACGCGGGCAAGCGGGACGCCGCTTATGACATCGACCTGCCCGAGGCGCAGGTCGTCCACCGGGACGGGGTCGACCGGCCCGCGACGGGGGTCACGGTGACGGGCCTCTCCGACCAGCACGGGTGGGTCCGGACGAGCCCGGAGGCGGATCTCGCCGTGGGCGATTGGGTGGGTCTTGGGCTTTCGCATCCCTGCACGTCCTTCGACAAGTGGCAGCTGATTCCCCTGGTCGAGGGCGACGGGACGGTCGTGGATTACGTGCGGACTTATTTCTGACCTTCGGTCGGGGGTCCGGGGGCCGGGGGGCGGGGGCGGTTTCCTGAACCGCCGCTTCGCGACGGGTGTCTCCCACCCGCCCGCCCGAGCACCCCGCGATACAGGGTGGACGACACAGACCAAAGACCGCCGCTTCGCGGCGGGTATCTCCCGCCCACCCGCCCGATTACCCCGCATCACAGCGCGGGCGACCGAGCGCCCCGCACGGGACAGTCGCCGACGGCGTCCCGCCCCCGCCAGGGCCACCCGCACCCGGCGACGAGAGCCGCACGGGTGGTGCGGGTGGGAGCGACAATCCGGCCGGAGGCCGGGTGCACCACAACTCAGCGCGCAGCCGAGCCACAGACAGCGACAGACAGCAACAGACACAGAGAGGCACCTCCATGGACCTGGTGATCCGGGACGCACGCGTCATAGACGGCACCGGAGGTGCCTCGTACCGAGCCGACGTCGGCGTACACGAGGGCAGGATCAGCACCATCCGCCGGGAGGGGGACACGGGCCCCCGCCCGACCGGGACCCGCACAATCGAGGCCCACGGCCTGGCCCTCTCCCCCGGCTTCATCGACATGCACGCCCACAGCGACCTCGCCCTCCTCCGCGACCCGGACCACAGCGCGAAAGCGGCCCAGGGCGTCACCCTGGAGGTCATCGGCCAGGACGGTCTCAGCTACGCCCCCGTGGACGACCGCACCCTCGCCCAGGTCCGCCAGGCCATCACCGGCTGGAACGGCGACGGCAGCGACATCGACTTCGACTGGCGCACGGTCGGCGAGTACCTGGACCGCCTCGACCGCTCCCACGGCGGCCACGGCATCGCCGTCAACGCGGCCTACCTCATCCCCCAGGGCACCGTCCGCATGTACGCGGTCGGCTGGGACGACCGCCCGGCGACCCCCGCCGAGGTCGACCGCATGAAGCAGCTCGTCGCGGAGGGAATGGAGCAGGGCGCCGTCGGCATGTCCTCGGGCCTCACCTACACCCCCGGCATGTACGCCGACGACTCCGAACTCACCGAGCTCTGCAAGGTGGTGGCCCAGTTCAACGGCTACTACTGCCCCCACCACCGCAGTTACGGCGCCGGCGCCCTCCAGGCGTACGAGGAGATGGTCAACCTCACGCGCACCGCGAACTGCCCCCTCCACCTCGCCCACGCCACCATGAACTTCGGCGTGAACAAGGGCAAGGCGCCCGACCTGCTCGCCCTCCTCGACTCCGCGCTCGCGAACGGCGCGGACATCACCCTCGACACATACCCCTACACCCCCGGCTGCACGACCCTCGTCGCCATGCTGCCGAGCTGGGCGAGCGAAGGCGGGCCCGACGCGATCCTCGCGCGGCTCCAGGACGACGCGACCGCCGAGAAGATCCGCCACCACATGGAGGTCATCGGCGCCGACGGCTGTCACGGCGTACCGATCGAGTGGGACAGGATCGAGATCTCCGGCGTCTCCGAACCGGGTCTCGACTCCTTCGTGGGCAAGACCGTCGCCGACTCCGCCGAGCTGCGCGGCGAGGAGCCCTGGGTCACCGCCCGCCGACTCCTCATCGACGACAAACTCGGCTCGACGATCCTCCAGCACGTCGGCCACGAGGACAACGTCCAGGCGATCATGCAGCACCCCGTGCACACCGGCGGCAGCGACGGCATCCTTCAGGGCTTCAAGCCGCACCCGCGCGCGTACGGCACGTTCCCGCAGTACCTCGGCCGCTACGTACGCGAACTCGGCGTCCTCACCCTCGAAGAGTGCGTCGCCCACCTCACCGCACGCCCCGCCGCCCGCCTGCGCCTCGCCGACCGGGGCATCGTCCGCGAGGGCTACCGCGCCGACCTGGTCCTCTTCGACCCGGAGACGGTCGCCGCGGGCTCCACCTTCGACGCTCCCCGCACCCTCCCGACCGGCATCCCGCACGTCCTGATCGACGGCAGGTTCGTGATGGAGGACGGGCGGCGCACGGACGTCCTCGCGGGACGCTCCGTGCGCCGTACTCCCTGAAGCCAGCGCGGAAGCCAGCGCGGAAGCCAGCGCGTTACCGCTGGGCCTTGGCCGGTCGCGGCAGCTTGCAGCCCTTCCGGCCGAGGTCGATCTTGCTGTCGTGCCCGACGCACGGCACGATCCCGTACGTCTCCTGCGCGTAGTTGATGCCCTTGCGGACCGTCACGTTGCCGTGCCGGTCGACCTCACAGGGGTTGTCGAGGGTGCAGCGCTCGCCCGCCTCGTTGCCCGTGTTGTTGACGGCGGTGACCTTGCCGGTCTTGTGGTCGATCACCGGTGACCCCGACGTACCACCGATGGTCTGGCACGCGGGGGTGTAGCGGACCGAATCCTTCCAGGTCCACTCCCCCTCCTTGAGCCGGTACACGAACCCGTCGATCTTGCAGGTGTACGTCTTCTTCCAATACCCGGAGACGACCGTGATGTCCCGCCCCTTGACCGGATGGGCGGCGTCGATCTCCAGCGCCTTGATGCCGTACTTCTTCTTGATGTCGCCGTAGCTGGTGGTGAGTTGGTAGAGGGAGATGTCCGTGTCGGTCATCGTCGCGTACGAGACCTTGCTCGCCGTGAGCGTCGCCTTCTCCGCGCCCTTGGCGTCGAGCAGCTTGAAGGTGCGGGTGGACGGCCGGTCGACGATCACCTCGCCCGCCGTCGGGAACCCGCTCTCCAGACAGTGCCCGTTGGAGAGGACGAGCGCGGGATCGTCCGCCTTCGACTGGGGCATGCGGACGACGGAGCCCGAGCAGTTGCTGAGCGCGACGGTCCCTGCGAAGTCGACGCCCTTCGTCGCGGCCTCCCCTGCCGCTTGCGCCGACCCTGCGCCGTCCGGAGACGCGACCGACGGCGCGGAGCCGAACCCTACGAGGGTGAGGGCGAGTAATCCGCCCGCGAGAGCCTTCTTCATGTGTGGAGCCCCCCTTGCAGCTGTGCCCTATGTGATTGTCACGGGCATTCTTCGGCCCCCCACGCCCCCGGACAAGAGCCGGGCCCCCTCCATTCCCCCGCCCATCCCCACCTCATTGCAGGAAAGTCCCACCCCCTCCCGGCAATCGCCCAGGTCACCGCACACCCCAAGTGGGACTTTCCTGCAATGCGCCAATCGCTATCCGGGGGTGGCGGGTTCGGACCAGGTTGGCTTGCCGGGGGTGGGGGGGTTTGGGGTTTGCCGCGCCGGAGGGTGGCAGCGCTCAGAGCCCTTACGGCCCTTACGTCCCTTAGTCCCTTACGGCTTGGGCAGCGCGCAGCCCGCGCGGCTCAGGTCGATCTTGTTGCCTGCCGCCACGCACGGCACGATGCCGTACGTCTGCTGGGCGTAGTTGATGCCCTCGCGGACCGTCACCTTGCCGTTCTCGTCGACCTCGCACGGGTTGTTGTCCGTGCACCGCTCGCCGCTCTCGTTGCCGGTGTTGTTGACGGCGACGACCTTGCCGGTCGCGTCATCGACCACCGGAGAGCCCGAGGTGCCGCCGATCGTCTGGCAGGCGGAGGTGTAGCGGACCGAGTCCTTCCAGGTCCAGTTCCCCTCCTTGAGGCGGTACGCGAAGCCGTCGACGCTGCACTTGTACATCTTCTTCCAGTAGCCGGAGACGACGGTGATCGCCTTCCCCTTCTCCGGGTGCGCCGCGTTCAGCTCAAGGGCCTTGATGCCGAACTTGCTCTCGATCTGGCTGTATGTGCTGGTGAGCTGGTAGAGCGAGACGTCCGTGTCCGTCATCGTCCCGTAGGCGATCTTGCTCGCCTTGACCGTTCCGGCGTTGCCGCCACTGGAGTTGAGGAGCGTGAAGCTGCGCGACGACGGCTTGTCGACGACGACCTCACCGGGGCCCGGGAAGCCGCTCTCCAGGCAGTGGCCGTTGGACATCACGAGTGCTGGGTCGCCGGGCTGCGAGTTCGGTACGCGGACGACGGAGCCGGAACAGTTGCTCAGCGCCACCGTGCCCGCGAAGTTGACCGCCTTGGCCTTGACCTTCGCCTTGGCCTTCGCCTTCACAGGCTTCTGCTTGGTCTGCTGCGTCTGCTTGGCGGGCGTCTGCGCGCCGTCGCTGACAGCCGTCGCGGGTGCCGCCGTCGCGCCGATGAGCGCCACGGCGAAGATCGCGCCGACGAGAGGCTTCTTCATGTGGGGGTCCCCTCCGTTGACTATGTGACCGAAGGTGATTCGGTTTTGTCATGCGCATTGTTGGGGCTGCCGGGCGCGAGGACAAGACCGCATACGGACACAACTGACCGCTGACAGGACACCCCGACGGGTCCGAACGCACTCGGAGGCACGCGGACGCGCTCGGACGCACCCGAATGCCACGTACGGCACCGCCCCGTCCCCGACGTGGCGGAAAACACGAGGCGGGTCTCGTTACGCGGCCGTAAGCTCGCGGACATGCAGGTCATCCAGTCGACGAAGCTCGCCAACGTCTGTTACGAGATCCGGGGCCCGGTGCTCGAGGAGGCGATGCGGCTGGAAGCGGCGGGCCACCGCATCCTGAAGCTCAACACCGGCAACCCCGCGGCCTTCGGGTTCGAGTGCCCGCCCGAGATCCTTGAGGACGTCCTCCGCAACGTCGGCGACGCGCACGGCTACGGAGACGCGAAGGGGCTGCTCGCCGCCCGCCGCGCGGTGGTCATGCACAACCAGACCCTGGGCATCGAGACGGACGTCGAGCACGTCTTCATCGGCAACGGCGTCTCCGAGCTCATCGTCATGGCCATGCAGGGACTGCTCGACGACGGCGACGAGGTCCTCGTACCGGCGCCGGACTATCCGCTGTGGACGGCCGCGGTCTCGCTCTCCGGCGGCACCGCCGTGCACTACCGCTGCGACGAGCAGGCGGACTGGATGCCGGACCTCGCCGACATCGAGCGCAAGGTGTCCGACCGCACCAAGGCGCTCGTGATCATCAACCCGAACAACCCGACGGGCGCCGTATACAGCGAGGAGATGCTGCGCGGCCTGACCGACATCGCGCGGCGCCACAACCTCCTGATCTGCTCGGACGAGATCTACGACAAGATCCTCTACGACGACGCGGTCCACACCCCCACCGCCGCCGTCGCCCCCGACCTCCTCACCCTCACCTTCAACGGCATGTCGAAGGCGTACCGGGTGGCCGGTTACCGCGTCGGCTGGGTGGCCATCTCGGGGCCGAAGGCGCACGCGTCCTCGTACATCGAGGGCCTGACGATCCTCGCCAACATGCGCCTGTGCGCGAACATGCCGGGTCAGCACGGTGTGGTCGCCGCGCTGAGCGGGCGGCAGACCATCAACGACCTCGTGCTTCCGGGCGGCCGACTCGTGGAGCAGCGCGACACCGCGTACGACCTGCTCACCCAGATCCCCGGCGTGAGCTGTGTGAAGCCCAAGGGGTCGCTCTACCTCTTCCCGCGGCTCGACCCGAAGGTCTTCAAGATCAAGGACGACCGCCAGATGGTCCTCGACCTGCTCCGCGCCGAGAAGATCATGGTCGTCCACGGCACCGGCTTCAACTGGCCGGAACCGGATCACTTCCGGGTCGTCACGCTGCCCACGACGACGGATCTGACCGAGGCCGTCACCCGGATCGGCAACTTCCTGGACGGCTACACCCAGCCCTAGGTCTCTCGCTCACGCAGGGCATGACCGCGCTCAACTTTAGACTGAATCTAATGTAGGATGGCTTTCAAGCTACCCGCCAGGAGGCCATGCCATGTACGAGCCGATCCGCACCAAGTCGGTCCATGCCATGGCCGAACCGGGCGACTTCCCGCACCGCTCCCGCGAGGAGGAGCTGGACATCCAGCTCGCCGCGCATCTGGCGGCGCTCCTCGCCGTCACGGACGAGCTGCGCGCCCTCGCGCCCGCCACCGACCTGGACGACGCCGCCGAGCAGCTGTCGTCCGAGGTGGCCCGGTTGCGCGGCGGACTCCCGCCCGTCCGCTCGGCCGTGGTGACCGCGATCCACGAACCGCACCTCACCGCCCTGCACCAGCGCGCCCACGCCCTCGCGGGCCGCGCCCTGGTGGTGGCCGCGTCCCGTGCCGACACCGCGGCGGCGATCCTCGCCGCCCGTCGCATGGACGCGCACGCCGGCGCCGCCCACCTCGTCGGCGCCCACTGACGGCCCCGGTCCGCGGCCGGGAAGGCCGCGGACCGGGCGCCACCACCGGAGACGACAGCTGGGGGTACCCGCCGTCTAACCGGTGATCTTCACAGTGGCCTGGGTCGACGATCCGCCGTGCAGGGCATCGCCCTCGTAACTCACCGCGTAGACCGTCTTGCCCTTCTTGCTCGGCAGGTCCCTGATCCGGAACGTGCCGTCCGCCGCCACCGACGCCGATGTCAGCTCACCCGTCGTGCCGAGCCTGTCGGTCCGCGTCACCTTCAGCGCGATCCCGGACGGCAGCGCACGCCCCTGCCCCGTCAGCTTCCCGGCGATCTCGACACCGCCCGCGCGGGTCGCCTCCGCGGGCGCCGTCAGCTCGATCGCCGTCGCCGCCTTCGCCACGTCGACGGTGACCGTGACGTCCTCGGCGGGCCGGTGCGTGACATCGCCGAGGAACCGCAGCGTGTACGTCGCCTCGCCGAGCCTGTCCGGTACGTCGAGGACGGTGAAGCTGCCGTCGGCCGCGACCTTGGCCGCGGCCACCTCCTGCGTGCCGTCCGCGTCCTCGCGGACCGCGGCGACCTTCACCGGCTCCGCGGGAGCGGGCCCGTCAAGCTCCAACGCGCCCCGGATGCCGAGCGGTTCACCGACGACGGGCTTCGATGGCGTGGTGCCGAGCGTGCCCGTGAAGCGCGCGTCGTACTGGGCGGCCGGGGGCTTGATGACGTGCAGCCAGTGGCCGCTGCCGCCGTCCGAGGTCACCGCGAAGAGCCGTGAGCCGTCCTTGGTCCAGTCGAGCCCTTGCGGCACGACCCGCGAGCCGTCGAGCTCCCCCTCGAAGGCGAACTCGATCGGCGTGGTGCCGTCCGCCGGGTCGGCGGGCTGGATCAGCAGGTCGGGCGTGCTGCCCGTGGCGCCCGCACCGCGGGCCACGTACTTCCCGTCACCGCTGAATGCCACCGCCGAGGCCTTCACACCCTCCGGCAGCGGCTGGTAGCCGGTCGGCGCGTCCGCCAGGTCGGAGGCGTCGAGCAACCGGGTGCCGTATGCCGCGTCGGCGACGGCGATCCGCTTGCCGTCGGCGCTCTGGGCGATGTCCTTCAGGTCGAGCGCGCCCTTGCCGTCGGCTTCCGCGAAGCGCCGCTGAGGGCCGCGCACCAGGGTCTCGCCGCTCGCGTCGAACGTGGTGAGGAAGGGGTTGGCCGCGCTACCCGCGCCCGCCTGCCCCATCACGAGCCGGTCGGGCGCCTCGGGCCCCGACTCCAGCTTCAGCCGCCCCTCGCTGTTCCAGCCGGTGTAGGCGTACGAGGCGTCCTTGACGCCGTACAGATACGCGGCGTTGTCGGGCCGGTCGCAGTACGAGCCGGTGTACGGCGTCTCCGTGAACCACGTCTTGCCTCCCGCCACGGCGACGTCCCGGCCGCACTCGACGCTGTAGGGCGTGACGGACGCGCCGCCCTTGGCCTGCGTCGCCGTGTCGAACGCCATGATGCGGCCGGACACCGACACGTTCAGCGTCGCGCCGTCCGCGCTGAGCGCCATGCCGGAGGCCGGCTGGTCGGTGGCGAGCGAACCCACCCGTCGGCCCTGGAAGTCGTAGACCCAGACCTGGCTCGTGCCGCTGCTCCTGCGCGCGTCGGTGACGTAGACCCGCTCGTGCGCGTCGTCCACCACCATCGCCCCGAACGAGGAGATCGGCAGCTTGGCCACCTCGTCCGAGGGAGTGGCGGCGTACGCGGCGGGCGTCCCGACGGCGACCAGCCCTGCCGAGCCGAGTACCACCGCGAGCACGGCGCCCGTCCCCCGTCTTAACCGCTGAGACTTCTTCAACTTGGCCCCCCACAGGCTTTTTGGCGGCGCGCGTCGCGATCAGCGGCCCCCCGTGTGGGGTCATTGAAACATGTGAGGGTGACGTGAAGGGAGGGTGTGCGAGATGCGTACACATGCGGAAGGGCCCCGCACGCCGTTGTGCGGGGCCCTTCCGGAATGCGCTGAGTACGCGGGGGTGTCAGCCGAGACGCTGCACCAGGGCGCGGTACTCGTCCCACAGTTCCTTGGGCGTGTGGTCGCCGAAGGTGTTCAGGTGCTCGGGGACCAGCGAGGCCTCGTCGCGCCAGACCTCCTTGTCGACCGTGAGCAGGAACTCCAGGTCGGCGGCGGGCAGGTCGAGCCCCTCGGTGTCCAGGGAGTCGACCGTCGGCAGGATGCCGATGGGGGTCTCGACGCCCTCGGCCTTGCCGTCGAGCCGGTCGACGATCCACTTCAGGACGCGGGAGTTCTCACCGAAGCCGGGCCACACGAACTTGCCCTCGGCGTTCTTCCGGAACCAGTTCACGTAGTAGATCTTCGGGAGCTTGGACTGGTCCGGCTTGTCCGCGCCGACCTTGATCCAGTGGGCCATGTAGTCGCCCATGTTGTAGCCGCAGAAGGGCAGCATCGCGAACGGGTCGCGGCGCAGCTCGCCGACCTTGCCCTCGGCGGCGGCGGTCTTCTCGGAGGCCACGTTGGCGCCGAGGAAGACGCCGTGCTGCCAGTTGAAGGACTCCGTCACGAGCGGCACCGCGCTGGCGCGACGGCCACCGAAGAGGATCGCCGAGATCGGCACGCCCTTGGGGTCCTCCCACTCGGGCGCGATGATCGGGCACTGCGAGGCGGGCGTGGTGAAGCGGGCGTTCGGGTGGGCCGCGGGGACGCCCGACTCCGGGGTCCAGTCGTTGCCCTTCCAGTCCGTGAGGTGGGCGGGAGTCTCCTCCGTCATGCCCTCCCACCAGACGTCGTTGTCGTCGGTGAGCGCGACGTTCGTGAAGACCGAGTTGCCCCACAGGGTCTTCATGGCGTTGGCGTTGGTGTGCTCGCCGGTGCCGGGCGCGACGCCGAAGAAACCGGCCTCGGGGTTGATCGCGTAGAGCCGTCCGTCCTCACCGAAGCGCATCCAGGCGATGTCGTCACCGATGGTCTCGACCGTCCAGCCGCGGGTCGTCGGCTCCAGCATGGCGAGGTTGGTCTTGCCGCAGGCGGAGGGGAAGGCGGCCGCCACGTACTTGCTCTCGCCCTGCGGGGGCGTGAGCTTGAGGATCAGCATGTGCTCGGCCAGCCAGCCCTCGTCGCGCGCCATGACGGAGGCGATGCGCAGGGCGTAGCACTTCTTGCCGAGCAGGGCGTTGCCGCCGTACCCGGATCCGTACGACCAGATCTCGCGGTCCTCGGGGAAGTGCGAGATGTACTTCGTGGAGTTGCAGGGCCACGGCACGTCGGCCTCGCCCGCTTCGAGCGGCGCGCCCAGCGTGTGCACGGCCTTCACGAAGAAGCCGTCGTCGCCGAGCTCGTCCAGGACAGCCTGGCCCATGCGGGTCATGGTGCGCATGGAGACAGCGACGTACGCGGAGTCGGTGATCTCGACGCCGATCGCGGAGAGCGGGGAGCCGACCGGGCCCATGCAGAAGGGCACGACGTACATCGTGCGACCGCGCATCGAGCCGCGGAAGACGCCCTTCTCCCCCGCGAAGATCTCCCGCATCTCGGCGGGGGCCTTCCAGTGGTTGGTCGGGCCCGCGTCCTCTTCCTTCTCGGAGCAGATGAAGGTGCGGTCCTCGACGCGGGCGACGTCGGTCGGGTCGGAGGCCGCGTAGTACGAGTTCGGGCGCTTGACGGGGTCGAGCTTCTTGAACGTGCCTCTGGCCACGAGCTCCCCGCACAGGCGCTCGTACTCGGCCTCGGATCCGTCGCACCAGACCACGCTGTCCGGCTCGGTCAGTTCGGCGATCTCGTTCACCCAGGAGACGAGCTCCCGGTGGTTGGTGGGGATGGTGCCCAGGGAAGCTGAGAGAAGGGGAGCCGCGATGTCGCGCGCCACGATTGCTCCTATATGAGGGGTTTTGGTTTGTTTGCCCCGTGGGGGCTGCGACCCGGATGCTTCACTTATCGACCCTCTGGCGCTCATCCGGTGCCGACCGCACTCATTTGATCATCCGATGCTTCCGCGCATATGTCCAGAGGGCCTCACACCTGAGCGGCGTGAGCATCGCCACTCGCCAGGACGGCCCCCACCCGCGCATCAACCCGCGAATCCGTCAGTTGTACGCTCGGGTATCACCGTGAGCATCGCCACTTGTGCGCCTCAGTTCCCACTCGCCTGATGCCTAACTTACGGTTGCGTAGGTACGATGCCGATATGACCGCTCCCGTCCCCGACGCGGACACGAACTCCCCGGCCAAGAGCCACGATTCGTCCCCGCTCGACGCCCTGTCGCTACCAGAGATCCCGGATCTCGCGGAAGTGAAGCCGAAGATGCGCGGCTGGCTGCACGCGGGCATGTTCCCCGCGGTGCTCGTCTCCGGCATCGTGCTCACGGCGCTCACGGACTCCACCCGCGGGCGCATCGCCTGCGGGATCTACGTCCTGACGGCCTGCCTGCTCTTCGGAGTCAGCGCGATCTACCACCGGGGCACCTGGAGTCCACGCGCGGACGGCGTGCTGCGCAGACTCGACCACGCCAACATCTTCCTGATCATCGCGGGCACGTACACCCCGCTGACGATGCTGCTCCTGCCCGACTCCCAGGGGCGGTGGCTGCTCTGGGGCGTGTGGGGCGCGGCGGTGGCCGGCATCCTCTTCCGGGTCTTCTGGGTCGGCGCGCCGCGCTGGCTCTACACCCCGTGCTACATCGCGATGGGCTGGGCGGCGGTCTTCTACCTGCCGGACTTCCTGCGCACGGGCGGCATCGCCGTCCTGGTCCTCGTGATCGTGGGCGGACTGCTCTACAGCGCGGGCGGCGTGATCTACGGCATCAAGCGCCCCAACCCCTCCCCGCGCTTCTTCGGCTTCCACGAGGTCTTCCACTCCCTGACACTGGCCGCGTTCGCGGTGCACTACGTGGGCATCTCGCTGGTGGCGTACCAGCACGGGTAGTCACCCACAGGTGGTCACCCACGGGCAGAAACCCACGGGTGGTCGCCCATGAGTGGTCACCACACCCCTCCCCTCTTTATGGCCGCGGCTTTCGAGCCGCGGCCATTCGCGTGCGCGGAGACACGCGAATGGCCGAACAGGTGACGGTCGCTACCTTTTGACAGTTACGTGCATTTCAGGGCTGCTGTCATACGTTCGCCCTGCCGCGCACCGGCAGGACCCCCGCCGCCGGCGGTCGCTCGGCGCCCTGGTCGCGGGGGTCGCGGGCATGCTCGCGCCCGACGGACGGAGCATGCCCGACAATGAGCGCCATGACGGCCGCACGAACCACTCCTTCCGCACACACCCCCCAGCCGGGGCAGACGGGACAGCCGGGGCACATGGCAGAGCTCGGACTCCGCGAGCGCAAGAAGCTCAAGACGCGCATCGCGATCCGTGAGGCCACATACCGGCTGATCGAGGAGCAGGGGTACGACGCGGCGACGGTCGAGCAGATCGCCGAGGCCGCGGAGGTGTCGGCGTCGACCGTCTTCCGGTACTTCCCGACCAAGGAGGACATCGTCCTCACCGACGAGTACGACCCGTTCCTGGAGGACGAGTTGCGGGCGCGCCCCGCGGACGAGCCGATCGTGGAGTCCTTGCGGCACGTGCTGCGCAGGGCGGTGGTCGTCGGGTTCACCGAGGAGCCGGAGGTCTCGCGCCTGCGTACGCGCCTGATGGTCGAGGTCCCTGCCGTACGCTCCCGGATGCTGGAGAGCATGTCGGCCACCGGCCGGATGCTGTGCCGCGTCATCGCGGAACGCACCGGCCGCGACGCGGCGGACCTTGAGGTCCGGGTGTTCTCGATGGGGCTGATCGGCGCGCTGACGGAGACGTCGGCGTACTGGGCGGAGCACGGTCACAATGACGACCTGGGCGATCTGGTGGACCGCACCCTGACCACGCTGACCACGGGCTTCGCCTCCGCACAGGGCTGAATCTCTCAGCCCTGTCCGGTGCTGGGGGGCTGGGGCGGGGTCCGGGGCGGGGCCGGGAAAGCCCCGGCCCTTCCCCGACCTCGCGGGTCAGTACACCCGGCCCTCAGCCCGACAGCTTCGCCGCCAGCTCCTCCACGTCAGTGGTGGGCGCGTCGCACACGAACCGTCGGCACACGTAGGCCGCGGGCAGCTCCCTCCCCGCGAGCAGCGGAAACTCGCCGCCGCCCGCGGGGCCGACAGCCACCACGGCCCCGGGCGCCGTCCCCAACAGCG
Organism: Streptomyces sp. NPDC031274; assembly: GCF_055570235.1. NCBI lineage: Bacteria > Bacillati > Actinomycetota > Actinomycetes > Kitasatosporales > Streptomycetaceae > Streptomyces > Streptomyces sp. NPDC031274. Next base: position 156,091 of record NZ_JBVIHP010000007.1, on the reverse strand, counting down.
CCGTGCGGTGCAACGCGCCCCCGGCCTCGCCGATGACGGCGACCTCACGCGGCCCGTCCAACGCCGCCTCAGCCACCGCCAGCCCATGCCCGATGAACCGGGGCGCCCGAGGCGCGAGCCCCTTCACGACCCCCAACGCCCTCTCCGCCGCGAGGCGATGCGGCTCGTCGCCGGTCTGCGCCGCGTACGAGAGCAGCGCCCCCGCAGCCGCCGTCCACCCGGAGGGCACCGCGTTGTCCGTGGGGTCCTGTGGCCGCCTGATCAGCTGCTCCGCGTCCGCGGCAGTGTCGTACAACGACCCCGATTCCGCGTCCACGAACTGACCGAGCACATGGTCGAGCAGGAACCCGGCGAACTCCAGCCACACGCCCTCCCCCGTCACGGAGGCCAGCGCGAGGAATCCCTCGGCGACATCCGCGTAGTCCTCCAACACGCCGGCGTTGGCGCCCACTTGGCCGTCCTTGGACGTACGGGACAGCCTCGCCCTGTCGTCCATGTGCAGCCGCACGAGCAGGTCACCGGCGCCCACCGCGGCGGCCACCAGATCCGGCCGGTCGAAGTACGCCCCCACCTCGGCGAGCGCGGCGACGGCGAGACCGTTCCAGGCGGCGACGACCTTGTCGTCCCGTCCAGGAGCGGGCCGCTGCGAGCGCGCCGCGAGCAGCCGCTCCCGGATCGAGGTGAGCCGGGCGGCATCCGCCACCACGCCCTGCCCCTCCGGAAGCTGAAGCACCGAAGCGCCCTCTTCGAAGGTCCCTTCCTCCGTCACCCCGAAGTACGCGGCGGCGAGCTCGGCGTCCGCGTCGCCGAGCACCTCGCGCAACTGCTCCGGCGTCCATGCGTAGTACGCGCCCTCGACGTGCTTGCCGGTCGCGGCGTCCTCGCTGTCCGCGTCGAGCGCCGAGGCGAACCCGCCCTCGTTCGTCCGCAGTTCACGCACCATGAAGTCGGCGGTCTCCAGGGCGACACGCCGCGCGAGGTCCGATCCCGTGGCCCGCCACAGGTGGGCGTAGACCCGGCAGAGCAGCGCGTTGTCGTACAGCATCTTCTCGAAGTGGGGGACGACCCACTCCCGGTCCACGGAGTACCGCGCGAACCCACCGCCCAGCTGGTCGTAGATCCCGCCGCGCGCCATCCGCTCGCAGGTGTCGGCCGCCATCTGGAGGGCGCCCTCCGAGCCGGTGCGGGCGTAGTGCCGCAGCAGGAACTCGATGACCATGGACGGCGGGAACTTGGGCGCGCCCCCGAAACCGCCCCGCGAGGCGTCGTAGTCGCGCGTCAGGCCGAGCAGCGCCTGCGCGAGCTCGTCCTCGCCGGGCAGCCCGTCGTCGCCGAAGGCAAGCTCGCGTTCGGCGAGGTCGCGGACGATCTTCCCGGCGACCTCGTCGACCTCGTCACGCCGGTCCGTCCAGGCGCGCCGGACCCCGTCGGCCACCTGCCGGAAGGAGGGCAGGCCGTGCCGCGGCTCGGGCGGGAAGTACGTGCCGAAGTAGAAGGGCTCGGCGTCGGGGGTGAGGAAGACCGTCATGGGCCAGCCGCCCTGGCCCGTCGCGGCCTGCACGGCCTCCATGTAGACGGCGTCGATGTCGGGCCGCTCCTCGCGGTCGACCTTGACGTTGACGAAGTGCTCGTTCAGGAAGGCCGCCGTGTCGGCGTCCTCGAAGGACTCGTGCGCCATGACGTGACACCAGTGGCAACTGCTGTAACCCACGCTGAGCAGCACAGGGACGCCTCGCTCCCGCGCCTGCGCGAAAGCCTCCGCCGACCAGGGCCACCAGTCGACGGGGTTGTCGGCGTGCTGAAGAAGGTAGGGGGATGTCTCATGGGCCAGTCGGTTCGGCATGCCCCCCATCCTCGCGCACGGGGCCCTTCGATCCGGGGACTGCCCCACGTGATCCGCGGACTCCCTCGCGCCGGAGCGCCGTACGCAGGACACTTGATGCCACAGGTGACTATTGCTCTCGGAGGGGGACCCATATGCGGGACAGCCATCGGGCTGAGGCCGAGCGGCTGTTGGTGCGGGCGGTGGAAGAAGAGTCGCGGCGCTCCGGCGGACGGACCGACGGGGGTGTGCTGCTCTCGCGGGCCAAAGCCGCCCTCGACGCCATGGGGCAGACCGCCGGCGAGGAGTACGCGGCCTATACGCGGGCCCTGGACGAATCGGAGGCCGGGCAGCTCTCCTTCGGGCAGCGGTATGCCAAGGAGGGGGCGGGAACTCCGCTGCTCGTGGCCGCCGTTGCGGCCGTTGCGGCGTGTATCGCCGACCTCGTGCTCGGGACCGACACCTCGACCGCTCTGGGCGTGGGGGCCGCGGTCGGCGTCGTCGGCGCGGCCACCACGGTTCTCAAGGTCACCGCGTCCCACGTGCCCGACGCCAGCCGCCGCGCCGGTGCGCTCAACCAGCCCGGCGGACCCGAGCAGCTGCGGCTCCAGTGGCTGACGGCCCTTGAGGTGCGGGGCATCCGGCCCTTCATCGACCAGCAGCGGGTGCTCCAGGCGTCCTCCGGCACGAAGAAGTCCGCGCCCCAGCTGCGGGGCACGGACAAGAGCGCGGCGGCGCGCAGGCGCACCGTACTGGACCAGTCCTTCACCCAACTGCCGGAGCTGGAAGGCCCGTTCGCCGGGCGCCGCGCCGAGCTCGCCCGAGTCGCCCAGTGGGTGCACGCCGCGCGGGCCAGCACCGAGACCAGGCCCACCGTGGTCGTGCTGCACGGCGCGCCCGGCTCCGGGCGCTCCTCGCTCGCCGTCCGTGCCGCGCACGATCTGCGGGACCAGTTCCGGGGCGCCTGCGTCGTGGATCTGCGGGGTGAGAGCTCCCAGCCGCTGTCCACGCGGGACGCGCTCCTGCATCTGCTGAATCGGTTGGGCGCCCCGCGCGAGCAGCTGCTGTTCCGGGAGCGTTCCTCGCCGGAGCAGCAGGTCAAGCGGCTCAGCGAGCTGTATCACCAGTATCTGACGGGGCTCGCGGTGACCGTCGTACTGGATGACGCCAGCGACCCGGCGCAGGTGCGCACGCTCGTGCCCGAGCGCTCCGACAGCCTCGTGATCGTCACCGCCCGCAAGCCCCTCGAACTCCCGGCCGACCTGCCCGCCTGGGTGCACCAGCTGCCGGTGGAGCCGTTGGACGCGGCGGGCGCGGAGGAGCTGATCAAGGAGGTCGCGGAGGATTCCTCCGGGCCCTACGACGCCGAATCGTCCGACGCGGTGCGGGAGTTGTGCGGCGGGCTGCCGCTCGCCCTGCGTATCGCCGGTTCCTCGATCGGCGCGCGCACGACGCGCCAACTCGCCTCCGACCTCGCCGCGTACGGCCCTGTGGAGCCCGTCGAGCGCGTCCTGTGGCTGCGCTACACGGACCAGTCCGAGCCCGCGCGGCGCCTCCTGCGCAGGCTGGCGCTCGCCGGGCGCGCCTCCCTGGGGGCTGCCGCGGCGGCCGCCCTGCTCGGCGCCGACGAGCAGGAAGCGGCCCGCCAGCTGACCGCGCTCTCCCGCGCGGGCCTCGTCGACCACGTGCGGCGCAGCCGCTACCGCCTGCACGATCTCGTACGTGCCTTCGCCCTTGCCCGCCTCCGCGACGAGGAGGAGCCCGCGGAGCGTACGGCCGCGCAGGAACGGTTGATCGCCAGCTACAGCGAGCTCGCGGGCTCGGTGATCCGCCTGGTCGACGGCAAGATGTCGACGCGGGCCGGCCAGTTCGACCGGCACGGTTTCTCCTCGCTCGACGCGGCCCTGCGCTGGCTCGACGACGAGTCGAGCTTCATCACGGCGACGCTGCGGCACGCGGAGGGCGTGGACCAGGAGGCGGTGCTCAACCTCCTGGGCGCGCTGTGCGACTACTGCCTGCTGCGCGGCGACCTCTACCGCCTCGGCGAGATCAGCGAGCTCACGCAAGCCGTCGACCAGGGGCTTCTCGTACGGAGCGTGCAGTGGCGTACGGGTATCGCGTCCCGTCAGCTCGGCGAGCTCGACCAGGCGCGGACGACCCTGACGTCGGTCGTGGACCTGTACATGGAGGCCCAGCAGGACGCGGGCGCCGCCCTCGCCCTGTGCTCGCTCGGGATCACCCTGCACCACCAGGGCAATCTGACGGAGGCGTCGGCGCGCCTGCACGAGGCCCTCGAACTGCAGGCCTCCGACGAGCTGGCCGGTGACCGCGCCTGGACGATGCACGCACTCGCGGCGGTGGAGCGGGACCGCTCCAACCTCAACCAGGCGCTCGGGCTCCTGGAGGCCTCCCTCACCCTGCACCGCGAGAACGACTCCCTGCACGGCGAGGCGTGGGCGCACTTCCAGCTCGGTCAGCTCTTCCTGCGCATGGGCGACGTACCGCGCGCGGAGGAGCAGCTGCGTAGCGCCCTGGAGCTGTACGGGCGCACACGTGACGGCCGTGGCGAGGCCTGGGCCCTGACGCAGCTGGCGCGGGCCCGCCTGGTGGACGGGGAGCCGTCGGCCGCGGTCGACGGTCTTCGGCAGGCGGTGTCACGGCACCGCGAGAACGAGGACGCGCGCGGCGAGGCGTGGAGCGCCTACTACCTGGGCCAGGCCCTGGAGGAGGCGGGCGGCCTCGACCAGGCGGTGCGCGAGCTGGAGCGCTCGCGGACGATGTTCTCCCGGATGCGGGACGTGTACGGCCTTGCCTGCGCGCGGCACCACTCGGCGCGGGTGACCCGCGACCAGCGCGCCGCCCAGACGGGCTCGCTGCGCAACTCCGGTTTCGCCCGCCAGCTCCTGGTGGACGCCCGCGCCGACTTCCAGCGCATCGGCGTCGCGCACGGCGAGGCGTGGACGTGCCTGGAGCTCGCGGTCGTCGACGCGGGGAACACACGTGCCCAGCAGGCGCTCGCCCTGTGCGACGAGGCGGCCGAGCTGTTCGCCTCGTACGGCGACCGGCGCGGCGAGGACTGGGCCCGCTTCCTGCGTTGCACTTTGCTGCCGTACGCGTCGCCCGGCGGCTGGGAGATCGGCACCGCCGTCGCCCAGGAGGAGCTCAGCCAGCTGGCCCGCGCCGGTCACCCGACGCGTGACGGCAAGCTGACCGACTACATGGAGGCGTACGGCCTCCTCCTGGAGCGGGGCGCCGACCTGGAGTCCGGCTGGCAGGCCTGGCGTCTGGGCATGGTGCCCAACCGTCACTCCCGCGAGGTGATGGGAGTGACGGTGGAGTCGGCGGGCTAGCCCTTGCGGGGTTCGGCCTCGGAGGTCTTCCCGTCGCCGGTGGAGGCCTCCGCGGGTTCCTTGAAGTCGACCTTCCGCATGTGCTTGCTCATCGACTTCATCAGACCCCAGACGGCGAGTGCCATCACCGCGAAGACGATGAAGCCGAGAACACCCGGGGTCACCTTGTCATCGTCGACCTCTTTGGCGAGAGGGACGAGATGCGTCATTGCCAGATGTGCGTTCACATCAGGCATTGTCGCGGATGCCCGCAAAGAGGTCGTCCTCGGGGAGGGATGTATCGACGAGCGACTTCGCGAGCTCGTACTCCTCCGTGGGCCAGACCGCCTTCTGGAGCTCCATCGGCACCCGGAACCAGCCGCCCTCGGGGTCGATCTGCGTGGCGTGCGCGATCAGCGCCCGGTCCCGGACCTCGTAGAAGTCGGCGCAGGGAACGTGGGTGGTCAGCGTGCGCTCGACCCGCTCGAACTCGTCCCAGCGCTTCAGCCAGTCCCCGTAGGGCGACTCCAGGCCCTTGTCGAGCATCGCCTGGTGCAGCGCCTCGGTGCGCGGCCGGTTGAAGCCCTGGTTGTAGTAGAGCTTCTGCGGCTGGTAGATCGGCCCATACTCGCTCTCCGGGTACTTCTCGGCGTCCGCGGCGCCTTCGAAGGCGACCATCGAGATCTTGTGGGTCATGATGTGGTCGGGGTGCGGATAGCCGCCGTTCTCGTCGTACGTCGTGATGACCTGCGGACGGAAGGAGCGGATCTGCCGGACCAGCTCACCGGCGGCCTTGTCGACGTCCTCAAGGGCGAAGCAGCCGTCGGGCAGCGGCGGCAGCGGGTCGCCCTCGGGCAGACCCGAGTCGACGAAGCCGAGCCAGTCCTGCTTGACGCCGAGGATCTCGCGCGCCTCGGCCATCTCCTTCCTGCGCACCTCGTGGATGTTCTCCTCGATGTACTTGTCACCCTGGAGCTTGGGGTTGAGGATGTCGCCGCGCTCCCCGCCCGTGCAGGTCACGACGTGCACGTCCACCCCCTCGGACACGTACTTGGCCATGGTGGCCGCGCCCTTCGACGACTCGTCGTCGGGGTGGGCGTGAACGGCCATCAGTCGCAGCTGCTCAGTCAAGACTCGATCCTCAGTGATCTGGCGCCCTGGTCATTTCGGCGCGGTAAATAGGTGTCGTCCCGCAGGGACGTCGATGCGGGGCGGCGGTCGGGTGGCGGGTGGGAGGCTTCTATAGTGACGGAACCGGGGGGCGGAAAATTCCGGCATCCCCTTTTCATGGAGGACGATCATGGCGGCCGTGAACGAGAAGGCTCCCGCGGGCCCTCCCGAGAGCCGGTACGGCCACGCGCGCACGGCCGACGAGCAGGCGGACCGCAAGCTGAAGATCATCGGCAGTGTCCTCGGTGTGCTCTTCCTCCTGATGATCGGCTGGTTCGGATACGACTACGTCTCCGGCACCAAGGTCAGCGGCGAAGTGATCAAGTTCGAGGTCGCATCGGACAGCGCGGTCAAGGTGCACCTGGAGGTGCGCAAGGACGCGGACGCGCACGGCTACTGCACCCTGCGCTCACAGGCCGAGGACGGCGAAGAGGTCGGCCGCGCGGACTTCCGCTTCGACCAGGACACGGGCCGGATCGACAAGGTCGTGACGCTGCGCACGAAGGCGCGCGGTACGAGCGCCGAGCTGCTCGGCTGCCACTCGGACTGATTCCGCCCCGCCCGGCCGCGCCCGCCGCGCCCCTTGTGTCACGCCGGACGTGCGACGTCCCCGGTGTACCGGCCCTCACCTGCGTTGACGTATTTCTGACGGCTTATGTCCTCCCCCTCACGCGCCTGAATTGTTAGGCTCGTGGTTTCGCCCACCCGAGAGGGAACATCCTTCTGGGTAGGGCGATGCTTTGTATTCCCAGTACCTACGAGGAGCACCTGTGACCCAGACCAGCGAGAACGTCACCTGGCTGACCCAGGAGGCGTACAGCCAGCTCAAGGCCGAGCTGGAGTACCTGTCTGGTCCCGCGCGCACCGAGATCTCCACGAAGATCGCGGCCGCACGCGAGGAGGGCGACCTGCGCGAGAACGGCGGGTACCACGCGGCCAAGGAGGAGCAGGGCAAGCAGGAGCTCCGCGTCCGCCAGCTGACCCAGCTCCTGGAGAACGCGAAGGTCGGCGAGGCGCCGGCCGCGGACGGCGTGGTCGCGCCCGGCATGGTCGTCACGATCGCCTTTGACGGCGACGAGGACGACACCCTGAAGTTCCTGCTCGCCTCGCGCGAGTACGCGAGCACCGAAATCGAGACGTACTCGCCGCAGTCCCCGCTGGGCAGCGGCGTGAACGGCAAGAAGATCGGCGAGAACGCGCAGTACGAACTGCCGAACGGCAAGCTCGCCTCCGTGAAGATCCTCGAAGCCAAGCCCTACCAGGGCTGAGGCCCGCATCGGCGACGCGAAAGGCCCCCCGCACCGAACGTGTGGGGGGCCTTTCGCGTGTCCCGCTCCCGCTCGGGCTCGGGCTCAGGCTCGGGCTCAGGCTCAGGCCGTCGCCGAGCGGTACTTGCGGACCGCGAGCGTGCGGAACGCCACGATGATGAGCACCGACCAGATCAGCGAGGCCCAGACGGGGTGCTCCATCGGCCAGGCTCCGGTGACCGACTTCGGAACGCCCTCGATCGTGTTGCCGAACAGCTCTCGGGCCGCCGCCACCGTGGCACTGAACGGGTTCCACTCGGCGACGTACTGAAGGAACTTCGGCATTCCGTTGACCGGCACGAAGGCGTTCGAGATGAACGTCAGCGGAAACAGCCAGATCAGCCCTCCCGAGGTCGCCGCCTCGGGGGTCCGCACGGACAGGCCGATCAGTGCGCCGATCCAGGTGAACGCGTACCCGAGCAGCAGGAGCAGGCCGAAGCCCGCGAGGACCTTGCCGAGGTTCTCGTGCGTGCGCCAGCCGACGAGCAGGGCCACCACCGCGAGGACGGCCAGGGTCACGGCCGTCTGCACCAGGTCCGCGAGGGTGCGGCCGGTCAGGACGGCGCCTCGCGCCATCGGCAGCGACCTGAAGCGGTCGATCAGGCCCTTGTGCATGTCGTCGGCGATGCCCGCTCCGGCGCCCGCCGTGGCGAACGTGACGGTCTGCGCGAAGATGCCCGCCATCAGGAATTCCTTGTAGGCGCTCGCGCTGCCGGCGGGCGCACCCGGAATGTTGATGGAACCGCCGAAGACGTACGTGAAAAGGACCACGAACATCACCGGTTGGATGATCCCGAACAGGATCATCTCGGGAATCCTGGTCATGCGAATGAGATTCCTGCGGGCCACGACCAGGGAGTCCCTGACGGACTGGCCGATGCCGCCCGCGGGCCTGGGACTCGCCGTGCGCTTGGTCACGATGCCGGTGGAGGTACTCACTTGTCGGCCTCCTTCTCGGGCTCGCCCTGTGCGTCCTTCGCCTCGCCGTTCTTCTCGCCGCTCTTCTCGTCCTTCACCTCGGCCACGTGGCCGGTCAGCGAGATGAACACGTCGTCCAGGGTCGGGCGGCGCAACCCGATGTCGTCTATCTCGATCCCGCGGTTGTCCAGCTCGCGGATGACCTCGGCGAGCAGCTTGGCGCCGCCGGAGACCGGGACGGTGAGCTTGCGGGTGTGGTTCTCGACGGCGACCTCGCCCTTGCCGAGGCCTCGCAGGACCTCCACGGCCGGGGTGATGTGCTCGCGCTCGTGCACCACGACCTCGACGCGCTCGCCGCCGGTCTGTGCCTTGAGCTGGTCGGAGGTGCCGCGTGCGATGACCCGGCCGTGGTCGACGACGCAGATGTCGTGCGCGAGGTGGTCGGCCTCTTCGAGGTACTGGGTGGTGAGGAGGAGGGTCGTGCCGCCCGACACCAGCTCCTGGATGACCTCCCAGAGCTGCTGCCGGTTGCGCGGGTCGAGGCCCGTCGTCGGCTCGTCCATGAACATCACCGGGGGCGACACGACGAGGGCGGCCGCGAGGTCGAGGCGGCGGCGCATGCCTCCCGAATATGTCTTGGAGGGGCGGTCCGCGGCGTCGGCGAGATGGAACCGGTCGAGCAGCTCGCCCGCCCTGACCTTCGCCTCCTTGGCCTTCATCTGGTAGAGCTGGCCGACCATTTGGAGGTTCTCGCGGCCCGTCAGGTACTCGTCGACGGCGGCGAACTGGCCGGAGAGGCCGATCGAGCGCCGTACTTCGTTCGGATGTTTCAGTACGTCGATGCCCGCGACGACCGCCCGGCCGCGGTCCGGCGTCAGAAGCGTCGTCAGGCAGCGCACCGCCGTGGTCTTGCCCGCGCCGTTCGGCCCGAGGAGGCCGAGCACGGTGCCTTCCGGGACATCCAGATCAACGCCGTCCAGAGCCCTTACGTCGCCGAAGGTCTTGACGAGACCTTCGGCGTAGATGGCGCCTGGCATGTGGGTTCTCCCCGTGGTTTGGGTGACTTCCTACTGAAAAGATTAGATTTGCCGGTTGACACGCGCCCGGCGACCAGTGACGTGAGACACACCATAACGCGATACATCGCGTCTTCGCAACGGGATTGACGAAGCTGTGGACAACGCAAAATAGCGGGCAACGCCCTTGGACGCGCGGGGTTTTCGCCGGAGTCACCCGCGACGCGGACCGTCGGGTGGCCGTCAGGTGGCCGTCAGGTGGACACGCCGACCGTCAGGCGGGCGCGCCGACCATCAGGCGGGCGCGGGTGAGCATCAGGCGGGCGCGCCGACCGTCAGCCGATGACGGTGTAGCCCGCCTCGCGCAGCGCCGCGCCGACCTCGGTGCAGTGCGACGGGCCCTTGGTCTCCAGCTGCAACTCGACCTCCGCCTCCGTCAGGCCCAGACGCGGATCGGTCCGCACATGGCTCACGTCGAGGACATTGGCGTCGACCACCGAAAGCACCCCGAGCAGCGTGGCGAGGGCCCCGGGCCGGTCCGTGAGGCGCAGGCGCAGCGACAGATAGCGGCCCGCCGCGGCCATGCCGTGGCGCAGGATCCGCTGCATCAGGAGCGGATCCACATTGCCGCCCGACAGGAGCGCCACCACCGGGCCCTCGAACTCCCGCGGCCTGCTCAGAAGCGCCGCGACGGGGCTCGCGCCCGCGGGCTCGACGACCATCTTGGCCCGCTCCAGGCAGAGCAGCAGCGCGCTGGACAGGGCGTCCTCGGACACGGTGACCACGTCGTCGAGCAGCTCGTCGATGATCCGGAACGGCACGTCGCCGGGGCGCCCGACCTTGATGCCGTCGGCCATCGTCGCCGGGTTCTCGACGGACACCGGGTGCCCGGCGGCCAGCGAGGGCGGGTACGCCGCGGCGCCCGCGGCCTGCACGCCGATCACCTTGACGTCAGGACGCAGCGTCTTGACGGCCACCGCGATGCCCGCGGCGAGCCCGCCGCCACCGATGCCGAGGACCAGAGTGCGCAGCTCAGGGCACTGCTCCAGGATCTCAAGGCCCACCGTGCCCTGCCCCGCGATGATGTCGGGGTGGTCAAAGGGGTGGATGAAGACGGCGCCCGTCTCGTCCGCGTACTCCTGCGCCGCGGCCAGCGTCTCGTCGACCACCTGGCCGTGCATCCGCACCTCGGCGCCGTACTCACGGGTCGCTGCGACCTTGGGCAGCGGCGCACCCACCGGCATGAAGACCGTGGACCGCACGCCGAGCAGCGAGGACGCGAGGGCCACGCCCTGCGCGTGATTGCCCGCGCTCGCGGCGACCACACCGGCCGCGCGCTCCTCCGGATACAGGCCCGCGATCCGCACGTACGCGCCGCGCAGCTTGAACGAACCCGTCCGCTGGAGGTTCTCGCACTTGAAGTGGACCGGCGAACCGACCAGGTGCGAAAGGTGCCTGCTGCCTTCCATCGGCGTCACCCTGGACACGCCCGAGAGCATCTTCTGGGCGCCGCGCACGTCGTCGAGGGTGACCGTCGGCAAGGAGTGACGCGTGCGGTAGCTCATGACGGCCAGTCTCCCAGTTCACACCGGGGTCCTCCTGCGGTGACCACGTGCCGAGACTGGTTTGCGCAGCGCCGGTACGCCCCGCGTCCCGGCCGCGTACCCTGTCCCCCAACCCATCGCCCTCGCATGAAGTGAGCCCCCGGCCATGCCCACAACTCCGGACATGACGACCGCCAGCGATCCCGGCCTCCTCGACACGCTGCAGCACCAGGTGGCCGTGTTCGCCCGCCGTGCGGAGCAGACACGCCTCGGCGGCGTCGGACAGGTCCGCAACTCCATGGACCGCGCCGCATACCTGCTGCTCAACCGCCTCGACAAAGAGGGGCCCATGGGCGTGAAGGCGCTCGCGGCGAGCATGGGCATCGACTCGTCCACGGTCACCCGGCAGGTCGCCCCCCTGGTCGACACCGGGCTCGTCAAGCGCACATCGCACCCCGAGGACGGCCGCGCCGTGGTGCTCCAGCTGTCGCCGCGCGGCGAGGCACGCCTCAATGAGGTGCGGTCCTCGCGGCGCGACCTCATGGCCGAATTGACCGATGACTGGTCTCCGCAGGAGCGCGAAAGCTTCTGCACGCTCCTCACGCGCTTCAATTCCGCGCTCTCCGCCCGCCAGACATCGCAGGCGCCCCCGGAGACACCCGCTTCCTGACCCCTGGGCCCTGTGCCCGGCGGCTCCGGGGGTTCCTGCCTCTTGACCCCGGCCGTGTGCCTGGCCTCATATGAGACCGGGGGCCCGTCCCCTCCAGGCGGGAGGCGCGGTGCGCGGACGGCGGGCGTTCTTGAACGCCCGCCGCGCCCGGGAGTTCGAAGCGTTCGTCGCGGGCGCGGCAGGGCGGCTGCTGCATGCCGCGACGCTGCTCACCACCGAGCCGCCGGACGCCAACCCACGCGCGCGTGCCTTGCTGACCGCGTCCCTCGCACACGCGTACGCGGGCTGGGACCGGATGCGCGGGGAGGACCCGTACGACCGCACCCGCAAGGAGCTGGCCATCCGCTTCGCCCGCGGGGCCTGGCGGCGCCGTCGCGGCCACGGCGGCGTGCTGGCCCGGCTCACGCCCCAGGAGCGGCTGATTCTCGTCCTGCGGCTGTACGAGGGGGTCGCCGAGGAGCAGACAGCGGCGCTCCTCGGCCTGCCCGCCGACCGGGTCAGCGCGATCTGCTCCCGCGCGATGGAGACGGTCCTGCACCCGCCGCGCGGCCCCGCTCCGACACGACCCCTGGGGAAGGCGGCCCCGTCATGAGCCAGTTCGACCGCAAGGAGAACGCGGTCCGCCATCTCCTGGACGACGGCACGCCCCCCTCGGTCCCGACGGAGCTCTACGAAGAAGCGGTCCGCCGCGGCGGCCGCAAGCTGCGCCGCGGCAGGGCACTGCGCCGGCTGCTGTGGCTCCTGCTGCTCGCCGCGGCGGTCACCTTCGTGATCTGGGCGTCGATCGCCCAGCCCTGGGTGGAGCATCCGTCGGAGACGACTCCACCGCTGACGAGCTGGTGACCGGGCGCGGTCCCTCCCGGCCCGGCGCCGTCCTAGCCCAGTGCCTGCTGCAGATCGGCGAGCAGGTCATCGGCGGCCTCGATGCCCACCGAGAGCCGCACCAGGTCCGCCGGGACCTCAAGCGCCGAGCCCACCACGGAGGCGTGCGTCATCCGCCCCGGGTGCTCGATCAGGGACTCCACGCCGCCGAGCGACTCGCCCAGGGTGAACAGCTTCGCCCGGTCGCAGACTGCGACCGCGGCCTCCTCGCCCCCGGCGACCTGGAAGGACACCATCCCGCCGAACGCCTTCATCTGCTTGGCGGCGGTCTCGTGACCGGGGTGCTCCGGAAGCCCGGGGTAGAGAACACGCGTCACGCGCGCGTGCCGCGTCAGCATGTCGGCGACCTTCGTCGCGTTCTCGCTGTGCCGGTCCATGCGCACGGCCAGCGTCTTGATGCCGCGAAGGACCAGCCACGCGTCGAAGGGCCCGGCCACCGCGCCCATCGCGTTCTGGTGGTACGCAAGCTCCTCGCCGAGGGCGGCGTCGTTGACGACGAGCGCGCCGCCCACGACGTCCGAGTGCCCGCCCATGTACTTCGTCAGGGAGTGCACGACGACGTCCGCGCCGAGCGCGAGGGGCTGCTGGAGGTAGGGGCTCGCGAAGGTGTTGTCGACGACGAGGCGGGCCCCCGTCTCCTTGGCGACCTGGGAGACGGCGGCGATGTCGGTGATGCCGAGCAGCGGGTTGGAGGGGGTCTCCACCCAGATCGCCTTCGTACGGTCGGTCACCGCGGCCCGTACCGCCGCCGGGTCGGAGGTGTCGGCGACCGACCACTCGACGCCCCACCGCGACACGACCTTGGCGAAGAGCCGGAACGTGCCGCCGTACGCGTCATTGGGGATGACCACGTGGTCGCCGGGACTGAGCAGCGTACGCAGCAGGCAGTCCTCGGCGGCGAGGCCCGACGCGAAGGCGAGCCCGCGGCTGCCGCCCTCAAGGGCGGCCAGGTTCTCTTCCAGGGCGGTGCGGGTGGGGTTGGCGCTGCGGCTGTACTCATAGCCGCCGCGCAGCCCGCCGACGCCGTCCTGCTTGTACGTCGACACCTGGTAGATCGGCGGGACGACCGCGCCGGTGAGCGGGTCGGCGGTGTTGCCCGCGTGGATCGCGGCGGTCTCGAAACTCTGGCTGCTGAACGTGTCACTCATGCGGCCAGAGCCTAGTCCGGGACGGGCACGGGGCCGACAAGTTCGAGACTGGTTCGCCAAGTGTCAGAGCAGTCTGGTTCGCTTGTACTCATGGAGATTCTCTGGGTGCTGATGGCGGCGATCATGATCGGGGCGGTCCTCGGTCCGGTTCTGCTGCGCAGGCGGGGCGGAATCCGCCAGGTCGCCCCCGGTTCACCGGACGCCGCGGACCCCGCCGAGTACGGCTTCGCGCGTCAGGAAGAGCTGGACATCCGCATGCCGGGACCGGACCGCGACCTCCTGGACGTCCTCGACGTGGTCCAGCAGTCGCAGAGCTGGAAGGCGGCGTCGCAGCTGCTCTCGGGCACGGAGGTGCACGGCGAGGTGCGCTGGCAGCGCGTGCAGGCGTTCGCGGGCGCGGCGTCCCTGGAGCTGCAGCAGCGGCCCGGCGGGGTCAGCGACCAGCCCGGCGGGCAGTGGCTGCGGGTGTGGCGGGCCGAGGCCCCGAAGGACGCGGGCGGTGCGGCGGTGCACGCGGAGTTCCTGGTCCAGCAGGCCTGGCGGTCGTCGACGTCCGGGACCGACGAGTTCCGGATCATCCTGGAGGAGGCGAAGGAGGCCTGCGGGCAGGCGGCGCTCCTCTCCCCCGGCGACCCCGTCCCGTACATCATCGAGCTCTCCATCGCGCGCGGCCTCGCGTACTCGCGCGAGGACTTCGAGCAGCTGTGGCTGAAGATCCTTGACCGCGCGCCCGCGCACATGGGGGCGCACCTGGCGGCCCTGCACTACTGGTGCGAGAAGTGGCACGGCTCACGCGACCTGGCGAACAACTTCGCGGAGGCGGCCGCGGCCCGTGCCCCCAAGGGCTCGCTCCTCTCCGCGCTCCCGCTCTTCGCGGTGTACGAGCACCTGCCCGAGGTCAATCTGGTCCGCGGTTTCTACGAGAGCGAGGTCGTCACCAAGGCCGTCGAGGGCGCGCTCTACGCCGTGCACTCGGCCCGCCCGGACGACCCGATGCTGGCGCACGTCAGGCACCTCCTGATCTTCTTCCTGGTCCGCTGTGAGCGCTGGGCGGAGGCCATGAAGCAGCTGCTCCACGTGGACGGCCACGTGGGCGCACTGCCCTGGACGGTCTCCTCCGACCCGGCCGCGGACTACGCGGTGTACCGCGCGCTCGCCGTCGCCGGGTACGAGGCGAACGGCGGCAGCCCGGCCACGCTGTCGCACTGAGGCGGCCCGCGCACCCGCCCGAGGACCCCGAGGAATGCGGCTCACCCCGCACACGTTGACAAAGAAGCCGTAAGCCGCGCCCACCCCAAAGCGTCCCAGGAGGACAGCCCCATGCTCTTCGGCCGCACGCCCGAGCTCCCCACCCCCGAGCAGGCCCTGAAGGGCCGCGCGACCCCCGAATTCGAGGTCCCCTCCCGCCACACGGTCCTCGGCAACCCGCTCCTGGGCCCGTACCCCGACGGCCTGGAGATCGCGGACTTCGGGCTCGGCTGCTTCTGGGGCGCGGAGCGCAAGTTCTGGCAGACGGAGGGCGTCTGGACGACGTACGTCGGCTACCAGGGCGGTTACACGGAGAACCCCTCCTACGAGGAAGTCTGCTCGGGCCTGACCGGCCACGCGGAGGTGGTCCGCGTGGTCTTCGACCCCACCCGCGTCTCGTACGCCGCTCTCCTGAAGCTCTTCTGGGAGTCCCACAACCCCACCCAGGGCTTCCGCCAGGGCAACGACGTGGGCACCCAGTACCGCTCGGCGATCTACACCCACTCCCCCGAGCAGGAGGCGGGCGCGGTGGCATCGCGGGACGCGTTCCAGCAGGTCCTGACCTCCGCACGCCACGGAGAAATCACCACAACGATCCTCCCGGCGGCCTCCCGCCCGTTCTGGCCTGCCGAGGGATACCACCAGCAGTACCTGGACAAGAACCCGGACGGCTACTGCGGAATCGGCGGCACGGGCGCCACGCTGGAAAGCCCGTCGGAGACGAACTGGGGACGGGCCTGCCCGACGGGGATCGCTCCGGCGCCCGAGCCTGCGGAGTAGCGGCAGCGCGGGGGCCTCAACTGTCAGTCGTGGGGAGAGCCGGCCAGATCCAGCCCTCCTCACGCAGTGATCATTGCCGCCGTGTCGCTGACAAGAGCCAAGAGGCCTACCGGCACCCCCGAGGTTCGTTCGACGACCTGCAACGCGTCTCGCAAGAGCAGTCGGTTCCTCCCCGAGGTGATGGTGCTGAGGAGAGGTGAGATCTCGTGGATCTCCTCTTCCGCTTCCCTCCACGCTTTGGCTCTTGCGTAGCTGTGCAAGAGCTCAATGCGGTACAGCATGGCGCCCCGTGGTGTCGCATGTTCGAGTGCGCTTTGGAACTTCAGGATCGCCGCGTTCAAGTCCGCGAGGCTCAAGAGAGCATGCCCTGAGTGCCCTCTGATTTCCTGCTGGTTCACCCACCATGCCCACTCGGGATCACGTGAACTCAGGGACTCTTCCACGCCTCCTCGGGCTGCGTCCAAGTCGGCCAAGGCACGCTGGCGATCTCCTATCTGAGCGAGCGCCCGGCCCCGCCTTACACGCGCCAGAAGTGCTACACGCGGAGGAATCCGGGACTGCGACAACAGCTCATCGGCGACGCGTCGTACTCCTCCGGGACGACCACATTCAGTGTCGAGCATGGCAAGCATGTCCAGGGCGAACCACTCCATGGCCCGTTCTCCAGCATGCCGGGCCAGCATGTGTGATTCGAGGAACGCGTTGCGGGCCGCTACGCGATCACCGGAATCAAAGAGCAGCCATCCAGCGACTTCAGCGGCTTCTGCCACGGCGGCCACATAGCCCCGCTGGGCCGACTCCGGGATTTCTCCAGCATCAAGTTTGCGCTGAGCGGACTGCCAAACCTGAACTGCTATGGGCGCTACAGCATCTCCGCCATAGCGGTCGGCGTGCTTAAGGATGTGTTCGGCACAGGCTTTCATATGCGCGATGTCGGAAACTGGGCCAGTCGGCTCATCCGGCGGCTTAAGTGGCGTAACTGGTGCGGAAAGTCGCACCAACTCCCCATCAGCCTGAAGGAGTTCGTCCAGGGCTTCGGCAAGTTGCACTGATGGGCGTTGGCGGCCGTTGGCGACACGGGAGATATAGGCCACGTTGTAGTTGAGGGCTCGGGCAGTGCCCCTCAAGGTCATGCCTCTCTCCGTGAGGAGTGCGCGAAGCTGTGGGCCGAATTCGGCGCTCATGTGCTTCCCCTGGTGTTGACCGTGCTCTCCAGAGTAGCTGTCAACGGCTGTCAACTCCCGGCAGTGCACGTCACGCGACAAGGATGGCGCGACAGACCCCGGCGACCGCGCGACCGGCCCCGGGGCATGGCCAACGCTGATTGGAGCGCCGACATGCCGGACTGTATCGCCCGAATTTTCGAGCCGTTGTCATGGCTCCTGTTCCCCTCTGCGGGGTGCCACCGACTCCCCGAACCGGCCTCGCCCGGACCGCCCATCTATACGCCGTACCGGCCTCTGCCGCGCGTGCCCGTCCTGCGTGGTGAGGACATCGGCCTGGTTTGCCCGTACCTCGGCACCTTCGAGCGGCGGCAGGAAGAGCGTCGACAGAAGGTACGGCGGCGTGAGCTGTGGCTGGCTCTGCACGGCGTGGACATCGACCCACGCTTGATCCATGGGATGGAGGTGACGACATGACGAATCAGACTCGGTTGCTGCCGTGGTCGACGCCGGAAGGCAAGCCCTGCATTCTCGTGGGCACCGGCACGGGCTTCATGTCGCGGATGGCCGACAACATCGAGAGCGTGCAACTGGGCATGGCGGGTGATCTTCTCGGGCACGTGGCAGACACACTCGCTGACTTCAAGGCGACGCCTGAGGAACTCCGCTTCATGGCTGCCCGGTTGACTGAGTCGCTCCGGGAGGTTCACCGGATCGCAGAGAGCCGAGGAGATCGCTTGTCCTCATTCGCTCACCCCGAGGTGGACGACGGCGACGACGAGGGAACGCAGTCTCCGGCGGGATGTTCGGATGAGTGAGGGCGGCTTGCCACGGGGCCGCTACTTGCCTCTCGAATGGACTCTGGCGGCCATGCCCTCGGCGGCTGTGAGCCATGTAGGCAAGTGCCTCGTCTGTAGTGAGCACTCGGTGGACAGGGCCGATCCGGATGAAGCTCAGTTGTGGTGCCTCAGGCACGCGGGCATGACGCGCCATACCGGTTTCGAGCTGTCGGCGTTTCAGTTCTTCAGTGCCACGATCACTGATCCTGCGGTGGGTGAGGCGGGCCCGCCGACGTAGACCAGGGCGGGGCTGGCGAGGCCTCACTTCGCCGGCCCCGCCCGATGGGCGCCTCTCTGCCGGAGGGGAGATCAGTAGCCGGTGTTGATCGTGTGGAGGCCGAGGGACTCTCGGATGTCATCAGCCCTGCGAGACCGGGATCGAACGACCAGATCCTCGAAGAAGACCATGTATCCCATACCTCTGAGCTCAGCCTCTTTGCGGATGTAGGGCTCCATGATGTTCCAGAACTCATCGAGAGAGCCGAAGAAGCCAACGACGAGTTCTTCCGGCACCGCCCCGTGGGCGATGAGCAGGCCGAAGTTGTCGAAGAGGAACCCGACCTTTCGTAGGGCTGCGCGGGCTTGTGGCGGTTGCTGTGACACACCCAGGTCGGGCGGGAATTCAACGACCAGCCGCTCGTAGATGAAGTCACGCGCTTCGAACCACTCGGGGCTACGGGCCTCCCGGAATGCTTCCAGGACCACGGGAAGCAGACTCTGGCGTGACACCAGCCGCATCTGCCGAATGGACAGCACCACCGCAACAACAGCCGCCAACGCGCTAGCCACGCTTACCACTCCTGTGACGCCCATCGCGCCCTCCCTGCTGAAGATGGTCTCCAGTCCCTCACGCACGCGGTACCGCATCCGCTGGTACCGGCCTACCGCGAGGAACGGCCGACGTCACCAGTAGCCGGGCCCGGGTGGGAACGGGCCGCCGGTAGATCTCCTGAGCAAGATGTGAGAGAACCGCATATGCTCCCGAGCAATGAGCCCCGAATTCGCCTCTCTGCTGTCGCTGCTGTGGCGGGAACGGCGGGCCTCGTGTCCTCCCGTCGCTCACACCTTTCGCGGCGCGTATGCCGACCGGTGGGTGCGGTTTCACAGCCTTCCCGGGTCCAAGCGCTATCCGGAGTCCGAGGCCGAGTACGCGACCGCGCTGGAGCGGTACAACACCGTCCTCGACGAACTCTTCGCGGGCGCGGTCGTGTTCGTGGTGACCATGGACTGGTCGGCACCGGGCGAGCCGTGCGTCCCGGCCGAGCGCGAGTTGCTCCACCCCGGCAGCGTCGGCTGGTGGACTCGGCAGGACCATGACGACCCCGATCCCGAGTTCCACACAGAGACGCACCTGTACGCCGACCGACGCTCCTGGGAGCGCGGTTGCGTCGACACGCTGCTGCGAGCCGTCGCGGACGAGGTGCTGGCGGGGGTCTTCGTCACCGACACGGAGCTTTCGCGCATCCACCATCCCTACGACGGTGGCGCGGACGTCATCCTGACGACGTCCGAGGAGCGGGACCGGCTCCGTGGCCTGCATGCCGACTGGCTCTCCGGGTATCCAGGCGGTCTCTGACCCCGTAGGGCCCCTCTGCCGTCAGCGAATCTGCCGCAGGCAAAGAACCCTTACCCGGTGAGCGTGGCGGCCCGAAGGTGGTGGGACAGGACAGCGGCGCGCAGGTGCGCCGCTCCCACCGTCAGGAGGACGACCGATGCCATCCATCGCCAACGGCTTGGAGCCCGCCTTCGCCGCGCGGGGACCGCGGGCCTCCGAGGGCGAGACGCCCTCGTCGCGGTTCGACGATCATCTGGCCGCGCAGTTGCTGACCCAGCGGATCGTCTTCCTCGGCACCCAGGTCGACGAGGTCTCCGCGAACCGTGTCTGCGCGCAGATGCTGCTTCTCTCCGCCGAGGACCCGCGGACCGACATCAGTCTCTACATCAACAGCCCCGGCGGGTCCGTCACCGCGGGACTCGCCATCTACGACACCATGCGGCTGATCCCGAACGACGTGTCGACCCTTGCCATGGGGTTCGCCGCGAGCATGGGGCAGTTCCTGCTGACCGTCGGGACCGCGGGGAAGCGGTACGCCCTGCCCAACGCCCGGATCATGATGCACCAGCCCTCCGCCGGTATCGGCGGGTCCACCGCCGACATCGCGATCCAGGCCGAGAACCTGGAGTTCACGAAGAAGGCCGTCGAGCGGATCACCGCGGAGCACACCGGACAGACCGAGGACGTCATCTCGCGGGACGGTGACCGCGACCGGTGGTTCACCGCCGAGCAGGCCAAGGAGTACGGGATGGTCGACCGGGTGCTCGATTCGCTGACCGATGTGCGGCCCGCCTCGGCCAAGCCGCGGATGGGACTGGGGGTCTGACATGAGCCAGTACACGATTCCGACCGTCATCGAGCGCACCCCGCAGGGCGGCGAGCGCGCCTACGACGTCTACAGCAGGCTGCTCTCGGAGCGGATCATCTTCCTCGGGACCGAGATCGACGACGGGGTCGCCAATGTCGTCATCGCCCAGTTGCTCCACCTGGAGTCGTCCAACCCCGAGCGCGAAGTCGCCGTCTACATCAACTCCCCCGGCGGCTCCTTCACTTCGCTCATGGCCATCTACGACACCATGAGCTTCATCAGCGCCCCGATCTCCACGTTCTGCGTGGGCCAGGCCGCTTCCACCGCCGCCGTGCTGCTCGCCGGTGGCGATCCGGGGCGGCGGTTCGTGCTCGAACACTCGCGCGTCCTGCTCGGGCAGCCCGCAAGCGGCGGGCAGCAGGGGACGGTCTCCGACCTCACCCTCCAGGCCAAGGAGATGGTGCGGATCCGCTCACAGGTGGAGGAGGTCCTTTCCCGGCACTCGGGGCACGACATCGCCACCCTGCGCGCGGACATGGACCGCGACAAGGTGTTCACCGCGCAGGACGCGGTGGCGTACGGGCTCGCCGACGAGGTGCTCAGCCGGCGGATGCTCGCGGCGGCGGCCTGAACCCTCAAGCGGCGAGGCGGATGTCTCCCTGACGCGGTCGCGGTCGCGTCGGCTGCGCCTGGCGGATCAACTCGCCCTGCGCCAGGGAGAGAAGGTCCGCCAGGCTGAGGCCGAGAGCACGGGCGCCGGCCGCGAGGACCTCGGACGAGGCCTCCTTGCGGCCGCGCTCCACCTCGGAGAGGTACGGCATCGAGATGCGGGCGGCCTCCGCCACGTCCTTGAGCGTACGTTCCTGGGCGAGGCGCTCGCGGCGCAGCACGTCACCGACGATGTCCCGCCACAGCGGTTCTTTCGCCGCTGGGGAGGCCGGGGGCACGGGAGTTGTGCGCACCGGGGCCGCATGCGCCTGGAGCGAGCGCGGGCGCAGGGGGATGACGCGAGCCCCCCGCTCGACTGCCCGCGCGGTCTCGGGACTTCCCTCAGGGTTCTGCTCTTGGCTGCTCACCCTCTCAGGGTATGAGCCGCCCGGCCCACCGGAAGGGATCAGCGTTCCGCCCCCGGCGAAAATCAGGGCCCACACCATGACTTCCTTACGCGAGCGCCTCCGCCAAGCCGTCCGCCGCCAGGATCCGCCACTGCGGGTCACCGTGCAGCCGGCCCCAGTGCGCCATGGTCACCGCCCGGGCCTGAGTCCACCGCCGGGCCCGCTCCCGGTCGACCTCGGCGGCGTCCGCGAAGACGGCGAGGCGGCGCAGGACGGCGGCCTTCGCGTCGTTGGCGGCGAGCAGCTCCTCGAAGCGGTGGTGGAGCAGCGTGATCGAGTCGTATGCCGGGTCGCCCGCGTACCCCTTGGGGTCGATGGCGAGCCAGGGTTCGCGTTCCCCCCGCAGGACGTTGCCGACGTGCAGGTCGCCGTGGATGAGGGTGTCCGGCTGGTCGGGTCCCAGTTCCCGCAGCGTGCCGATCGCGGCCTCGATCAGGCGCGAGGCCAACGGCGATCCCAACTGCGCTGCACCGTCCCGTAGTTCACGTTCCCACTCGCCGCACAGCGCGCTCACCCTGGGCAGTTCGGCGGGCGCCGGTACGGCAAGGCGCCTGGCGAGTCGGCCCGCGGCCGTCAACGCCTTCTCGGCGTCCGGCTCGTCGGCGAGCGAGCCAGGACCCGCCTGCTCGAGGAGCATCGCGAACCGTGGGTCGTCCCGCTCGTGCAGGCGGACCGCGCCCCGCCCCTCCCACACGGTGAAGGCGTCCGGCTCGTGGACGTTGCCGGGGTGCGGGAAAGAGATCTTCAGGACGGCGGGCAGCCCGTCGTGCCGACGCAGGACCGGAATGACGATGCCGACCTGCCCGTGCGTGACCGGCGCCGACGGCACGCAGCCCCAGCGGTCGAGCAGTTCCTCGGCCAGTTCCGGCAGGGACGCCAGCCACGACCGGCCGCGCTCGCCCTCCCGCTGGACGGTGCTGGCGGCGAAGTCCTCGGGTGTCACGATCATCCCGGCACCCTAGCGAGGAGGTCAGGTGGCTACCGTTCACCCCATGCCCCTCGCTGAAGCCGCCGACGGCACCGCCCTGCACTACGAAGTCCACGGCTCCGGCCGCCCCCTCGTCCTGCTCAGCGGGCAGTCCAACAGCCGCCGCTGGTGGGATCCGGTGCGGGACGACTTCTCCGCCGCGTACCGGACCGTCGTACTCGACTGGCGCGGCACCGGCGAGAGCGGATGCCCCGACACCGACAGCTACAGCACGCCCGGCTTCGCCCGCGACGTCGTCGCCGTCCTCGATCACGCGGGGATCGAGCGCGCCCATGTGTACGGCACGTCGATGGGCGGCCGTGTCGCCCAGTGGGTCGCCGCCGACCATCCGGAGCGGGTCGACCGGCTCGTACTCGGTTGTACGTCCCCGGGGGCGCCGCACGGCATCGAGCGCGGGCCCGAGGTGCGCGGCGCCCTCGGTCAGCCCGACGCGGCGGCCGCGCGCCGCGCCCTGCTGGAGTTGATGTACACCCCGGACTGGATCGCCGAGCGGGAGCGTGCTTCCGAGAAGCCCGTGTTCCACACCCTCGGCGATCCGTCCATGCCCCCGCACGCACGCCGGCGCCATCTGCGCGCCAGCGCCCGGCACGACTCCTGGGACGCGCTGCCGCGGATCACGGCGCCGACACTCGTCGTGCACGGAACCGACGACGCGTTCAACCCGACCGCCAACGCGCCCCTGCTCACGGAACGTATCCCCGGGGCGCGGATGCGGCTCATCCCCGGTGCGCGGCATGCGTACTTCGAGGAGTTCGCACAGGTCGCGACGCCGCTCGTGCTCGACTTCCTGACGGAGAAGGCGGAGGCGGCGGAGGCGGCGGGATCGGGGAGAGCCGGGAGAACAGAGGACGCGGGCTAGCTTCCGCTGCCGTACGGCTTGGTGAAGATCTCCAGGTTGTGGCCGTTCGGGTCCTCGAAGTACGTGCCCCGGCCGCCGTCGTTGGTGTTGATCTCGTTGACGGTCTTGTGGTGCGGGTCGGCCCAGTGGGTGAGGCCCGCGTCCTTGATGCGGCCGAAGATGCCGTCGAACTCGTCCTCGGACACCAGGAAGGCGTAGTGCTGAGAGGTGATCGCCCCGCCGTCGCTGTCGGCGTAGTCCAGCGTGACGCCGTTGGGGATCACGACGGGGATGAACGGGCCGAACGGAGGGCTCACTTCGAGGCCGAGGATGTCGGCGAGGAACTGAGCCGACGCCTTCTTGTCCTTGGCGGTGACGATGGTGTGGTTGAGCGCGATGGACATCGTGCGACCTCTTCCTGCGTCGGTTCCTGCGTCGATTTCTGCGTCGGTTCCTGCGTCGGTTCCTGCATCTGAAGTGCCCCCGTGCTGACGTCCACCACACTAGGCAGGGGCCGCGCGTCCGACATCGGTCACACGGCCCCCCACCTGGTGCGCAATGCGGACTAGGACCGCGGGCCGAGACGATTTCCGGCCACCCGGACCAGAGCGCGCAAACGCCGTCGCCCCGCTGTCCCTTTCGGGGCAGCGGGGCGACGGCAGCGACGGCGGTCACGTCCTGGTCCACACGCCCTGGTGGGGGCGGTGCCGATCAGGTCGTGGCGGGGTGAATCAGATCGTGGCCGTGTCGATCACGAAGCGGTAGCGCACGTCGCTGGCGAGGACGCGCTCGTACGCCTCGTTGATCTGGTCGGCGTCGATCAGCTCGATCTCCGAGCCCAGGCCGTGCTCGGCGCAGAAGTCCAGCATCTCCTGGGTCTCCTTGATGCCGCCGATCATGGATCCCGCGAGGGTCTTGCCGCCGCCGATCACGGAGAAGAGGTTGAGGGAGACGGGCTCCTCGGGGGCGCCGACGTTCACGAAGGCGCCTTCCGGACGCAGCAGGCCCAGGTACTTGTCCAGGGGCAGCGGCGCGGAGACGGTCGAGAGGATCAGGTCGAAGGAGCCCGCGAGCTGCTCGAAGGTGGCCTCGTCGCTGGTCGCGTAGTAGTGGTCGGCGCCGAGGCGCAGACCGTCGTCCTTCTTGCGCAGGGACTGCGAGAGCACGGTGACCTCGGCGCCCATGGCGTGGGCGATCTTGACGCCCATGTGGCCGAGCCCGCCGAGGCCGACGACGGCGACCTTCTTGCCGGGGCCCGCCTGCCAGCGGTGGAGCGGGGAGTACGTGGTGATGCCCGCGCACAGGAGCGGCGCGGCGACGTCCAGGGAGAGGGCGTCGGGGATGCGGACGGTGAACGCCTCGTCCACGACGACGTGCGTGGAGTAGCCGCCGTAGGTGGGCTCGCCGTTCTTGTCGAGGGCGTTGTACGTCTGGATGTTGCCCTTCGCGCAGTACTGCTCAAGGCCTGCCTTGCAGTTCTCGCACTCGCGGCAGGAGTCGACCATGCAGCCGACGCCGACGCGGTCGCCGACGGAGAACTTGGTGACGGCGGAGCCGACCTCGGTGACGACACCGGCGATCTCGTGGCCCGGGACCATCGGGAAGATGCCCTCACCCCAGCCGTCGCGGGCCTGGTGGATGTCCGAGTGACAGATACCGGCGTACTTGATGTCGATCAGTACGTCGGTCTCGCCCACCGGGCGGCGCGGGATGGTGGTCCGCTCCAGGGGGGCCTTGGCGGAGGGTACGGCGAAGGCGGTAACGGTGGTGGTGCTGGTCTGTGCGGTCATGTACTCCACCGTGCCAGGCTCGCGGACATCTACCCAGGTCACAGCTCTGCCTACGTCCAGTGGTCCTACTACTGGTGGGGACAGGCTCATATGCGTACGACCCCGGATACTGGAATGTATGGATGCCGAGCCGCCCCCGCACTCCCCCACCACGGAGCCCACCACGAAGCCCGCTCCCGAACCCACCCCCGAGCCCGCCCTCGACAGCCGCGCCGAGCTCAGCGAGTTCCTGCGCACCCGCAGGGCCCGGCTGCAGCCGGAGGACGTCGGGCTGCCGAACTTCGGTCGGCATCGGCGCGTGCCGGGGCTGCGGCGCGAGGAGCTCGCGCAGCTCGCCGGGGTGTCCGTCGCGTACTACACCCGTCTTGAGCAGGGCAACGGCCGCAACGTATCGGGCGAGGTCCTTGACGCGATCGCCCGCGCCCTGCGCCTGACGGACGCCGAGCACGCGCATCTGACGCATCTGGCCAAGCCCAAGCAGCACAAGAAGAAGCGCGCGGCCCGCCCGCAGCACCTGCGCCCCGCGCTGCGCCAGCTCATGGACGCGATGGACGGCGTCCCCGCCTACGCGGTCGGCCGTCGCTCGGACATCCTCGGCTGGAACCGCATGGCCGCCGCCCTCTTCGGTGACTGGGGCGCGCTGCCGCCCGAGGAGCGGAACTGGGCGCGGATCTGTTTCCTGCACCCCGAGTCCCGCGTCCTGTTCCGGGACTGGGAGCAGAAGGCGTCGGACATCGTGAGCTTCCTGCGGATGGACGCGGGCTGCTTCCCGAACGATCCGCTGCTCTCCGCGCTCGTGGGTGAGCTCTCCGTGAAGAGCGAGGAGTTCCGGACCCTGTGGGCGACGCATGACGTGCGGGAGAAGGGTCACGGCGTCAAGCGTCTCCACCACTCCCTGGTGGGCGATCTCACCCTGTCGTTCGAGACGCTGCACCTGCCCGAGGATCACGATCAGTCACTGGTGACGTACCACGCGGAGCCGGATTCGTCGTCGGCCGAGGCACTGCGGCTGCTCGCCAGCTGGGGCGCGGACGCGACGCGCGCCGGAGCGACGCCTCGCTGAGGCGTCACGGCGGATACGGCGGATACGGCAGGTCCACCGCCACGGACATGGCGAGGCGCGGCGCCGACGGACACTGGCGATACGTGATCGACAGCCCTTTCGGCGCCGCGCCCGGAGTCAACGGCTAGCTCATCCGCCGTAGCGGTCTACTTGCCGTAGTACGCGTTGTAGATCGACAGCGTCGACTTGTTCCCCTTCTTGTCCGTGATCTTGGCGTGGAAGGAGATCGCCTTGCCCGCGGCCGGGTTCTTGACCTTGATCTTGCCGCCGCTGACGGTGACCTTCTTCCAGGTCTGGCCGTAGTCGTACGAGACGTACGTGGCAAGGGACTTGAGGTTCGCGCCCGCGGCCGCGCCCTGCACGGTCACCGGCACGGACTGGGTCGCACCGGCCTTGGCCTTGCTGCCCAGGTCGACCGCCGCGGCGAACCGCGCCGTGGAGACCGGCAGCTTCGCGTTGTCGGCCTTCTTGGAGCGGAACGTCCAGCTCGCGTCGATGCGGGTGGAGGCGGCCGCCACCTTGACGCTGCGCTTCACGGACGTCGACAGCTTGTACTCGGCGTCGGCCGCCGGGACCTTGAACGTGGCCCCGCCGAGCAGCGGGTCGTCGTTCTCGCCGATCTTGGTGGCGCCCTTGTAGAGGGTCGTCTTCACCGACGAGAAGAGCGAGGAGCCCGCGTGCGTCTTGCCGTCGGCGAACAGCGGCAGATAGCCGCCGATCTCGTTGCCCTGCCGGGTGACGCCGTACTCGCCACCGACGCGGGGGCCGAAGACGGCGGTGTTGAACGTCTTCTCGTAGCTCTTGCCGCCCGTGAACTTCTGCGCGGCGCCCAGCGTGTAGGCCGCGTCGACGATCGGCCAGCCGTCCGGGTCGACCCCGGCCTGCTGCTCGAAGTCCAGGCCCCACTTCACGTTGTCGGCCGTGGACAGGTACATCGTCCGGGTGCCGGGCAGCGCCTGGGGGATGTTGATCGAGGAGCCGCCCGAACTGCCGGGGAGGTAGCCCAGGGCGCCGATCGTGCCCTTCTTGTCCTTGGCCGCCGCGCCCAGGTTCGCCTTCACCGTGGCGAGGTCGGATGCCTTGTAGTGCTTGGTGTAGCCGGTCGCGACCTGCTTGACCTTGCCTCCGGCCACGGTGTTGTACTCGGCGTCGTCACCCTTGACCCAGTGACCGTCCCACTGCTGGTGCAGTGAGCCGTCGGTGACCTGCGGGCCCAGGTGCGCGGTCCGGAAGTCGGTGTACGCGTCCAGCCACCAGCCGAATCCGTAGCTGCCGTAGTCCGTCTCGACCGTGTAGTCGGGTGAGGCGAAGAACGGCTTGGCGTCCGCCGACGGGACCGTGATGTCGACCGGCTTCGTCTTACGGGCGTCCAGCGTCACCGTCGTGTCCTTGGTGATGCTCAGCTTCGGCTGGGCGAGCCAGTCGGCGCCCTTGGTGAAGTCGCTCGGGTCCTTGTACATGCTGGTGTTGAGCAAGTAACCGCCCTTGGGCACACGGATCTTGACCGTGCCCGAGGCGTCGTACGGGTTGAAGGACTTCTGCGCGGCGAGCCCGGAGAGACCTTCCAGGTCGCTGTCGTAGTACTTCGGGGCCTGTCCGTCGCGCCCGATGTGCTTCAGCGTCAGCTCGTACGACTCGACCTCGCGCTCGACCACGGCCGCCGTGCGCACGGACTGCCCGCCGCCGCTCGCCACGACGTACGCGGAGTACGCGCCGTCGACGGTTCCGCCGAGCTTGGTGTCGGTGGTCAGGTCGACCGAGGCCTTGCCGCCCGCGGGGACCTGCACCGTCTTCGCACCGAGCTTGAAGAAGCCCGCGGGAGCCGCGGCGCCCTTGGGGTTGGTGCCCGTGACCGACAGGTCGAGGGTGACGTCCTCCTTGCCGAGGTTCTTGTACGTCACCTTCTTCGTGACCGGCTTGTCGTCGGTGTGCGGCCACTGCTGGCTCTCGAAGCCGACGGACACCGGCTCGGCGACGACCGACTGCTTGATGGCCTTGTCGACGGCGATACGGCCCGAACCCTGCTCGAACGGCGTGTACTTGCCGCCCTTGGTGGACGCGGTCAGCGCGCCCTTGAGCTCGGCGTACTTCCAGTCCGGGTGCTGCTGCTTGAGCAGCGCCGCGGCGCCCGCCACGTGCGGCGTCGCCATGGACGTACCGGAGATCGTCAGATAGCCCTCGGGGTTCTGGCCGACCTCCTGGTCGATGACGCTGCCGGGGGCCGCGGCGGCGGTGATGTCCACGCCGGGTGCGGTGACGTCGGGCTTGATGGCGCCGTCGCCGACGCGCGGGCCCTGGCTGGAGAACTCGGCGAGCTTGTCGTTGTCGTCGACCGCGCCGACGGTCAGGGCCGCGTCCGCGCTGCCCGGGGAGCCGACGGAACCGGGGGCTCCGTCGTTGCCCGCCGCGATCGCGAAGAGGATGCCCTTGTCCGCGGAGAGCTTGTTGACCTCGGCTTCGAGCGGGTCGATGCCGGGGGTGTCGCCGCCGCCGAGGCTCAGGTTCACGATGTCGGCGCCCTGGTCGGCCGCCCACTCCATGCCCGCGATGATCCCGGAGTCCTCACCGGAGCCGGTGTCGTCGAGGACCTTGCCGTTCAGGAGCTTGGCGCCGGGCGCCACGCCCTTGAACTTGCCGCCCGACTTCGCGCCGGTGCCCGCCGTGATGGAGGCGACGTGCGTGCCGTGACCGTAGTGGTCCGTGGCGTCCGCCGCCGGCGTGAAGTTCTTCGCGCCGACGACCTGGTCCTTGAGGTCGGCGTGCGTGGCGTCGACGCCGGTGTCCAGGACGGCGACCTTGACGCCCTTGCCGTCGAACCCGGCCGCCCACGCCTTGTCGGCGCCGATCTGCCGGACGCTCTTGTCGAGGCTCGCCTTGCGGACGCCGTCCAGCCAGACGCGGCTGACGCCGGACGCGGTGGCGCCGCCCTTCTCGGCGACGAGCGCCGACCACAGGTCGGTGGCGTCCTGCTTCGGGGTGGTGATGGCGTCGGCGTTCAGGGACTTCAGGGACCTGCGGACCGTGGTGTCACCCGCGGCGCGCACATCGGACCTGGCCCCGGCGGCCGCTGCTCCCTTGTAACCGACGATGAGCTTGAGGCCCTTCTTCTGGGCCTTGCGGTTGTCCTTCTTGCTCAACTCGGTGATGTCGAACAGGCGCTGATCGAGCTTGCCGGTGGCTATCAGGCGCTGCGCGTCGGCCGGGATCACGAGTGTGTGACCGCCGACGCGCTTCGTCAGTACGGGTATCCGCTCCCGCCCCTTGGCCCGCTCGAAGGCGGTGACGCGGCCCTTGGAGTCGGCGGTGACACGGTCGCCGGTGATGAGGGTGATGCGGTGCGTGCTCTGTTCGGCGCTCTTGAGGCCCGCCGCCTGTGCGGCTGCCGCAGTGGCGTCGGGCGACTGCTTCGCCGCCGACGCCGGGCTGGTCATGCCCGCTGCGAGGGCCACGGCCGCCGCTGTGGCGATCGTGGCCCCGTAGGCTCTCTTCACTTTTCTGCGCAAGTCTCCCCCTGGAGGTTTCAAGGGGCTCTCGCCCCTGGACGGGGAAGTATTGCCCAGGGTCGAACATCTGCTCAATAGTGCGTCAGAAGTGACGAGTTGGTTATTTGGTTTTAGTTATCCGCCTATCCGGCTATCCGGCCATTGGGCGGCCCGCTCCGTGGCCTAGAGCGGCCCCGCTCAATGACCTTGAGCGGCCTGCTCCGTGACCTTGATCTGCCCGCGCCTGATCGTCGCGAGGCGCGGGGCCTTCCGGGCGATCGCGCTGTCGTGCGTGACCATCACGAAGGTCAGGCCGTGCTCCTTCCAGAGCCCTTCGAGCAGCTCCATGATCTCGTCGCGCATCGACTCGTCGAGGTTGCCGGTCGGCTCGTCGGCGAGCAGCACCTTGGGCCGCTTGACCAGGGCGCGGGCGATGGCGACGCGCTGCTGCTGGCCGCCGGAGAGCTCGGCGGGCAGATGGCTGAGGCGTTCGCCGAGGCCCACGGACGCGAGGGCGTCGGCAGCGCGTTCGCGGCGGTCGGCCGCGCGCAGGCCCAGCGGTACGAGCGCCGTCTCGACGTTCTCCTGGGCGCTGAGCGTGGGGATGAGGTTGAAGGACTGGAAGACGAAGCCGATCGACTCGGCGCGGACCTTGGTGAGCCGTGCCTCGGGCAGCGCGGCCAGGTCGACGCCGTCGAGTTCGACGCTGCCGGACGTCGGCCGGTCGAGCCCGCCGAGCATCTGAAGGAGCGTGGACTTGCCGCCGCCCGTCGGACCCTGGATGACGAGGCGGTCGCCGTCGCCGATGGCCAGATCGACTCCGGCGAGCGCGTCGACGGTCTCCTTGCCCCTGCGGTACTGCTTCGTGACGCCTTTGAGCTGATACATGGTGGGACTCCTGCGATACGTAAGGGGGTTGGCGGCGTGAGCGGCGGGCGCTGTGGCCGCCCGCTCGACGCGCGGCGGTCGCTGAAGCCGCCTACTCGACGCGGCGCAGGGCGTCCGCGGGCCGCAGCCGCGAGGCGCGCCAGCCGCCGAAGGCGCCCGCGATGAGGCCACCGGCCACGGCGAGGCCGACGGCGAGCACGATGGTCGTGGCGCTGACCGGCGCGGTCAGCGAGATGTCGAGGGCCTTCGACGCGGACTCGCGCAGGGCGCCGCCGGGGCCGCCACCGCCGGGTCCGCCGCCCATGCCGCCGCCACCCATGCCGCCGCCCGACTGCCCGCCGGCCGAGCCGAGTTCCGCCGTCAGGGTGGGGCTGATCGCCGTCACCACGTACGCGCCGCCGAGGCCGACCGCGATGCCGAGCACGCCGCCCACCAGACCGTTGACGACTGCCTCGCCGATGACCTGCCGGGTCACACGGCCGCTCTTCCAGCCGAGCGCCTTGAGGGTGCCGAACTCCCGTACGCGACGGCTGACCGCCGACGACGTGAGCAGGCCCGCGACCAGGAAGGCCGCGACGAGCACGGCTGTGGAGAGCCACTTGCCGACGCTGGAGGCGAGGTCGGACGCGGTGGAGAGCGAACCGGAGACGGTGTCGGCGAGGTCGGCCGACGTGGTCACGGTCGTACCGGAGACGTTCTTCTGGATGGCGCTCTTGACGGCGTCGATCCGCTGCGAGTCCGCGGCCTTGACGTACACCGTCGTGATCTTGTTCTTCGAGTCGGCGAGGGTCTGCGCGCGCTTCAGCGGGAGGTAGAGATCGGCCGCCGCGTCCCCGCTGTCGGGCGTCGCGATGCCTACGACCTTGATCTTGGTGCCGGAGATCGTGACGGTGTCGCCCACGGAGAGCTTCTTCTCCTTGGCGTACGAGGCGTCGGCGACGGCCACCTTGGCGTCGGACTCCTTCCCCGTGAACGTACGCCCCTTGCTGATCCTGGAGGAGGTCAGCGGGCCCAGGTCGAGCTTGCTGACATCGGTCCCGTAGACGCTGTAGGAGTCGACGTCGAAGTCGGCGCCGCCGCCGCGCACCCGCCCTTCCTGCTGATCGCCGCCACCGCCGGGCGCCTGCCCCTCGCCCTTGCCGGCGGAGCCCGGCGTCTGCTCGAACTGCCCGCGCTCGAACTGCCCGTTGACCTTCATGACCTGCAGGCTCAGCCCGCCGACGGCGTCGGCGACACCGTTCTGGCCGTCCACCTTCGCGACGGTGGTCGAGGACAGCGTCTGAAAGCCCTGCACCATGACGCGGTCGCTGCTCTGCTCCTTGCCGTCCTCGCCGTCCGTGTCTTCGCCGTCCGTCGCGTCGAACTTGAACCGCGGACGTCCCCCGGTCGGGCCGCTGCCGTCCTTGGCCGGGGTGGCCGCCTTGGTGACGGTCATGTCCGTGCCGAGCCCGTAGAGCGACTGGAGGACCTTGCCCTGCGCCTGCTCCATGCCGGACGACACGGAGTTGACGACGATGACAAGCGCGATACCGAGCGCGAGCCCGGAGGCCACGACGAGGGCCGCTTTTCTGCGGCGGCGCAGCTCGCGCCTCAGGTAGGTGAAGAACATGTGCGTGAAGCTAAGTACGCACCGTGATGAACGGATAAGGGCGGCATAAGAGAAGGATGAGAAGCACCAACGGCGGGGGGGGGGGGGGGGGGGGGGGGGGGGGGGGGGGGGGTAGGGGGGGGGGGGGGGGGGGGGGGGGGGGGGGGGGGGGGAGAGACAAA
>NZ_JBVIHP010000007.1:109768-123948 GCF_055570235.1 Streptomyces sp. NPDC031274 | reverse complement strand
AGGAAGAGCGAAGGAGAAAGCAAAAAAGGAGGGGAACAAAACACCCCCCCCCCCCCCCCCCCCCCCCCCCCCCCCCCCCCCCCCCCCCCCCCCCCCCCCCCCCGCCGCGCGTCGAGCGGAAGATGTCGGGTCGGCTCAGACGGCCGAACCGGCCTTCCACTGCGCCCAGTCCATGACCCAGCCGTTGAAGCCGTTGTCGGGCTGGACCGTCTTGTCGCCGGTGTTCCGGACGTCCACGACGTCACCGACCATCGAGTTGTCGTAGAACCAGGCGCCCGGGGTGCTCTTGTCGCCCGCACCCTTGGCGTCCTGCAGACCGACACAGCCGTGGCTGGTGTTGGCGCCGCCGAAGATGGACTTGGCGCCCCAGTAGTTGCCGTGGATGAACGTGCCCGACTGGGACAGGCGCATGGCGTGCGGCACGTCCTTGATGTCGTACTCGCCCTTGCCGTCGCCGTCCGTGAAGCCGACGGTCGCGCCGTCCATGCGGGTCTCCTTGAACTTCTCGGAGATCACCATCTTGCCTTCGTACGTCTTGTTCTCCGGGGAGCCCGCGGAGATCGGGATGGTCTTGATGACCTTGTCGTCCCGCATGATCTTCATCTGCTTCGTCTTGGCGTCGACGACGGAGACCTGGTTACGGCCGATCTTGAACTGGACCGTCTTCTGCTGGACGCCGGTGACGCCGTCCGCGCCCTCGACGCCGTCGAGGGACAGCTTCAGGGTGACCGTGGAGTTGCCCTTCCAGTAGTCCTCGGGGCGGAAGTCGATGCGGTTGTCGCCGAACCAGTGGCCGACGACTTCCTGGCCGCTGCTCGACGACACCTTGATGTGGGACTGCACGTCCTTCTTGTTCGTGATCGCCTTGTCGAAGTTGATCGACACCGGCATGCCCACGCCGACCGTGGAGCCGTCCTCGGGCGTGAAGTTCCCGATGAAGCTGTTGGCCGGCGAGACCGTCGTGAACTTGGAGTTCTCGTGGGCCTTGCGGCCGTCGGAGTCCTTGGCGGTGGCGGTGATCTTGTACGTCGTGGCGCGCTCGAGCTGGCCGCTGGGCTTCCAGCTCTTCTTGTCGGCAGCTATCTGCCCCTCGACCGCGGTGCCCTTCTCGGTCGTCATGGTGACGTCCGTCAGGGAACCCTTGCTCACCTTGACCACGGCCGCGTTGTTGATGCCCGCGTTGTCGGAACCGTCCTTGGGCGCGATCTTGATGTCGGCCTCGGACGTCTTCTTGGCAGCTGCTTCGTCGACCTGGTTCTGCGATTCCTTGCCGCCGGCACTGTTCTTGTCGCCGTCGTCGCTGCTGCAGGCCGAGAGCACCAGGACGCCACCGACCAGAGCGGACACGGCCGCGAGACCCTTGCGCCGCCCGCGCTGCCGCCTACTGTCCGTCATCACACGCTTCTCCATCGTTGCTGAATTCCCCAACACGCCAAGAACGCCGAGAGTCCCCGCAGTCCCGCATAACGTCCTGCCCGGTTCGTCCCGTTCCACTTCCGCCGAAGATGTGGGGAAGACCACGTCATGCGATGCGCCGGTGACAGCCGTGCACCTCTGAGACGACGGAACCCCGGGCGGCGGTTGCCGTCCGGGGCTACGGGTTCCGTTTTTTTCGTCCGGCATTCATCCGCCGGACGAACTACTTTCCGTCTACGCCCTACAACCCTCGGCCGCCGGCACCGTCCGTGCCCGCGTCCGTGTCCCCGTCGTCGTCCTCATCATCCTCGTCGCCCTCCCAGTCAGGCGAATCGGGGTCGTAGTCGATCTGCTCGCTGCTCCAGGAAGCCTGTGAGAGCTCGACGCCGGGCAGCTGGCTGACCAGGTCGAACGGATCAACCAGATAGGCGAGGGCCTCGGCGTCGTCCTCCTTGACGGCCGTCTCGGCATGCAGCCGCTCCTCGGCGGGCATGTGCTCGTCATCCGCGATGCGACGAAGGGCGGATGCGGCGAGGTCGCCGGAGTCGTCGACCTCGACCACCAATTCGACGCGGAGCCGTACAAAACGTGATGTCTCAGGTGTGCTCATGGGTCGGAGCGTACGACCCGGGACCCCCGCGACTTTCCCACGACCCGCGCCTTTCATTACCATCGCCCCACACGGCCAATTCGCCAGCGCCACAAGGGGGATCCGATTCCGTGTCCGCACGTCGATCGTTGCTGACTGCCACCGCCGCCGGGGCCCTGCTCGGAGCCCTGTGGTTCGTTCCCTCCGCGAACGCGACGGCAACGTTCAGATCTCCGACGGCCCCTGATTCCCAGCAGGTCGTCCACACCGAACAGCGCCGAGCCACGCCGCCATCGGACACCACCGCCACCACGGCCACCACCACCGCCGCCCCCGCGAAGGCCCACCTCGCGGACACGGGCGCGGGCGTCGACACGACGCCGTACCTGATCGGCGGGACCGCGTTCCTGGGCCTCGGGGCGGGGTTCGTGGCGTATTCGGTACGACGGGAGCGGCAGGGGCCTGCTTACTGAGAGGCGGGGCGCGGCTCGCTGACGGGCGGGGTCCGGATCACTGACGGACGGGGTCCGGCTCGCCGAGCCGCGAGCCGAGCCGCGCCGCCCGCAGTGCGGGGAACGCCGCGGCGACAAGCAGCGTCGCCGTCACGCACACGAGCCCGCCCGCCATCACGGCCGCCCGCGCGCTGGTCAGCTCCGCCAGGAAGCCGACCGCCGCGTTGCCCAGGGCCGGGGAGACCGTCGCCTGGACCATCCAGAGACTGCTGACCCTGCCGCGCAGTTCGTCGGGGGTGCCGTGCTGGAGGAGGGCCGAGCGGAGCGTCTCGGATATCAGATCGCCGAGACCGGCCAGGGCCAGGAGGGTCAGGGCGAGGGGCAGCCAGGACGTCATGCCGAAGCCCGTCAGTGAAAGGCCCCACACGAGCACCGCCCCGATCAGCGCGTGCCCGCCCGCGCGCGCCGTCCAGCCACTGGTGGCCGCGCCGACGAGCGCGCCGAGCGCGGGGGCGGCGTAGAGCAGGCCCACCACTCCTGGACCGCCGCCGAACTGCTCGTCCGCGAGGACCGGGTACAGCGCCTGCGGCATCGTGAAGACCATCGCGGCGGCGTCGACGAGGAGCAGGCCGACGATGAGCCGGTGCCCCCGGACGAAGCGGATCCCGTCCGCGACGGCCGCGAAGGCCTGCCGGACCCCCTTTCCCGTGGCGGCCTTCGCCGGGGGCAGCGGGCGTACGAAGAGCAGCGCGACGGAGAAGACCAGGAACCCGGCCGCGTCCACCGCGAAGCAGGCGGCAAGGCCCGGTCCCGCGATGAGTACGCCACCGACGGCTGGGCCGACGAGGGCGGCAAGCTGGGTCGACGCGGCCGTCAACGCGCCCGCCGCCGCGAGGCGTTCGGTGCCCACGAGGGCGGGGATCGCCGCCATCATCGCCGGACCGCCGAGGCCCGCGAACAGGCCGGTGAGGCCGGTCGCCGTGTAGATCACCCACAGCTGGGGGTGCGGCACGAGGGCGTTGACCATGAGGCCCGCCGCCACGAGCGTCAGGGGGAGTCGGGTCACGAGCATGAGCGTCCGGCGGTCGCGGCGGTCGGCCAGTACACCGCCGATGAGTACGCCGACGACGAGGGGCAGGGCGCGGGCGAGGCTGACGAGGCCGATCTGGAGGGGCGAGCCGGTGAGGTCGTAGACCTGGACGGCCACCGCGACGCTGGTCATCAGGGTGCCGACGAGGGCGCCGAGGAAGCCCGCGTAGAGGAGGCGGAAGTCGCGATTTTCGCGCAGGGGGGTGACGTCCATGGCGAGGCCGGACAGGCGGGGCACGAGCGGCTCCAGGGGGGGGCGGCGGTCAGGCGAGGGCAGCCTTACTTGGATCACTCTGACGGGGCGCCCGCTTAAAGTCAACGAGTGTGAAGTTCAAGGGTGCGGCCGTCACCGCCCGAGCCGTCGCAGGCGCCCGGTACGGTCAGTGGCGATGCACAGCGAGACTCCGGACACCGACCCCGCGCCCGCCGCCGCTCCCCGGACCAGGCGGCGCCCCACCCACCGGAAGGGCCGCGCGACCCTCACGCGTACGGGCGTGGGCCAGGCGGCGCTGGAGTTCCTCGGCGACCACGAGGCCGCCGAACTGACCATGCGCTCCCTCGCGAACGAGCTGGGCGTCTCACCCCGGGCCCTCTACAACTACGTGGAGGACCGGCGGGATCTGATCACCGTGGCCGCCGAAGTCTTCGAGGCCCGGTGGCAGCCGCCGGCGCTCGACGCGAACGAGTGGCGGGACTCCCTCCGGAGATACCTCCGGGATCTGCGCGCCCACTACCGGCGCCACCCGGGCATGACCACCCTCGCCCTGAGCGAGAACATCACCATGGCCCGCGATCCGGCCATGCTGCGGAACGTCGACGGGCTCATCGGGTTCTTCGCCGAGGTCGGCCTGCCCCTGCGCGACGCCTATCTGGCGTGCATGGAGGCCATCCGGCTCGTCGTCGGCTTCGTGGAGCTGCAGGACCGCGCGTACGACCGGCCGCCCCCGGACCTCGATCCGGCCGACCTGGAGCAGGTCCCGCCCCCATGGCTGCGGTCCGACTCCGGGGACGAGCTGCCTCAGCTGCGCCGGGCGAGCCAGGAACTGGCCGCCGAATCCCCGGACGCCCTGTTCGAGTTCGCGATGGACGTCCTGACGGAAGGCCTCGCCGCACGGTCCCGGTAAGTCCCCCCCCGGCGCGTCTAGCGGTGCGCCGCAGAAAAGTCCCACCCCGTACGGCGTGTCGTCACGCTCTTCTGGGATTTCCTTGCAGTTCCCCGGCGACCGGGCACCGGGGGGACGGCGCCGCTTCGTCGATCGGGTGACCCTGGGTGTCGGACCACATGGGTGGAGGGGCGGGCGGCTAGGCATGCCGTTATGAGAATCGATGCCCTGCGCAGGAACAGCGGCGCCCCGCGCGCCCGTCAGCTCCGTCTCGTCGGTGCCGTGTGCGCCCTCGTGGCCTCAGCGGCACTGGTGACAGGCTGCGGGGAGGACAGCAGCGACAAGTCGGCTTCCGCGGCGACCTCGGAGGCGGCGAAGACCGTGCCGGAAGGGGCGACCACCACCCCGTCGGCCAGCCCTTCGGGCAGCGCGTCGCTCACCCAGGACCAGTCGGAGCGCAAGGAGCTGCTCGGCGCCACCAAGGTCACCTACGACAAGGCCGCCGCCACGGCGGTGGACGAGGTCAAGGGGAGCAAGCTGACCGACCTCGAACTGAAGAGCGCGGACGACGTCAAGGACGACGACGGCGACGATGACGACGCCGCCAGCACGAGCCCCAGTCCCAGTCCCAGCCAGAGCGCCGGGGCCGCGGGGCCGCAGTGGGTCGCGGAGGTGGCCGAGAAGGACGGGACCTCGCACACCGTCCGCGTCGACGCCGTCTCGGGCAAGGTGCTGGGGTCCGACCCCGAGCGCGACCGGGACGCCGACGACAAGAAGGAGACGGCCGACTGGCTCTCCCGCGTCAAGCAGACGCCGGAGCAGGCGGCCAAGACCGCCATGGACAAGACGAAGGGCACGGTCACCTCCGTCGGCCTCGACGACAAGGACGACGGCTCTCTCGTCTGGTCCGTCGACGTCGTCACGAAGGACTGGAACAAGACCGACTTCGATGTCGACGCCGTCAAGGGCGACATCACCCACGAGCACGTCGACCGCGACTGACACGCCGTCACCACACGACGGGGGCGCCGTCACCCGCCAGCCGTCAGCCGTCGGCCATCAGCCGTCAGCCGTCAGCCGTCAGCCGTCAGCAGGTGACGGCGCCCCCGTCCACGTACGAAATGCCGCCGCTAGGCCAGCGGGCCCGTCACCGGCTCGACCGCGTCGAGGAGCGCGCCGGAGCGTACGAACTCGTCCGCCGCCGCCAGATCCGGGGCGAGGAAGCGGTCCGGACCCGGGCCCTCGACGCCCGCCTTGCGGATCGCCTCGATGACCGCCCGGGTCGCGGGGGCGGGCGTGAGGCCCTCGCGGAGTTCGACCGCGCGCGTGGCCGCGTACAGCTCGATCGCGACGATGCGGGTCAGGTTGTCGACCGCCGTACGGAGCTTGCGGGCCGCCGACCAGCCCATCGACACGTGGTCCTCCTGCATCGCGGAGGACGGGATCGAGTCGGCCGACGCCGGGACCGCGAGGCGCTTCATCTCGCTGACCAGGGCCGCCTGCGTGTACTGGGCGATCATCAGGCCCGAGTCCACGCCCGCGTCGTCCGCGAGGAAGGGCGGAAGACCGTGCGAACGGTTCTTGTCGAGCAGGCGGTCCGTGCGGCGCTCGGTGATCGAGCCGAGGTCCGCGGCGGCGATCGCGAGGAAGTCCAGGACGTACGCCACCGGCGCCCCGTGGAAGTTGCCGTTCGACTCGACGCGGCCGTCGGGCAGGACCACCGGGTTGTCGACGGCGGCGGCGAGCTCACGCTCGGCGACAAGACGCGCGTGCGCCATGGTGTCGCGCCCCGCGCCCGCCACCTGCGGCGCGCACCGCACCGAGTACGCGTCCTGCACGCGCGGCGCGTCGTCCTGGTGGTGGCCGGTGAGCCCTGAACCGGCCAGGACCGCGAGCATGTTGGCGGCGGACGCCCCCTGGCCCGGGTGCGGGCGGATGGCGTGCAGCTCGGGGGCGAGGACCTTGGCGGTGCCGAGGAGCGCCTCCAGGGTGAGGGCCGCGGTGATGTCGGCGGACTTGTAGAGGGCGTCGAGGTCGGCGAGGGCCATCACGAGCATGCCGAGCATGCCGTCGGTGCCGTTCAGGAGAGCGAGGCCCTCCTTCTCGCGCAGCTCGACCGGCGTGATGCCGTGCGCGGCGAGCAGCTCGCCCGCGGGCCTCAGCTCACCGTCCGGGCCCTCGGCGTCGCCCTCGCCCATGAGCGTCAGGGCGCAGTGGCTGAGCGGCGCGAGGTCGCCGGAGCAGCCGAGGGAGCCGTACTCGTGCACGACGGGCGTGATGCCCGCGTTGAGGACGTCGGCCATGGTCTGCGCGACCTCGGGACGTACGCCGGTACGGCCGGAGCAGACCGTCTTCAGACGCAGGAACATCAGCGCGCGGACCACCTCGCGCTCCACGCGCGGGCCCATCCCCGCCGCGTGCGAGCGGACGATGTTGCGCTGCAGCTGGGCGCGGAGGTCCGGGCCGATGTGCCGGGTGGCGAGGGCGCCGAAGCCGGTCGACACGCCGTAGACGGGCTCGGGCTTGGCCGCGAGGGCGTCGACGATCTCGCGCGAGGCGGCGAGGGCGGTCACGGCTTCGGCCGAGAGCTCGATCCGGGCGTTGCCGCGCGCGACGGCGATGACGTCCGCTGCGGTCGTCCCGGACGTCCCCAGGACCACGGTATGCATATCCATATTCAGCAGCGTACGGACTGAATCGCCAGGTGTCACGGGTGGATACGACCTGAGCCTCTTACCGCTCAGCGCCCGCGCCCGCCCTCCCTGGAGTCCGTGGAGTCCGTGAAGCCCCCGGAGTCCCGCTCATCGCCCCGCGGCTCAGGACCGCGCCCCCGGAAGCGGCGCCTCTCGCCCGCCGGGCGCGAGCCCTCCGAGTTCGCGAGCCGCACCACCGGGTCGTCCGCGCCCTCGCGCCCCGCGACCACCGGCTTCAGCGCGCGCGCCGCCTTCGCGCGGTACTGGGCCGCGTCCGCGAGCCGGAACAGACGGCGGGCGGAGCGGACCTCGCCGATCGGGTCCTCCGTGGAGGCGACCCCGCACGCGACGCCGTCCCCCAGCTCCAACTCGGCGGCCCGTACGCACAGTTCGTCCGCGACCCGCACCACCTCGTCGGCCGATGGCCCCACCGAGAGCAGGCAGAACTCGTCCCCGCCGAGCCGCGCGGCCAGCGTCCCCGGCAGCATCGCCCCGCACAGGGAGAGCACCGACCCGAAGCGTTCGAGGAGCCGGTCGCCGACCGCGTGACCCTGGGTGTCGTTGACCCGCTTGAGGCCGTTCACGTCACACACGACCAGGCTCACCACCGCCCCGTCCGTACGGTGACGCTCCACCGCCTCCTCAAGACGCAGATCGACCGCGCGCCGGTTGGCGAGACCCGTCAGCGCGTCGCTGAAGGCGAGGCGGCGGGCCTCCTCCAGGCGTTCGGTCTGCGCGATGCCCGCCGCGACCACCGAGGCGAGCACCGTCGCGAAGTCCGCGTCCGCGCGGTCGAAGACCGGCGCCCCCACCGGGCGCGCCACATAGAGCTCACCCCACGCCCGCCCGTGCAGCACGATCGGCGCGACCACGCAGCAGCCGCGGCCCCGTCTGCGCAGGGCCGCGACGCGCTGGTGGCAGTAGCCCGGAGCCGTGCTCCGTGCGGGCCCGCCCGTCGTCTCGACCCAGGCGTGCGGCTCGCCGCCGCCCGCCCAGCGCTCGTGCAGGAACTCGGTGATCTCCGGGAACTGGTGCACCGGATACGCCTCACGCTCCGGGAACTCTTCCTCCCCCTCGGCGCGTTCGCCCACGTTCACGAGCACCCTCAGCCGTCCGAGGTCGCGCTCCCAGACGGACAGGGCCGCGAAACTCCCCGAAAGGGCATGACACGCACCGCGCGCAGCCGCCCGCCAGGACTCACGCGGAGTGTGCGCGGCGGCCATCCCCTGCGCCAGCACGACTACGGCCCGCAGCCGAACGTCCTCTCCCATCTCCCTAGGCTAGGAGATTTACGACATTTTGGGCGATTGGAACATTACGCAGAGTGCGGACCGGACGCTCAGCTCACTCTCCCGCCCGCCCTCGCACCCGCTCTCGCACCCGCGCCCGCACCCGCAGCCGTCCTCGGACCCGCGCCCGCCCTCGCGCTCACTCTCCCGGCCAGTTCGGCTTCCGCTTCTCGTTGAACGCCGCCACACCCTCCGCCCGGTCACCGGAGAAGGCCACCGAGCGCCAGGCGGCGTCCTCGACCTCCAGACCGGCGCGCAGGTCGAGCCCGTGACCGAGCCGCAGGGCGCGCTTGGCGGCGCGCAGTCCGACGGGCGAGTTGGCCGCGATCCGCGCGGCGAGCGCGAGCGCTTCCGTACGGTCCTCACCCTCGTCCACAAGCTGGTCGACGAGCCCCAACTCCCGCGCCTCGGCCGCCTCCACCCGCCGCGCGGTGAAGATCAGCTCGGCGGCGCGGGCCGCGCCCACCCGGCGCGGAAGCAGCTGCGTACCGCCGCCGCCGGGAATGACGCCGACCGACACCTCGGGGAGTCCGACCACGGCGGTCGGGTCGGCGACGATGAGATCGCAGGCGAGCGCGAGCTCGAACCCGCCGCCGAGCGCGAAGCCGTGCAGGGCGGCGACGGTCGGCATGGGCAGTTCGAGTACGCCGGTGTAGGCGGCCCGCGCCGTGGGGCGCTGGCGCACCAACTCGGCGTCGGAGAAGGAATTGCGCTCCTTCAGGTCGGCGCCGACACAGAACGCCCGCTCATGGGTGGACGTGACGACCACGACGCGGGCGTCACCGTCCCGCGCGAGGGCGTCGCAGGCGGCGCCGATGGAGCGGGCCATGTCCGTGGACACGGCGTTCATGGCCTTGGGCCGGTCGAGGACGAGCTCGGCGACGTACCCGTGCCGCCTGACGCCGACGAATTCCCCGAACCGCTGCTCGCCGCCCATTGCTTTCCTCCACGTCCGGTTAACGATCGTTATCGCGTTGCACGAGGATCATGTCACCGGTGCGGGGTGCCGGGTGGGCGTGCGGGAAAATTCCACCGCGAGGCGGTGGTCCGGGTGCGGCGGGGAACTCAGCTCCGCCGGGCGAGCAGCCAGGGCTCGACGACGCCGAGACCACGCACAGGACGCTGCCACATCGGCTGGAGCGCGAAGCGGTAGGAGGGCGGCTCGGTGCCCTCCTTCTCCGCCACCTCAGCCGCTTCCGCCGCCTCGGTCTCAGAGGCGGGCGCCTGACCCGTCCGCGTCAGCTCCTCCGCGAGCGCGCCGTCCACGAGGACCGCGTCCCGAGGCGCTATCGACGTGAGGCGGCTCGCGAGGTTCACCGTCGTACCGAACACGTCGCCCATGCGCGTGGTGACCGTGCCGAAGGCGATGCCGACGCGCAGCTCGGGCATCGTCTCGTCGTTGGCCATGGTCTCGATGAGACGCAGCGCGATCTCCGCGGCCACGCCCGCGTCATCGGCGGCGTACAGGACTTCGTCGCCCAGCGTCTTGATGAGCCGCCCGCCGTTCGCTGCGACCAGGTCCGCGGCCGTGGTCTCGAAGGCCTCGACGAGTTCGCCGAGTTCTTCCTCCTCCATACGGCGTGTGAGCCGCGTGAAGCCGACGAGGTCGGCGAAACCGACCGCGAGCCGCCGGTCGACCATCTCCTCGTCGTCCGCGGCCTGCACGACCCGGCCGGTCGCGGCGGCCAGCTGCCGCCGCCAGACATAGACGAGGAACTCCTCCAGCTCGGGCAGGAGCAGCTCCATCAGGGGGTACGTCACT
The DNA here is from genome assembly GCF_055570235.1 of Streptomyces sp. NPDC031274. Lineage (NCBI taxonomy): Bacteria > Bacillati > Actinomycetota > Actinomycetes > Kitasatosporales > Streptomycetaceae > Streptomyces > Streptomyces sp. NPDC031274. The sequence goes on along the minus strand of NZ_JBVIHP010000007.1, from coordinate 113,555 downwards.
TCGGTCCGGGTCATGCCCGGCTCGGGCGGCTCCGTCAGACCCTCCAGGAAGGAGTCGATCTGCCATTCGGCCAGGCGGGCGGTGGTCTGCCCGGTCGACCGGGCCACCTGCACCGCCATCGCCTCGCTGAGCAGCCCCGCCTCGACGAGACCGGCGAGGCGGCGCAGCGCGAGCACGTCCGCCTCGGTCAGGGCCTTGGCCTGACCGATGTCGGGAAAGCCCATGGCCCGCCAGAAGCGGGAGGCGAGCTCCATGGAGACGCCCGCGCTGCGGGCCGCCTGGAACGGGGTGTAGCGGCGGTCCGCGCCGAGGATCAGCCCTTCCAGGCGCAGGGCGAGGGGGTCCTTCTCCTGGCCCCCGGGCTTCTCGTCCCCGGAGTCCATCGAGTCGAACGCATGGGTGACGGACCCGACGGACCCAGCGGTACGTCCGGGCTCACCGCCGGGAGCGGAATCGCCCGCGCCCGAGCCCGTGTCGTCGACGGTCACGCCTGCTGCCCTTCCGATCTGCCGCGGTCAGGTATCGACCGGCGCCAACTTTACGGCAGGTGTGCCGCAGCTCACGCCTTTCCCGGCGGGGTGCCTCGAACTGTGGGTCCCCCGCATGTGCCCTGACGAACACACCGTTCCCATCCGGCCGCCCGTCTGCCCCGCATCCTCACCAGGACGGACAGGCTTCCCGCACACCACCTACACCCCTACACCCTCCTCAGATGCACCACATCCCCCGCCCCCACCGGCTCCTGCACCCCGTCCCCCGTGGCGAGCACCAAGCGGCCGTCGCCGTCCACCGCCACCGCCTCGCCCGTGATCGAGCGGTCGCCCGGCAGCTCCGCGCGGACCTTGCGGCCAAGCGTCGCGCAGCCCGCCGCGTACGTCTCCTGGAGGCGGGAGGCCGCCGGGTCGCCCTCCACCGCGCGCCAGTCCCCGTACCACTGCTCCAGGGAGCGCAGCACCGCACGCAGCACCGTGTCCCGGTCCGTCGTGGTCGCCCCGGCCAGCGCGAGGGAACCCGCCGTGGGCACCGGGAGCTCGTCCGAGCGCAGGGTCACGTTGATGCCGAGTCCGACCACCACGCCACCCGCCTCCGCCGAACCGGCCCGCTCCGCGAGGATCCCGCCCGCCTTGCGCTCCTCCCCGCCGACCGTCACCAGGAGGTCGTTCGGCCACTTGAGGGCCGTGTCCACCCCGGCCGCCCGCGAGAGCCCAGTGGCGGCGGCGACCCCGGTGAGCAGCGGCAGCCACCCCCACCGCTCGACCGGCACCGTGGGTCCCGGCTTCAGGAGCACGGAGAAGAAGAGACCGGAACGCGCGGGCGCCGACCAGCGGCGGTCGAGCCGGCCGCGCCCCGAGCTCTGCTCCTCGGCGACGAGGACCGCGCCCTCGGGCAGCTCGTCGGCTCGTGCGGCCAGATCCGTGTTGGTCGACCCTGTCGCGGGCACCACGTCCAGGGAGGTCCACAGACTCCCGTCCCGCACCAGCGCGCGCCGGAGCGACGCGGCGTTCAGGGGCGGCCTTTCGAGGTCGGACCAGCGGCTGTCGTCAGGGGCGCCCGAAGGCGTACCGGAAGGAGTGTCCGAAGGATCGTCTGAAGCATCTCGCGGCGTCATGCAAGCCACCTTAGGTGTGGTAAACGCCGCACTGCCGAACCGTATACGCGCAGCTACCCTACGAGTCAGTAGCAAGCGAGTCACAGCAGCCTCAAGCCACCGTCGCAAGCCGCCAGTCGCCCCTTTGAGCAGGCAGGGAGCCGCATCCCTATGTCCGAGCCGGAAGAGCCCAACGTGCCCGTGCCAAGTGCCGCAAGTGATACCTCCGCCACCGCCGACGCGGGTGCCACGGGTATCGACATCCATACGACTGCGGGAAAACTCGCTGATCTGCAGCGCCGCATCGAGGAGGCCAAGCACGCCGGTTCGGCTCGCGCGGTCGAGAAGCAGCACGCCAAGGGCAAGTTGACGGCGCGCGAACGCATCGATCTGCTCCTGGACGAGCACTCCTTCGTCGAGTTCGACGAGTTCGCCCAGCACCGCTCGACCGACTTCGGCCTGGAGGCCAACCGCCCCTACGGCGACGGGGTCGTGACCGGTTACGGCACCGTCGACGGCCGCCCCGTGGCCGTCTTCTCCCAGGACTTCACGGTCTTCGGCGGCGCCCTCGGCGAGGTCTACGGCCAGAAGATCGTCAAGGTCATGGACTTCGCCCTGAAGACCGGCTGTCCGGTCATCGGCATCAACGACTCCGGCGGCGCCCGCATCCAGGAGGGCGTCATGGCCCTGGGGATGTACGGGGAGATCTTCCGCCGGAACACGCACGCGTCCGGCGTCATCCCGCAGATCTCGCTCGTCGTCGGTCCGTGCGCGGGCGGGGCGGTCTACTCCCCCGCCATCACCGACTTCACCGTCATGGTCGACCAGACCTCGCACATGTTCATCACCGGGCCCGACGTCATCAAGACGGTCACCGGTGAGGACGTCGGCTTCGAGGAGCTGGGAGGTGCCCGCACCCACAACAGCACCTCCGGTGTCGCCCATCACATGGCGGGCGACGAGAAGGACGCGATCGAGTACGTCAAGTCCCTCCTCTCCTACCTGCCTTCGAACAACCTCAGCGAGCCGCCCGCCTTCCCCGAGGACGCGGACCTGGAGCTGACGGACGAGGACCGCGAGCTGGACACGCTGATCCCGGACAGCGCCAACCAGCCGTACGACATGCACAGCGTGATCGAACACGTCCTTGACGACGCCGAGTTCTTCGAGACGCAGCCGCTGTTCGCGCCGAACATCCTCACCGGCTTCGGCCGGATCGAGGGCCGCCCGGTGGGCATCGTCGCCAACCAGCCGACGCAGTTCGCCGGCTGCCTGAACATCGACGCGTCCGAGAAGGGTGCCCGCTTCGTCCGCACCTGCGACGCGTTCAACGTCCCGGTCATCACCTTCGTCGACGTGCCGGGCTTCCTGCCGGGCGTCGAGCAGGAGCACACGGGCATCATCCGCCGCGGCGCCAAGCTGATCTACGCCTACGCCGAGGCGACGGTCCCGCTCATCACCGTCATCACGCGCAAGGCGTTCGGCGGCGCGTACGACGTCATGGGCTCCAAGCACCTGGGCGCCGACCTCAACCTGGCCTGGCCGACCGCGCAGATCGCGGTGATGGGCGCGCAGGGCGCGGTGAACATCCTGCACCGCAAGACGATCGCGGCGGCGGAGGCCACCGGCGACGTCGAGGCGACCCGGGCCCGTCTCATCCAGGAGTACGAGGACCGGCTCCTCAACCCGTACACGGCCGCCGAGCGCGGTTACATCGACGCCGTCGTCATGCCGTCGGAGACCCGCGCCCATCTTGTCCGGGGCCTGCGTCAGCTGCGTACGAAGCGGGAATCCCTTCCCCCGAAGAAGCACGGCAACATCCCCCTCTAGGCCGTGCCTCAGCCAGACCGCGCTTCAGCGAGGAGTCCGTTCATGATCAAGGTCGTACGAGGCAACCCCACCCCGGAGGAGCTGGCCGCCGCACTCGCGGTGGTCCAGGCGCGCGCCGCGGCGGTCGCGAACCAGCCGTCCGGCGCGCCCGCGGTGCTCGACGCCTGGTCCGACCCGGCGCGCGTGGCCCGCCACCGCCTTCCCGCACCGGGGCCGACGACATGGGGCCGTACGTACTGGCCCGTGTAGGTCCGGGTCCGGGAATGAGTGGGACGTGGGGGGGGGGGGGGGGGGGGGGGGGGGGGGGGGGGGGGGGGGGAAGGGAGGGAGGGGGGGGGGGGGGGGGGGGGGGGGGGGGGAGAGAAAAAA
>NZ_JBVIHP010000007.1:83045-109758 GCF_055570235.1 Streptomyces sp. NPDC031274 | reverse complement strand
CGTGCTCGTTCTCTGCTTGGGGTTCGTTGGTGGGGGGGGCTTGTTCCTCCCCCCCCCCCCCCCCCCCCCCCCCCCCCCCCCCCCCCACGTCACCGCGAGCAGTATCGGAGACATGCTGTGGTCGGACCCCGAGAACAACCCGCCCAAGGACATGCGGGACATGCAGGTGAAGATGCGCCGTGCGGGACTCGTCCTCGCCCTGGCGATGGTCGTGGCGATGTTCGTCCTCGGCCTGCACTGAGGCTCACCGGCTGAAGCTCGCTACGCTGGCCGCATGAGTGATCAGCCCCGCCGTCTCGTCCTCGCCTCCAAGTCCCCCGCACGGCTCGGCCTCCTGCGCCAGGCCGGTCTCGCCCCCGAGGTGATCGTCAGCGGGGTCGACGAGGACGCGATCTCCGCACCGACCCCCGCCGAGCTCGCCGTCGCCCTGGCCGAGGCCAAGGCGTCGGTCGTCTCCGCGCGGCCGGACGCGAAGGGCGCCCTGGTCGTCGGCTGCGACTCGGTCCTCGAACTGGACGGAGAAGCGCTGGGCAAGCCCGCCGACGCCGAGGAGGCCACCGCCCGCTGGAAGTCCATGCGTGGCCGCGCGGGCGTCCTGCAGACCGGCCACTGTGTGTACGACACCGTGGCCGGACGGCATGTGTCGGCGCTCGCCTCGACCGTCGTCCGCTTCGGCGAGCCCTCGGTCGAGGAGGTCGCCGCCTACGTGGCGAGCGGCGAACCCCTGCACGTGGCGGGCGCGTTCACGCTCGACGGCCTCTCGGCCCCCTTCATCGACTCGATCGAGGGCGACCACGGCAACGTCATCGGCCTCTCGCTGCCGCTGCTCCGCCGCCTCCTCGCCGAACTGGGTGTCGGCATCACGGAGTTGTGGGCGAAGTAGCCGCAGGAGGCCTTGTACGGGCTCAGGCGGGCTGTGGGGCGCCGTTCTCCGGTGCGCCGCCGCCCGCCTGCCCCTTGCCGACGTGCGGCTCGTCGGAGACCACGGCGGGCTTCTTGTCGTACGCCACGAGGGTCAGGACGATCAGGCCGAGCACGACCATCATGAAGACGAAGGCGGCCCAGCCCACCAGGCCGATCGAGAACGCCCCGAGCACGCCGTGCACCACGGCGGCGCTGATCAGGAGCAGCCGCCCGAAGCGGCCCGGCGCGCGGTCGCGGATCGCCGAGCGCAGCATGATGACGCCGCACAGCGCGAGGTAGAGGCCGAAGAGGCCGCCCGCGATCCACGTCGACACGGACATCGCGTGCGGGTCGAGCCCGGCGAGCGACATGTCCTGCTTGTTCACGACGAGTCCCAGGAACCAGTTGAGCAACGCGATGCCCACCGCCTCGACCAGGAGCACGATCGCGCCCACCCAGGCCACCGGTCTACGCGCCACGGCGCCCACCCTCTTCCACTGTTACCGCTAGTACGCCCGCCCGTCGCCCGACCGCGAACCCCTCAACGGGGCCCTCCGGGCCACAGGCCTTCTTTCAGCATCGCGAACGCTACTAACGGGTAAACCAGGGGACAAGAGCTGTGCCGAGGGCAAAGAATCATTGGGCCATTCGTAGGGACTCCACAAAGAATGCCCCTCTGCCGCAGCACGCTCTCACAGAGACCTTGACCACACCGGCGCGTTAGTCTCACCGCAAGGGACCCTGCGTACCGTGGTGCGACAAGGGATTTCGCGGACGGGCAGGCCCCGGATCACGCTCCGTGTGGGCAAGCTCACCACTGGGGACGGGTCGAAAGGTCGTGTCGGCAGTCCCTAAACTCGGCTTGTTTCAAGGAGGGAGCCATCGTGCGCAAGGTGCTCATCGCCAACCGTGGCGAAATCGCTGTCCGCGTTGCTCGGGCATGCCGGGATGCAGGGATCGCGAGCGTAGCCGTCTACGCAGATCCTGACCGGGACGCTCTGCATGTACGCGCGGCAGATGAGGCGTTCGCCCTGGGCGGTGACACTCCGGCCACCAGCTACCTGGACATTTCCAAGGTGCTGGCCGCGGCCAAGGATGCGGGGGCGGATGCGATCCACCCCGGTTACGGCTTCCTTTCGGAGAACGCCGACTTCGCCCAGGCCGTGCTGGACGCCGATCTGATCTGGATCGGACCGCCGCCGCAGGCCATCCGTGACCTGGGGGACAAGGTCGCCGCCCGGCACATCGCGCAGCGCGCGGGTGCCCCGCTGGTGGCCGGTACGCCCGATCCCGTCAGCGGGTCCGACGAGGTCGTGGCCTTCGCCGAGGAACACGGCCTGCCGATCGCGATCAAGGCCGCCTTCGGTGGCGGCGGGCGCGGTCTGAAGGTGGCCCGGACCCTCGAAGAGGTCCCCGAGCTGTACGACTCCGCGGTGCGCGAGGCCGTGGCCGCCTTCGGCCGCGGCGAGTGCTTCGTGGAGCGCTACCTCGACAAGCCGCGGCACGTGGAGACCCAGTGCCTGGCCGACCAGCACGGCAACGTGGTCGTCGTCTCCACCCGTGACTGCTCGTTGCAGCGCCGCCACCAGAAGCTGGTGGAGGAGGCCCCCGCGCCGTTCCTGAGCGAGGCCCAGACCGCCGAGCTGTACGCGGCGTCCAAGGCCATCCTCAAGGAGGCCGGCTATGTGGGCGCCGGCACCGTGGAGTTCCTCGTCGGCACCGACGGCACGATCTCCTTCCTGGAGGTCAACACCCGTCTGCAGGTGGAGCACCCGGTCACCGAAGAGGTCGCGGGCATCGACCTGGTCCGCGAGATGTTCCGCGTCGCCGACGGCGAGGAACTGGGCTACGGCGACCCCGAACTGCGCGGTCACTCCTTCGAGTTCCGCATCAACGGCGAGGACCCGGGCCGCGGCTTCCTGCCCGCTCCGGGCACCGTGACCCTCTTCGACCCGCCGTCGGGTCCCGGCGTGCGTCTGGACGCGGGCGTCGAGTCCGGCTCGGTGATCGGCCCGGCGTGGGACTCGCTCCTGGCCAAGCTGATCGTGACCGGCGCGACGCGCGAGCAGGCCCTGCAGCGGGCCGCGCGCGCCCTCGACGAGTTCACCGTGGAGGGCATGGCCACGGCCATCCCCTTCCACCGTGCGGTCGTCAAGGACCCGGCCTTCGCCCCGGAACTGACCGGCTCCGCCGACCCGTTCACGATCCACACCCGCTGGATCGAGACCGAGTTCGTCAACGAGATCCCCGCGTTCGCCGCGGCGGTCGACACCGAGACGGACGAGGAGCCTGGCCGCGAGACGGTCGTCGTCGAGGTGGGCGGCAAGCGCCTGGAGGTCTCGCTCCCCTCCTCGCTCGGCATGACCATCGCCCGCACCGCCGCCGCGGGCGGCGCCCGCCCCAAGCGGCGCGCGGCGAAGAAGTCCGGCCCCGCGGCCTCCGGTGACACCCTCGCGTCGCCCATGCAGGGCACGATCGTCAAGATCGCGGTCGAGGAGGGCCAGGAGGTCCAGGAAGGCGACCTGGTCGTCGTCCTGGAGGCCATGAAGATGGAACAGCCTCTGAACGCGCACCGCTCGGGCACGGTCAAGGGCCTCACGGCGGAGGTGGGCGCGAGCCTGACCTCCGGCGCGGTCATCTGCGAGATCAAGGACTGATCCGCAGAGCGTTTCTCTTACGCTGGCCGGGCTGGAGCATCCAGCCCGGCCAGCGAAGTATTCAGCCCGTCCGGCGATTGAGGACGAACTCGGCGGAGCCGGTGATCGACGGTACGCACGCTTCGGGCAGACTTGAGCCACGCGTACGTTCAGGGAGGCACGCCATGGCAGAGAGCCCGCAAGAGCGCCCCCGCTTGAAGAGAGCTGACGCGCGCCGCAACTACGACCGGCTCCTCGCCCAAGCGCGCGCGGCCTTCGCCGAGCACGGCACGGACGCCTCCCTGGAGGACATCGCCCGCCACGCGAACGTAGGCATCGGCACCCTCTACCGCCACTTCCCCAACCGGCACGCTTTGATGAGCGCCGTCTTCGAAGAGGCGGTGAGCGATCTCCTCGAGCACTCCCACGCGCTGCTCAAGGATCCGCACCCCTGCTCGGCCCTGGTGACCTGGCTCCGCGCCATCATCACTCATGCGGGTGAGTACCGCGGGCTCTCCCGCGCCCTCATGTCGGCGTCGCACGACGACAGTTCGGCACTCTCCCGGTGCAGCAGGCCGATGCGCGAGGCGGGCACGGCCCTGCTCGTGCGGGCGCAACAAGCCGGTGCCGTACGCCACGGCGTCTCGATCGGCGATCTGATGCAGCTGACCAACGCGATCGCGCTGGCCGCCGAAGAGACCCCCGACGAGCCGGAGTTGGCCGACCGCCTTCTGATGCTGACCCTGCGCGGCCTGAAGCCCGAAGGCTCGGCGCCCGAAGGGTCGGCACCCGAAGAGCCCGTTCGGGGCCCGGCGGCCGGTTCAACGGCGGCGTAGATCCGCCACCCGCGCGGAACGCTCCCCTGGCTGCTGCTCCCCGAGCACCGCACTGCGCAACTGCGCCCCAGGACCTGCCCCGTGACCACCGTGGTTACGGCGCTGACCCGGCAGGGGCACGTCCCGGCGCGGCTGTCGCGCCGGGACGGAATCCACCCCTGATCCGGAGTTGGAGCTCGCGTTCCCGCCCGCGACCGCGATCTGTACGCCCTGGTCAGCCAGGGCCTGCAGTTCGGTGGCCGCACGGTCGTCGTGCGTGGGTGGTTCGTCCGTGACCAGGCGGGTGATGACGTCCGTCGGCACCGTCTGGAACATCGTGTCGGTGCCGAGCTTGGTGTGGTCCGCGAGGACCACGACCTCGGCCGCCGCCTGGACGAGCGCACGGTCCACGCTCGCCGACAGCATGTTGGACGTGGAGAGGCCGCGCTCGGCGGTCAGACCACTGCCCGACAGGAAGGCGCGCGAGACCCGCAGGCCCTGCAGGGACTGTTCGGCCCCGCTGCCCACGAGCGCGTAGTTGGACCCGCGCAGAGTGCCGCCGGTCATGACGACCTCGACGCGGTTGGCATGGGCCAGGGCCTGTGCCACCAGGAGGGAGTTGGTGACGACGGTCAGACCGGGCACCCGCGCGAGCCGTCGGGCCAGCTCTTGCGTGGTCGTACCCGCCCCGACGACGATGGCTTCGCCTTCTTCGACGAGTCCCGCCGCGAGATCGGCGATAGCCGTCTTCTCGGCGGTCGCGAGATGTGATTTCTGCGGAAAGCCGGACTCCCGCGTGAATCCGCCCGGCAATACCGCACCGCCATGTCTGCGGTCGAGGAGTCCTTCTGCCTCCAGCGCGCGCACGTCCCGCCGTACGGTCACTTCGGAGGTCTGGACGACGCGGGCGAGCTCCCGGAGCGATACCGCTCCGTTGGCCCGCACCATTTCGAGGATCAATTGGCGACGTTCTGCAGCGAACACGAAACTGACAGTAACCCCAACGACCGTCTGCTTTCAGCAGTTTGCGCCGAATTGCAGAAGTTGTTCGCACGGCTAGGCGGGAAGTGGTATAGGACCTATCCACGCCGCCTATGCCGGGCGAATGGGACGCAACAGCCCGTGACCTGCGCAGAGTTAATACCCGCTCGAAACCCGATCAGTCGCCGTTCAACCGACGATCTGTCCGCGATCAGCCTTCGCCCGCCGACTTTCGCGTGTGAAGTTGACGCGCGACCTCCGCGATCGACCCCGAAAGGGATGGATACACGGTGAAAGCGTTCGCGATCTGCTCGACCGTCAGATTGTTGTCGACCGCGATCGCGATGGGGTGGATCAGTTCCGAAGCGCGCGGCGCGACGACCACACCGCCCACCACGATGCCCGTACCGGGGCGACAGAAGATCTTGACGAAGCCGTCGCGGATGCCCTGCATCTTCGCGCGCGGGTTGCGCAGGAGCGGCAGCTTCACGACACGGGCGTCGATCTTGCCGCCGTCGACGTCCGACTGGCTGTAGCCGACGGTCGCGATCTCGGGGTCGGTGAAGACGTTCGACGACACGGTCTTCAGGTTCAGCGGCTGCACCGCGTCGCCCAGGAAGTGGTACATCGCGATGCGCCCCTGCATGGCGGCGACGGAGGCGAGCGCGAAGATCCCGGTCACGTCACCGGCGGCGTACACACCGGGCGCCGACGTCCGCGACACCTTGTCGGTCCAGATGTGCCCCGAGTCCTTGAGCCGGACCCCGGCCTCCGCGAGGCCCATGCCACTGCTGTTCGGGATGGCGCCCACGGCCATCAGGCAGTGCGTACCGGAGATGACGCGGCCGTCGTCGAGCGTCACCTCCACGCGGTCGCCCACACGCTTGGCGGAGGCGGCGCGCGAGCGCGACATGACGTTCATGCCGCGGCGCCTGAAGACGTCCTCGAGGACGGCGGCGGCGTCCGGGTCCTCGCCGGGCAGCACGCGGTCACGGCTCGACACGAGCGTGACGTTCGACCCGAGCGCCTGATAGGCACCGGCGAACTCGGCACCGGTGACACCGGAGCCGACCACGATGAGCTCTTCGGGGAGCTCGTCCAGGTCGTACACCTGGGTCCAGTTCAGGATCCGCTCGCCGTCGGGCAGCGCGTCGGGGACCTCGCGCGGGTGCCCGCCGGTGGCGATGAGCACGGCGTCGGCGACGAGGGTCTCCTCGGTCCCGTCGGCCGCGCGCACGACGACCTTGCGCGAACCGTCGGTGTCCTGCTGGCCCTCCAGACGGCCACGGCCGCGCAGCACGCGCGCACCCGCGCGGGTGACGGAGGCGGTGATGTCGTGGGACTGCGCGAGCGCGAGGCGCTTCACACGCCGGTTGACCTTGCCCAGGTCGACGCCGACGACGCGCGCGGGAGTGTCGATGTGCGGCGTGTCGTCCGCGACGATGATGCCGAGCTCCTCGTACGAGGAGTCGAAGCTTGTCATCACCTCGGCCGTGGCGATCAGAGTCTTGGACGGGACGCAGTCGGTGAGCACCGACGCCCCGCCCAGACCGTCGCAGTCGACGACGGTCACCTCCGCGCCGAGCTGGGCGGCAACGAGTGCCGCCTCGTATCCGCCGGGTCCGCCGCCAATGATCACGATCCGAGTCACGTACTCCATTGTCCCGCACGCTTCAAGGTGCTTCGCCCCGGGGGCTCCATCCGGGCTGTTCCTCCCACATGTCCGGCTAAGTGTCCGGCTGCGTGGACGCTACGTATCCGGCTGCATGTCCAGCTGCATGGACGCTACGTATCCGGCCGCATGTCCGGCTGCATGGACAGCTATACGTTCAGCTGCACGCCTGGGCAGTTCTTCCTACAAAAGGGTGCTTCCGTCACCGGAGGGGCACACGCGTCGCCTGCCGTACCCTCGACCACATGTCGCTCTACGCCGCGTACGCCGGCAATCTGGATCCGCGGCTCATGTCACGCCGCGCCCCTCACTCGCCACTGCGCCAGACCGGCTGGCTGAACGGCTGGCGGCTGACGTTCGGCGGGGAGCACATGGGGTGGGAGGGCGCGCTCGCGACCATCGTCGAGGCGCCGCGCTCACAGGTCTTCGTGACTCTCTACGACGTCGCCCCCATGGACGAGGACTCCATGGACCGGTGGGAGGGCGTGGGGCTCGACATCTACCGTCGGATGCGGGTGCGGGTGCACACCCTCGACGGCGAGGAACCTGCGTGGGTGTACGTCCTCAACGGATACGAGGGCGGGCTGCCATCGGCGCGCTATCTGGGTGAGCTGGCGGACGCGGCGGAGACCGCGGGAGCGCCGCACGACTATGTGATGGAACTCCGGAAGCGTCCCTGCTAGCCCCTCCCCCATTGCCAGACCCCCTTCTCTGCTCTTCCTCGCTCGCTCTTCTCCGCCCTTCTTCGCCCTTCTTCGCTCTTCATTCACTGGCCCCGGGCCTCTCGTCGGAAACGACAAGACAACGATCCGAATCCCGTGAGCATCGTCATCTACGCGCGTAGGGCGCGAGCGGCTACTCTCATCCGCGTGAACGCTTCAGTTATTCCGGACGACATCCAGGGCGACCCCTACGCCGCCGCCGACGCCGCCGCCGCGCGCCTGCGTGAGCTGACGGGCGCCGAGACCCACGACGTAGCCCTTGTGATGGGCTCCGGCTGGGCACCGGCGGTGGACGCGCTCGGCGTGCCCGACGCCGAGTTCCCCGTCACCGAGCTGCCCGGCTTCCCGCCGCCGGCGGTGGAGGGACACGGCGGCCGCATCCGCTCCTTCAAGGTCGGTGACAAGCGCGCGCTCGTCTTCCTGGGCCGCACCCACTACTACGAGGGCCGTGGCGTCGCCGCCGTATCGCACGGCGTGCGCACCGCGGTGGCCGCGGGCTGCAAGACGATCGTGCTGACGAACGGCTGCGGCGGCCTGCGCGAGGGCATGCGCCCCGGCCAGCCGGTCCTGATCAGCGATCACCTGAACCTGACGGCCACGTCGCCGATCGTCGGCGCGAACTTCGTGGACCTCACGGACCTCTACTCCCCGCGCCTGCGCGCCCTCTGCAAGGAGATCGACCCCTCCCTCGAAGAGGGCGTCTACGCACAGTTCCCCGGCCCGCACTACGAGACCCCGGCCGAGGTCCGCATGGCCCGCACGATCGGTGCGGACCTGGTGGGCATGTCGACGGTCCTCGAGGCGATCGCCGCGCGCGAGGCAGGCGCGGAGGTACTCGGCATCTCCCTGGTCACGAACCTCGCCGCGGGCATGACGGGCGAGCCGCTGAACCATGAGGAGGTGCTCCAGGCGGGCCGCGACAGTGCTACCCGCATGGGGGAGCTGCTGGGTCAGGTGCTGGGGCGTATCTGATTTTTCCGGGCGGGGGCGCCTTTGCCTGAGGGCGCTGCCTTGCCTGGCGGGGGCCGCTTCTGCCCCGGGGGGGTGCCTTGTTTGGCGGGGCGCCTCTGCCTGGCGGGGCTCCGCGCATTTCGCCTGGCACCCTGCGTTGGCCGCTGCCGCACAGGCTTTCCCGCCCACCCACCCGATCACCCCGCATCCTCAGCCAAGCGCACAAGCCCTCCCCGCTCCCGGGGGCCACACCGGCCGCGCAACACCCGAACAGGCAAACGCGCCCCGACGCAGGGCAAAACACCTACCCGACCCGGGGCAATCGGGTGGGTGGGTGGGAGACATCGGCCGCGCAGCGGCCGGACAGGGGACACCTGCCCGACCCGGGGCAATCGGGCGGGTGGGCGGGGAAACACCCGCCGCGCAGCGGCGGAACAGGAGAACCCGACCCGGGGTAATCGGGCGGGTGGGTGGGAGATATCCGCCGCGCAGCGGTGGGACAGGGGAGACCGCCGACCGCGCCGGGTAGGCGTACCCCGCACAGGCAGAAAGCCCCCCGCAGGGCAGGCACCCGGGCCCAGCAATAGAACTCCGCATACGAGAGGCTGAAGAAACGTGCTGGACGACTCTGAACTCATCGCCCGCGCCCAGACCTGGCTGGCCGAGGACCCGGACCCCGAGACCCGCGAGGAACTCGCGAAGCTCATCGACACCGCGGCCACCGCAGCCGCCGCGAACACCGCGGACACCGCGCACACCGAAGAGCTGGCCGCCCGTTTCAGCGGCACCCTCCAGTTCGGCACCGCAGGCCTCCGCGGCGAGCTCGGCGCGGGCCCCATGCGCATGAACCGCTCCGTGGTCATCCGCGCGGCAGCGGGCCTCGCCGCGTACCTCAAGTCCAAGGGCCAGACCGACGGCCTCGTCGTGATCGGCTACGACGCCCGCCACAAGTCCACGGACTTCGCCCGCGACACCGCGGCCGTCATGACCGGCGCGGGCCTCAGGGCAGCGGTACTCCCCCGCCCTCTCCCCACCCCCGTACTGGCCTTCGCCATAAGGCACCTCGGCGCGGTCGCGGGCGTAGAGGTCACGGCGAGCCACAACCCCCCGCGCGACAACGGCTACAAGGTCTACCTGGGCGACGGCTCCCAGATCGTCCCGCCCGCGGACGCGGAGATCGCCGCGCGGATCGACGCCGTCGCCACGCTCCACGACGTCCCCCGCCCCGAGTCCGGCTGGGAGACCCTCACGGACGACGTCCTGAACGCCTACCTGGCCCGCACGGACGCCGTCCTGGCCCCTGATTCCCCCCGTACGGCCCGCACGGTCTACACGGCGATGCACGGCGTCGGCAAGGACACTCTCCTGGCCGCGTTCGCCCGAGCCGGCTTCCCCGCGCCCGCCCTCGTCGCCGAGCAGGCGGAGCCCGACCCGGACTTTCCCACGGTCGCGTTCCCCAACCCGGAGGAGCCGGGCGCGATGGACCTCTCCTTCGCGAAGGCCCGCGAGGTGGACCCGGACCTGATCATCGCCAACGACCCGGACGCGGACCGCTGCGCGGCGGCGGTCAAGGACGGCACGGATTGGCGCATGCTCCGGGGCGACGAGGTCGGCGCGCTCCTGGCGGCCCATCTCGTACGCCGGGGCGCCCGCGGCACGTTCGCCGAGTCGATCGTGTCCTCCTCCCTCCTGGGCCGGATCGCGGAGAAGGCGGGCCTCCCGTACGAGGAGACCCTCACCGGCTTCAAGTGGATCGCCCGCGTCGAGGGCCTGCGCTACGGCTACGAAGAGGCCCTCGGCTACTGCGTGGACCCTGAAGGCGTACGCGACAAGGACGGCATCACGGCGGCGCTCCTGCTCACGGAGCTGGCGTCCGAGCTCAAGGAGCAGGGCCGCACGCTGCTCGACCTCCTGGACGACCTGGCCGTGGAGCACGGCCTGCACGCCACCGACCAGCTGTCGGCCCGCGTGGAGGACCTCTCCCTGATCGCGGACGCGATGCGCCGCCTGCGCGAGGAGCCGCCGACGGCGCTCGCGGGCCTGCCCGTGACGAAGGCCGAGGACCTGACGCAGGGCACGGACACGCTGCCGCCCACGGACGGCCTGCGCTACACGCTCGACGGGGCCCGCGTCATCGTGCGCCCGAGCGGCACGGAGCCGAAGCTGAAGTGCTACCTGGAGGTGGTGGTCCCGGTGACGGCGAAGGCCGACCTGCCCGCCGCCCGCGCCAAGGCGACGGACCTCCTTTCGGCGATCAAGCGCGACCTGTCGGCGGCCGCGGGCATCTGAGGAACGACTGCGGGCATCCGAGGAACAGCCGCGGGCATCCGACGAACGGCCGCAGGGCCGCGAGCCTCCGCCGAACGGCTGCGGCGGGCGGTCTCACCCGCCACCCGCCGCCCGCCGCCACCCGTCCGAGTGGTTCCTCCGACGCGGCTGCGGCAGCGATCCGTGCGCTGCCGGTCCCCCGGGAAGGGTGACCGGCAGCGCACGATCACGTTCCGGGAGCTGCCGCAGTGCCGTACGGACCGACCCCAGACACCTCGACCGCCTCGGCGCCCACCGCCGCACCCGGGGTCGCCCACCCGTCCCGCCCTCCCCACAGCACCCCGAACCGCTCCGCCCGCGCCCTTCGGCACGCATCCCCCGCACTCCTCGCGTACGCCGCCGTACGCCTCTTCGGTGCCCTGGTCTTCGCCCTCTGGGCACGCGGGGAGCACCGGGACGTCTGGCACCTCCTGGCGGAGTCATGGGACTGCGACTGGTACCTGAAGATCGCCGACACCGGCTACACGCACACGCTGGGCACCCGGATCGACGCGAACAACCTCGCGTTCTTCCCGCTGCACCCCCTGCTCATCAGGGCGGGCAGCGTGCTCGTGCCGGAGCCGCGCGGGGCCGTGGGGCTCGCGGTCGCCGTCGTCTGCTCGTTCCTCGCTGCGTGGGGGATCTTCGCGGTGGGCGACCGGCTGTACGGACGCAGGGCGGGCGTCCTGCTCGCCGCGCTCTGGGGCTCGCTCCCCGTCGCGCTCGTGCAGTGGATGGGCTACACGGAGTCGCTCTTCACGGCACTCACCGCGTGGGCGCTGTACGCCGTACTCACCGGGCGCTGGATCTGGGCGGGCACGCTGGCCGCGCTGGCGGGCCTGACCCGCCCCACGGGTGTCGCGCTCGCGGCCGCGGTCTCCCTGACGGCGCTGCTCACACTGTGGCGCCAAGGACGTCAGGGGCGCCCGGAAGGAGAAGAAGGAGAAGAGGGACGGCGTCTCGCGGTACGCACCCTCCTGGGCGCTTTGCTCGCCCCGCTCGGCTGGCTTTCGTACGTCGCCTGGGTGGGGTTCCGGCTCGGGCGCTGGGACGGCTACTTCGCCGTACAGGCGCTGTGGCACAACGAGTGGGACGGCGGGGTGGGAACCCTGCGGACCGTGCGGGACCTGCTGTCGGTCGAGCGTCCGCAGCTGTTCCTGATGATGGTGACGGCGACGCTGCTCGCGTCCGCGGCGCTGTTCGTCCTGTCGGTGGGCGACCGGCAGCCGCTGCCCCTGCTGCTCTTCACGGGGCTGCTGCTCCTGATCGTCCTCGGCAGCAAGGGCGTCTACTTCCCCCGGGCCCGCTTCCTGCTCCCCGCCTTCCCCTTGCTCCTGCCGCTCGCGGCGGCCCTTGCGCGTGCGCGCGTCCATGTCGTCGTCACGGTGATGGTGGCGGCGGCAGTGACATCGGCGGCGTTCGGCGGCCACATGCTGCTGGGCTGGCACGGCCCGCCTTAAGCACGTGGGCCCTCCAAGCCGGTGGTGGCCCTCCTAGCCGATGGCCTCCTAGCCGATGGCGAGCAGCACCACGAGCAGCACCGCCCCGACCGCGGCAGGAGCAATGACCTCGTAACCCCAGCGCACCGCGGGCTCGCCCTGCGCCGACTCCGCGCCGACACGCTGCTCGGAGAGTTCGCGCAGGTCGTCCATGATCTGGTCGCCGGGTGCGCGCAGGGAGTGCGCCTCAGCGGGCCGCCGCGCGTTCACGACGCTCGGATCACCGGCCGCCGCCCCCTGCGACTTCCTCCGGGACGCCTTCTTGCGGCCACGCAGGGAGACCGGGATGGCCCAGAGCTGGTACTTGGTGCCGGACTGGGTGAAGACCTCGTTCGAGTACCCGGAGCGGAGGCCCGAGACGGACGCCCACGGCAGCGTGATGGTCCTGAAGGGGTTCCGGATGCGGAGCCGGTCGTCGTTGGCGTACACGGCGGGGCGCACGGTGAAGGCGACGACGAGCGGCACCGCGAGGAGCAGTCCGGCGAGCGCGAGCCACGGGGTGCGGCCCTCGCCCCGGATCATCGCGTCGATGCCGAGCCAGCCGCCGAGGGCGAGCAGCAGGACGCCTCCGGCGATACCGCCGGACGACCGGAAGGTCCGGTCCTTGTACTCGGGGTGCTCGGGCTCCACCACGGGAGGCTGGGGGTCGGTCATACCCCTGATTCTGCCTGAACCCGCCGAGAGCGGTACGAGAGCCCTACGGGAGCCCTGGGCGGGCCCTGGGCGGGCCCTGGGGGAGCTGCCCTCCCGAAGTGGGGCAACCCACTCGTCACCCGCCCTCTGTACAGCCGCTACGCGCGTAGATATGCTCCCCTCGTGACCATGCCCAATGCATCCGCACCTGCACACGCACTGACTGACGCCACGGCGTCGGACCGCACGCTGCGCCGCTTCCTCCACGGGCTGCCCGGCGTCGACACGGTCGGCCTCGAAGCGCGCGCCGCGGCGCTCGGCACGCGTTCGATCAAGAGCACGGCGAAGGCGTACGCCATCGATCTCGCCATCTCGATGATCGACCTGACGACGCTGGAGGGCGCCGACACCCCGGGCAAGGTCCGGGCGCTCGGCGCGAAGGCCGTGCACCCGGATCCGACCGACCGCGGCACCCCGATGACCGCCGCGGTCTGCGTCTATCCGGACATGGTGGCCACCGCCAAGGAGACCGTCGGCGACAGCGGCGTCAAGGTTGCCTCCGTCGCGACCGCCTTCCCCGCGGGCCGCGCCGCCATCGACGTGAAGCTCGGCGACGTCCGCGAGGCCGTCGCGGCGGGTGCCGACGAGATCGACATGGTCATCGACCGCGGCGCCTTCCTCGCGGGTGACTACATGACGGTGTTCGAGCAGATCCGCGCCGTGAAGGAAGCGTCCGGCGAGGCCCGGCTCAAGGTCATCTTCGAGACCGGTGAGCTGTCCACGTACGACAACATCCGCCGTGCGTCCTGGATCGGCATGCTCGCGGGCGCGGACTTCATCAAGACCTCGACCGGCAAGGTCGGCGTCAACGCGACTCCCGCGAACACCCTCCTGATGCTGGAGGCCGTGCGCGACTTCCGCGAGCAGACCGGCGTGCAGATCGGCGTGAAGCCCGCGGGCGGCATCCGCACCTCCAAGGACGCGATCAAGTTCCTCGTCCTGGTGAACGAGACCGCGGGCGCGGACTGGCTGGACAACCACTGGTTCCGCTTCGGCGCCTCATCGCTCCTCAACGACCTGCTGATGCAGCGCCAGAAGCTGGCCACGGGCCGCTACTCCGGCCCCGACTACGTGACGGTGGACTGACCCATGACTTCCACACCTTCGGCTTCCACGGCCTTTGAGTACGCCCCCGCACCGGAGTCCCGCTCCGTCGTCGACATCGCGCCTTCGTACGGCCTGTTCATCGACGGCGAGTTCGTCGAGGCGGCGGACGGCAAGGTCTTCAAGACCGTCTCGCCCTCCACCGAAGAGGTCCTCTCCGAGGTCGCGCAGGCCTCCTCCGAGGACGTCGACCGCGCGGTCAAGGCCGCCCGCAAGGCCTTCGAGAAGTGGTCGGCCCTTCCGGGCGCCGAGCGCGCCAAGTACCTCTTCCGTATCGCGCGGATCATCCAGGAGCGCAGCCGCGAACTGGCCGTCCTGGAGACCCTCGACAACGGAAAGCCCATCAAGGAGACGCGCGACGCCGACCTCCCCCTGGTCGCCGCGCACTTCTTCTACTACGCGGGCTGGGCCGACAAGCTCGACCACGCGGGGTACGGCGCGGACCCGAGGCCGCTCGGTGTCGCGGGCCAGGTCATCCCCTGGAACTTCCCGCTCCTGATGCTGGCCTGGAAGATCGCCCCGGCCCTGGCGACGGGCAACACGGTCGTCCTGAAGCCCGCGGAGACCACTCCCCTGAGCGCCCTGTTCTTCGCGGACATCTGCCGCCAGGCGGGCCTGCCCAAGGGCGTCGTCAACATCCTTCCCGGGTACGGCGACGCGGGCGCGGCCCTCACCGCCCACCCGGACGTGAACAAGGTCGCCTTCACCGGCTCGACCGCCGTCGGCAAGGCGATCGCGCGCCAGGTCGCGGGGACGGACAAGAAGGTCACGCTCGAACTGGGCGGCAAGGGCGCGAACATCGTCTTCGACGACGCCCCCATCGACCAGGCCGTCGAGGGCATCGTCACCGGCATCTTCTTCAACCAGGGCCAGGTCTGCTGCGCGGGCTCGCGCCTCCTCGTACAGGAGTCGGTCCAGGACGAGGTGCTCGACGCCCTGAAGCGGCGCCTGACCACCCTGCGTCTTGGCGACCCGCTCGACAAGAACACGGACATCGGCGCGATCAACTCCGCCGAGCAGCTCGCCCGCATCACCGCCCTCACCGAGACCGGCGAGGCGGAGGGCGCCGAGCGCTGGTCCGCCCCCTGCGAACTCCCCTCGTCCGGCTACTGGTTCGCGCCGACGCTCTTCACGAACGTCACGCAGGCGCACACCGTCGCCCGCGACGAGATCTTCGGCCCGGTGCTCTCGGTCCTCACCTTCCGTACGCCGGAAGAGGCCGTGGCCAAGGCCAACAACACCCAGTACGGCCTCTCCGCCGGCATCTGGACGGAGAAGGGCTCCCGCATCCTCGCGGTCGCCGATCGCCTGCGCGCGGGCGTCATCTGGGCCAACACGTTCAACAAGTTCGACCCGACCTCGCCCTTCGGCGGCTACAAGGAATCGGGTTACGGCCGCGAGGGCGGCCGCCACGGCCTGGAGGCTTACCTCGATGTCTGAGCAGCGTTTGAGTGTCTTCAAGACCTACAAGCTGTACGTCGGGGGCAAGTTCCCCCGCAGCGAGAGCGGCCGGGTGTACGAGGTGACGGACTCTAAGGACAAGTGGCTGGCCAACGCCCCGCTGTCGTCCCGCAAGGACGCGCGTGACGCCGTCGTGGCCGCGCGCAAGGCGCAGGGCGGCTGGGCGGGCAAGACGGCCTATCTGCGCGGCCAGATCCTCTACCGCGTCGCGGAGATGCTGGAGGGCCGCAGGGACCAGTTCGTCCGTGAGGTCGCCGAGGCGGAGGGCCTGTCCAAGTCGAAGGCCGCCGCCGTCGTGGACGCGGCGATCGACCGCTGGGTCTGGTACGCGGGCTGGACCGACAAGGTCGCCCAGATCGTGGGCGGCGGCAACCCTGTCGCGGGCCCCTTCTTCAACCTCTCCTCGCCGGAGCCGACGGGCGTGGTGACGGTCGTCGCCCCGCAGAAGTCGTCGTTCCTCGGCCTGGTCTCGGTGATCGCCCCGGTGATCGCGACGGGCAACACGGCCGTGGTGATCGCCAGCGAGGACTCCCCGCTCCCCGCGCTCTCGCTCGGCGAGGTGCTCGCCACCTCGGACCTGCCCGGCGGCGTCGTGAACATCCTGTCCGGCAGGACGGCGGAGATCACCCCGTCGCTCGCCGCGCACCAGGACGTGAACGCGATCGACCTCGCGGGCGTCGAGGACGACGTACTGGCGAAGGAGCTGGAGGTCGCCGCGGCGGACAACCTCAAGCGCGTTCTCCGTCCACAGCCTGTGGACTGGTCGGCGGATCCCGGCACGCACCGCCTGACGGCCTTCCTGGAGACCAAGACGGTCTGGCACCCCACGGGTTCGCTCGGCGCGTCCGGCTCCTCGTACTGACTACTGAGTACTGAGTACTGAACCGCTGGAACCAACTGGCCCCGGCCCTCCTCCGTCCAGGAGGGCCGGGGCTTCGCCCTTTCCGGCCTGTGCCGGTGGGTTCCGGCGGCTCAGATGCCCAGCCGGGCCGCGATCCCGTCCAGGACGCAGTCGAGGCCCGTCTCGAACGTCCAGGTGGCGTCGTCCTTGCGCCGCGACCGCTGACCGTAGCGCCGGTAGGTGGGATAGCGGCCGGTCTCCATGAGGTACGTCATCTGCGGCGCGAGGCCCATGCGGGTCTCGGCCCCTGACGACCAGCCCTCGGCCTGCGTCCACTCAAGGAGGGCCACCTCGGACGAGGCCGCGCCGTGCGCGTAGGCGCTGACCGTGCGGAAGGCCATCATCATCGTGTCCTCATCGAGCCCGAGGCCGTCAAGGGACGCCAACTGCCGCTCGGCGATGGCCACCCGGCCCGGTGTGAGCACGAACAGGGCCGTGGGCAGCTGACCCACCCACGGGTGGCGCAGCATCGACTCCCGGGTCAGCAGGGCGAAGGTCCGCAGCACCTCACGCCACTCGGTCAGCCCCTCGGGGACGCGGTGCTCGGCGGCCACCCGCTCGGCCATCAGCGCCCACAGGTCGTCCTTCCCCGAGACGTGCCGGTACGCGGCCATGGGCGCGACCCCCAGCTCGGTGGCGAGCCGCCGCATGGTGACGGCGGAGAGGCCCTCCGCGTCGGCGACCCGCACGGCCACGGCACCGATCCGCTCCAGGGACAGCGACGCCCGTGGCGCGGCCACCGGCTGTTCGAGGCGCTCCCAGAGCGACTTGTCCGGCGCCGCCTTGCCGTCCTTCTTCTGGCCAGCCACAGCCGGGCCCCTCTCGGATCGTCGGAACGTGAGCGTACAACGTATCCACCAGTAGACGCTGTACACATTCCGCGTGTACGTTGTACGCGGCCAGATACGCCGTACACATTCAGGTTCTCCCAGGGGGTCCCCATGTCCAGCAGCAGCCGAACCAGCAGTCCTCTCCGCGTGGCCGTCGTCGTCGCCAGCACCCGCGAGGGCCGCTTCGCGCCGGTCGTCACCCGGTGGCTGACCACTCATCTCGACCAGCGCGACGACATGACCACCGATGTCGTCGACCTCGCCGAGACCCCGCTGCCCACCGTCTTCCCCGCCTTCGGGCAGCCGCCCGCACCCGGCACCGAGGAGGCACTCGCCCTGGTCTCGCCGCGCCTCGCGGCGGCCGACGCGTTCCTCTTCGTCACGCCGGAGTACAACCACAGCTTCCCGGCGTCCCTGAAGAACGCCGTCGACTGGCACAACACGGAGTGGCACGGGAAGCCGATCGGCTTCGTCTCCTACGGCGGACTCTCCGGCGGCCTGCGCGCGGTGGAGCAACTGCGCCTGGTCATGGCCGAGTTGAACGCCATGACCATCCGCAACACGGTCAGCTTCCACAGCGCCTTCGGCCGCTTCGGCGAGGACGGCTCTGTCGACGACTCCGCGGTCGACACGGCGGCCAAGGCGCTGCTCGACCAACTGGCCTGGTGGGCGCACGCCCTGCGGGACGCCAAGTCCCATACCCCGTACGCCGCCTGACGCGACGCCCGCCACCCATCACCAGGGGGACCAGCCATGAGCCGGACCACGGAAACGACGAACGCCACGGGCCCCGAGGCCGCCGGACCACCGCCCTCCGCCAAGCCACCCACCGGCGAGAGCGGACCGTCGAAGCTCGTCCTCTTCGGGCTGCTCCTGGGCCTGATGCTCGGACTGCTCGACGGCACGATCGTGGGCACCGCCCTGCCCACGATCGTCGGTGACCTCGGCGGCCTCGATCACCTCTCGTGGGTGGTGACGTCCTACCTGCTCACCGCCTCGGTCTCCACGCCCATCTGGGGAAAGCTCGGCGATCTGTACGGACGCAAGGGCAGTTTCATCTGCTCCATCGCCGTGTTCCTCGCGGGCTCGGTCCTCTCCGGGCTCGCCCAGGACATGGGCCAGCTCATCGCCTTCCGCGCCGTGCAGGGCCTCGGCGCGGGCGGTCTGATGGTCGGCGCCATCTCGATCATCGGCGTCATGCTGCCGCCGTCACAGGCGGGCCGCTCGCAGTCGATGGTCGGCGCGATGATGCCCGTGGCGCTGGTCGGCGGGCCACTGCTCGGCGGTTTCCTCACCGACCAGTTGGACTGGCGCTGGGTCTTCTACGTCAACGTGCCCGTCGGCGGGATCGCCCTGCTCATCATCGGCCTGCGCCTGCACCTGCGCACCGAGCGCGTCACGGCCCGCATCGACTTCGCGGGCGCCGCCCTGCTCTCCACGGGAATCCTCGCCCTGACACTGCTCGGCAGTTGGGGCGGGACGACGTACGGATGGGCGTCGCCGCAGATCCTCGGGCTCGGCGTGATCGGCGCGGGATCCCTGGTCTGGTTCGCACGGGTCGAGCGGCGGGCCGCCGAACCGATCATCCCGCCCCGGCTCTTCGCCGACCGCAACTTCACGCTCGCCCAGGTCCTGACGTTCCTGGTGGGCGCGGCGATGCTCGCGGCGTCCTCCTACCTGCCGCAGTACATGCAGTTCGCACGCGGCGCCTCGTCGACGGCCAGCGGCATGCTGCTGCTCCCGCTGATGGCGGGCATGTTCGGGGCGCAGCTCCTGCTCGGCCGGATCACGTCCAACGGCGGCGGCTACCGCGCCTACACCATCGTCGGCGGCGCGGCGACGGCCGTCGGCGGCCTCGCGCTCCTCTCGGTCGGCGCGGACACCCCCACCGCCGTGACCTCCGCCCTGACGTTCGTGCTCGGCGCGGGCATGGGCTTCCTGATCCAGAGCACCCTGCTCATCACCATCAACAGCGCGGAGCCGCGCGACATGGGCGCCGCCACCGGCACCACCACCCTCCTGCGCACGATCGGCGGCTCGCTGGGCATCGCCGTCATGGGCGCCGTCTACACGAGCCGACTGACGTCGGGCGGCATGCCGGACGGCGGCACCTCGTGGACGCCCGAGGCGGTCCACGAGATGCCGGACGAGGTACGAGATGCGGTACGCACGGCGGTCACCAGCGGCATGCACGGTGTGGCCCTCGGCGCCGCGCTGCTCGGCGCGCTGGCCTTCGCGGTGGCGTGGCTGGTGCGGGAAGTCCCCCTGCGGAAGGACTGACAGGGGAGTGACTCCGCGCCGGGGGCCAGCCGGGCCGGGTGCTGGCCGGGCGAGGGACTAGCCAGCCGGGCCAGGTACTGGCCGGGCAAGGGACTAGCCGGGCAGCAGCGTCGTGGCCTGGCCCACGAGGGGCAG
Source organism: Streptomyces sp. NPDC031274 (assembly GCF_055570235.1). Lineage (NCBI taxonomy): Bacteria > Bacillati > Actinomycetota > Actinomycetes > Kitasatosporales > Streptomycetaceae > Streptomyces > Streptomyces sp. NPDC031274. The sequence continues at coordinate 89,868 of NZ_JBVIHP010000007.1, read as the reverse complement.
TTCGCTCAGCGATCCTCCACTCGTCAGCGGGGCCGTCAACGGCGCCGTCGAGACCGGCTTGAAGTCCGCGATCTTGGTGCCCACCGCGTTGTCCAGCGGGTCGGACCCGGTGCCCGCGAGCGGGTTGAGCTTCAGGTGCTTGATGGGCCCGAGCCCACCGGCGGTGACCTCCTGCATCGCCCGGAGCACCCCCTCACCGGCCGCCGGCAGGTTGTCGGACGCCTGAGGAGCGGGAGCGGGCGCGGGTGCGGGCGCGGCGCTCGCCGTCGCCGCGCCGCCGATGCCGAGTGCCGTGCCCGCGATGCTCACCGTCAGACCCGCGCGCAGCAGGGCGCGGGAGAGGTGCTTGGAGGCTGTTGCGTGCCGTGCCATGGGTACCGCCCATATCCTCTTGAGTAATCAGATGCCCACGTAGCGTAGTTGAGGTGGGATGTGGGTACCAAAGCCCTACCCTTCGGGTCGCCTGGGCGGCGCAATGCCGCACACTGGTCTCTCGTGAGTTCCCATCTCCCGATACCCACCCGAGTCGTGCTGCTCGCCGGACCCTCCGGTTCAGGCAAGTCGTCGTTCGCCACCCGCTCCGGGCTGCCCGTCCTGTGCCTCGACGACTTCTACAAGGAGGGTGACGACCCGACGCTGCCGCAGGTCCCCGGCAGCTCGGACATCGACTGGGACTCTCCCGCGTCCTGGGACGCGGACGTCGCCCTCGCCGCCATCGAGCGGCTGTGCCGTACGGGACGTACAAGCGTTCCTCTCTACGACATCTCCACCAGTTCACGTACGGGCGAGGCCTCGATGGACATCGAGCGCACCCCCCTCTTCATCGCGGAGGGCATCTTCGCGGCGGACATCGTGGAGCGGTGCCGGGAGATCGGTGTGCTCGCCGACGCGATCTGTCTGCGTGGCCGACCCTCCACCACCTTCCGGCGGCGGCTTCTGCGGGATCTGCGCGAGGGCCGCAAGTCCGTGGCGTTCCTGCTGCGCCGCGGGTGGCGGCTGATGCGCGCCGAGCGCGCCATCGTCGCCCGGCAGACCGCGCTGGGCGCTCATCCCTGTGGAAAGGACGAGGCCTTGGGGCGACTTGCCGCCGCCGCGGCCGGACGGTGTGTCAAGGCCCGGGGAGCCGTTCTCTAGAACGCGCGCCGCGCACAAGAACAATGAGCAGCACCAGAAGCGCGCAGTACCCAAAGCAGAAGGACCCAAAGCAGAAGGACCGGAAAGACCCCCCGGCCTTCCGGTCCCGCCACTTTCCTCCCCCGAGATCCCCGTTCCCCCCGTGGACCCCGTTCCCCCCTGCAACCGCCGCCTCCCCCCGGGAGCGGCGGCCCCCGTGATCCCTAGGCGACCAACTCGCCGAAGGACTCCTCCTGGTCACGGCCGAAGCTGAGGATCTCGTCCTCGCGCATCCGGCGCAGGGAGCGCCAGATGCTGGACTTCACCGTGCCCACGCTGATGTCGAGGATTTCCGCGATCTCGGGGTCCGTGCGGCCCTCGTAGTAACGCAGGACCAGCATCGTCCGCTGCAGTTCCGGGAGGTGGGCCAGGGCCTGCCAGAGAACCGCGCGGAGTTCGGTGCCACGCATCGCGTCCGTGTTGACCGCCGTCTCCGGCAGCTCCTCGGTCGGGTATTCGTTGAGCTTGCGGCGCCGCCAGGCGCTGATGTGCAGGTTGGTCATGGTGCGGCGGAGGTATCCGCCGACCGCGGCCTTGTCGCTGATCCTGTCCCAGGCCCGGTACGTCGAGAAGAGGGCGCTCTGGAGCAGGTCCTCGGCCTCGAAACGGTCACCGGTCAGGTGGTAGGCGGTTGCGTACAGGGAGGCACGACGCTCCTGGACGTAGGCGGTGAACTCCGCCTCCGACGCCGATGCGCGTTCCCCCGTGCCCTCCCCGTACGCGGCTCCCCCGTGAGCCTCCCCGTCGGTTCCCCCGTTGTCCCCGTGGGTTTCCCCCCGGTGCGCGTCAACCACCGTCATGTACGCGGTGTGCTGACGCCCGGTGCCGCGAGCGCACCCCCGCCCGCTCACGGCACCGGACTTCTCGTGCCTCTCGGCGGTCCGGATCACGTCGTGGAGTCGCGTGATTACTGCGCTTGAGCTGGTGCTGTGCAGCGTGTTCATCTCGCGCCCCCCGTCGGTGGTGTCCGGCTCTTTCCGTCTGACCAAAACTCTGCCCGACCCACTTCATGACGGTGTCCGCCGACTGTCACAGGCCTGCAACAGCGGTTCCATGTGTGAGGGAGAAGTGTGGGATGGGGTACCGACCAGCCCTTTGTGGACCCGGGGAACGACCAAGAGTCGAACTGTGACCGTGCCATGGGACAGAATGGCGTCCGTGCCTTCCCTGTTGCTGATCGAGGACGACGACGCCATCCGAACGGCCCTTGAGCTTTCGCTCACCCGCCAAGGGCATCGGGTGGCTACTGCTGCCACCGGCGAGGACGGCCTGAAGCTGCTCAGTGAGCAGCGGCCGGACCTGATCGTGCTGGATGTGATGCTGCCGGGCATCGACGGGTTCGAGGTGTGCCGTCGCATCCGGCGCACCGACCAGTTGCCGATCATCCTGCTGACCGCGCGCAACGACGACATCGACGTGGTCGTCGGGCTCGAGTCCGGTGCCGACGACTATGTGGTGAAACCCGTGCAGGGCCGGGTGCTCGACGCCCGTATCCGTGCGGTTCTGCGGCGCGGTGAGCGCGAGGCCAATGACGCGGCGGCGTTCGGTTCGCTCGTCATCGACCGCGCCGCGATGACCGTCACGAAGAACGGCGAGGATCTGCAGCTCACCCCGACCGAGCTGCGGCTGCTCCTGGAGCTGAGCCGCAGGCCCGGACAGGCGCTCTCGCGACAGCAGTTGCTGCGTCTGGTGTGGGAGCACGACTACCTCGGCGACTCCCGGCTCGTGGACGCGTGTGTGCAGCGCCTGCGCGCGAAGGTGGAGGACGTGCCGTCCTCGCCGACACTGATCCGTACGGTGCGTGGAGTCGGCTACCGGCTGGACACGCCTCAGTGACCAAACCGCAGGACAGGCTCCGCGGTTGGGCCGCGGCGCGCAGGGCGATAATGGCGGGGCTCCGTTTCACGAGTCTGCGGCTCCGGCTCGTCGTGGTGTTCGGGCTCGTGGCGCTCACCGCCGCCGTGACGGCCTCCGGAATCGCGTACTGGCTGAACCGCGAGGCGGTCCTGACCCGTGCGCAGGACGCGGCCCTTAAGGACTTCCAGCAGGAGATGCAGACCCGCGCCGGCGCGCTGCCGCCCAATCCGACCCAGGACGAACTGCAACAGGCCGCCGGGACGATGGCCAACAGCAGCCAGCGCTACAGCGTGCTCCTGATCGGGCAGGACACCGACGGTGACACGATCGTCGGCTACTCCGACCTGGACGCCTTCACGCTGGCCGACGTGCCCAAGTCGCTGCGCAAGACGGTGAACAAGGAGCAGCCGCTCACCTCGAGCAACAAGAGTCCGTACCACCTGTACTGGCAGCGGACCGTCGACAACGGCACCCCCTATCTCGTGGGCGGTGCCAAGGTGATCGGCGGCGGGCCTACCGGTTACATGCTCAAGTCCCTGGAGCCGGAGGCGAAGGACCTGAGCTCGCTCGGCTGGTCGCTCGCGATCGCCACCGGGCTCGCGCTGATCGGTTCCGCGCTGCTCGCGCAGGCCGCGGCGACCACCGTGCTCAAGCCGGTGCACCGGCTCGGCGTCGCCGCGCGGCGGCTCGGTGAGGGCAAGCTGGACACGCGCCTGAGAGTGTCGGGCACGGACGAACTGGCCGATCTGTCACGGACGTTCAACCGGACCGCGGAGAGCCTGGAGAAGAAGGTCGACGACATGAGCGCCCGTGACGAGGCGTCGCGGCGCTTCGTCGCCGACATGTCGCACGAGCTGCGCACGCCGCTGACCGCGATCACCGCGGTGACGGAGGTGCTCGAGGAGGAGCTGGACGCGGAGACCGGCAGCGTCGACCCGATGATCGAGCCCGCCGTGCGTCTGGTGGTCAGCGAGACGCGCCGCCTGAACGACCTGGTGGAGAACCTGATGGAGGTCACCCGCTTCGACGCGGGCACGGCCCGGCTCGTCCTCGATCACGTCGACATCGCCGACCAGATCACGGCCTGCATCGACGCCCGTGCCTGGCTCGACGCGGTCGAGCTGGACGCCGAGCGCGGCATCATCGTGCGGCTCGATCCGCGCCGCCTCGACGTCATCCTGGCGAACCTGATCGGCAACGCCCTCAAGCACGGCGGTTCCCCGGTGAAGGTCTCGGTGCGGCTCGCGGGCGAGAGGCTCGTCATCGCGGTACGCGACGGAGGCCCCGGCATCCCCGAGGACGTACTGCCGCACGTCTTCGACCGGTTCTACAAGGCGAGCGCGTCCAGGCCGCGTTCGGAGGGCAGTGGTCTTGGGCTCTCCATCGCCCTGGAGAACGCGCACATCCACGGCGGGGAGATCACCGCGGCGAACTCGCCGAAGGGCGGCGCGGTGTTCACGCTGTGGCTGCCGCGCGATCCGTCGGAGCTGCTCGACGACACGGACGAGGGCACGGACGGTGACGACGCCGTCGAGGGAGAGAAACCATGAACCGCCGACGGCTGCGTGCCGCCCTCATCGCCGCCGCGCTGACCGCGACGCTCGCGGGCTGCGGGATCCGCTCGACGGAGGTGCCCACGGACTTCGGTCCCGGGCCCTCCCGCGTGCCCTGCGTGATGTCCGGGTCGAACATCGCGTCGCAGTCCACCAGCGGAGTCCCTGTGCAGGTCTTCCTGGTGTGCGCGGCGCAGCTGGTGACCGTCGACCGGTCGGTGCGGATCCCCTCCAAGAAGGCGGCGACCGACCGGGTCCGCATCGCGCAGGCGCTCCTCGACGAGCTGGCGCACACCCCGTCGGGCCCCGAGAAGCAGGCGGGCTTCGCGACGGACGTGCGCGCCGGGACGGTCGTCAGCGGCCCCGCGAAGGGGGACCCCGAGGACGCGCTGCGGTTCAGTACGTCTCCCGATGACCTGTCGGCGTTCGCACTGGCTCAGATCGTGTGCACCTTCGCGGACAGCGCGGCGGCGGACGCCGACCGCCAGGTGATCATGGGCGGCCCCGGCGACGAGCCGCTGCGCCGCTACGAATGCACCCAGGCGGTCCGCCAGCGCCCCGGAACGGTGGCTCCGCCCACCGAAACGGTGAAGTAGCCGAACCGGACAGTCACGCTGTGCGATCAGGACAGCGCCGCGTACCGGGAGGAGATACGCGGAACCGATCCTGCCACTAGGTGCGTCTTGGGGGGCGTGCGTCAAGGCTCGGGCGGCCACGGGGCCGCCATTCGCTTCCGCGCGACAGGAGGATTCCTCCTCGTCGCGCATCTTCTGCTCGTCGCGTGGCTCACGCTGCGTCCACTGGACGTGCCCTGGGTCAGCGCGGCGAACCTTCAGCCGTTCGCCGGCATCAAGGCGGATCTGGCACTCGGCCCTGTCGAGGCGACCCGGCACATAGGCGGCAGTCTGCTGCTTCTGGCCCCGCTCGGCCTGCTGCTCCCACTCGCCGGAGGGCGGGTCCATGTCTCGCCGCTCGGTTCGCTGGTGCGAACTGTCGCGGCGGGCGCCCTGATCTCGCTCGGCATCGAACTGCTGCAGACCGGGGTTCCCGGGCAGGTCGTCGACATCGACTCGCTGCTCCTGAACACGGTGGGCGTGGCCCTCGCGCACGTCGCCGTGGTGCCCGCGGCCAGGGCCAGACTCCGCCGCCGTACCGACCTGGAGGATCGGGTGCCCCTCCTTTGGGAGGACGCTCCTCAGGGTCCGACCCCGACGATTCCCAGGGTCGGCATCGCACCCTAGAGCGACGCCTCGCCCGCTTCGTGAACGTAACTTTGAGTCATCGGGGTAAACGCCCCGAACGACCTCATACCGACGGTTCACGAAGGAGCCCTCATGACCGCCCTTGCCCGCCCCAGGAACGGCCGGATGATCGGCGGAGTCTGTGCCGCCCTCGCCCATCGCTTCGGCACATCGGCGACCACGATGCGCGTGATCTTCGTGCTCTCGTGCCTTCTTCCCGGACCGCAGTTCCTGCTCTACATCGCGCTCTGGGTCCTGCTGCCCACCGAGGGCAAGACCTCGCAGGCCGCCTGGTGAACCGGCGTCCTTCGCCGCCACATATGTACGCCGATGGGGCGCCCCCTCACTTCGAGGGTGCGCCCCATCGGCGTACGCGGTGACCGGCGAGGATCAGCCGAGCGGCAGACCGTCGAGCGGCAGGCCCTGCAGGGGCAGGCCCTGGGTCGGCAGGGCGCCGGAGACCGGCAGGCCGCCGAGCAGACCGGCGACCGGGTCGGCGGGCTTGACCGACCTGTCGGCGGCGGGCTTGGTGCTCTCGCCGAGCTTCGCGACGGTCGGCGCGGCGGCCTCCAGGGTGCTGCCGACCGCGTTCTGGCCCGCGGCTACCGCCTCGGGGCCACCGGCGGGCAGGTTGTCGGCGACCTGCTCCACGGGCAGCATCGAGGTGGCGGAGCCGAGCGCGTCCGTGGCGTCGGGCAGGCCCGGAGCGGCGGTGGCGACACCCGCACCGGCGGCGGCGAAAGCGGCGCCGAGAGCGGCGACACCGAGGGTCTTGACGGCAGACTGCTTCATCTTCAATGCGTCCTTGATGACGGGGACTTTTGAGCGGCCCATGACCGTAAACATGTGAAGGGGCAGTCCGCAAACAGCGAAACAGCAAAAGCGGGGGGGGGGGGGGGGGGTCCCCCCCCCCCCCCCCCCCCCTCCCCTTCTTTTGTACATCGACCGAAGCACCGGGGGGGGCGGTCTGGAGGGACAGCCACTTTGAATTCCACTTGG
>NZ_JBVIHP010000007.1:0-83038 GCF_055570235.1 Streptomyces sp. NPDC031274 | reverse complement strand
GTACCTCCACCCCCCCCCCCCCCCCCCCCCCCCCCCCCCCCCCCCCCCCCCCCCCCCCCCCAACCCCCCCCCCCCCCCCCCCCCCCCCCCCCCCCGCGCCCGCATCGCCTCAATTTCTGTTACACATCGACAGAAGCCCTGGTGGAGGCGGTCTGACGGAACAGCCATTCGGACTTCAACTCGGCATATCCGGGCTTGATCACGTCGCTGATCATGGCCAGGCGTTCATCGAAAGGAATGAACGCTGATTTCATCGCATTGACTGTGAACCACTGCATGTCGTCGAGCGTGTAGCCGAATGTGCCGACCAAATGCTCGAATTCACGGCTCATGCTGGTGCCGGACATCAGACGATTGTCGGTGTTCACCGTGGCCCGGAAGTGCAGCTTTCGCAGCAGACCGATGGGGTGCTCGGCGTACGAGCTCGCCGCGCCCGTCTGGAGATTGGAACTGGGGCACATCTCCAGGGGGATGCGCTTGTCCCGTACGTAGCTGGCGAGGCGGCCAAGCTTCACGGTGCCGTCGTCGGCGACCTGGATGTCGTCGATGATCCGCACGCCGTGGCCGAGCCGGTCGGCGCCGCACCACTGCAGGGCCTGCCAGATGGAGGGCAGCCCGAAGGCCTCACCGGCGTGGATCGTGAAGTGGTTGTTCTCGCGCTTGAGGTACTCGAAGGCGTCGAGGTGACGGGTGGGCGGGAAGCCCGCCTCCGCGCCCGCGATGTCGAAGCCGACGACACCCAGGTCGCGGTAGCGGTTGGCGAGTTCGGCGATCTCCAGGGCGCGGGCCGCGTGCCGCATGGCGGTGAGCAGGGCGCCCACGCGGATGCGGTGTCCCGCCTCCTTCGCGCGCCGCTCGCCTTCCCGGAAGCCTTCGTTGACGGCCTCGACGACCTCTTCGAGGGTGAGGCCCCGCTCCAGGTGCTGCTCGGGGGCGTACCGGATCTCGGCGTAGACGACGCCGTCTTCCGCCAGGTCCTCGGCGCACTCGGCCGCCACGCGCTTGAGGGCGTCCTTCGTCTGCATCACCGCGCAGGTGTGCGCGAAGGTCTCCAGATAGCGCGGCAGCGAACCGGAGTCGGCGGCCTCCCTGAACCAGATCCCCAGCTTGTCGGGGTCGGTCTCGGGCAGCCCCTCGTAACCCGACTCACGGGCGAGGTCGACGATCGTGCCGGGGCGCAGGCCGCCGTCGAGGTGGTCGTGGAGGAGCACCTTCGGGGAGCGGCGGATCTGTTCGGCGCTGGGCGTTTCGCGGTCCGTCTGACCGGCTTTGGTGGTCTGGCTCGTCATCTCGGCACTCTAGCGCCTACGCGCGTAGATCTCACGGGTCGATACGTAACAGTGACCCCGCGGACGGGTGGCGTACACCATCGCTTCTGACACTGTTCTGTCATGGCACAGCAAGCGACGCCCGATTCCGCGCGCGCGGCCAGGCTCGGGCGCGTGATCGGCACCCGACCTTCGGCGGTCAGCGGCGCGGTGCTGCTGCTCCCCGGCGGCCACGAGACCTCAGCCCGCAAGCCGTCCCCGTTCGCCGCAGGCGCGGTGCGCGCGCTCGGCCGCAAACTCGCCCAGGACGGCCGCGGCGAGGGACTCGCCGCGCACGTCGTGCACTACCGCTACCGCGGGTGGAACGGGGCGCAGGCGCAGCTCGCGCGGGACGCGGAGTGGGCGGCGGACGAGGTCACCCGGCTCTACGGCGATGTCTCCATCTGCCTCGTCGGCATGGACATGGGTGGCCGGGCCGCGCTGCGGGCCAGTGGGCACGACGCGGTCAACTCCGTCCTCGCGCTGGCCCCTTGGCTGCCCGAGGACGATATGGCCGCGCCCCCCGAGCCGGTGAAGCAGCTCGTGGGGCGGCGGGTCCTGATCGTGCACGGCACGAACGACGAGCGGACCGATCCGGAGCTCTCGTTCCGGCTCGCGGAGCGGGCGAAGAAGGCGAACCGGGAGGTGTGCCGGTTCGAAGTCCACTCTGACGGGCACCGGTTGCACCAGCACCATGATGAAGTCCAGGCGCTGGCATCGGACTTCGTCATGGGGTCGCTGTTCGGCCACGCGTACGCACGTCCGTTGGAGGACGCACTCGCGGCTCCGCCGCCGCTGGGGCTGCGGATGCCGCTCGCATCCGGCTTCGGGCGGTCGCTGAAGCGCTGAGCGGTTGTGCGGGGCGTGGGGGGCCTGTGGGCTGTTCAGCGCGCGAGGGAGACGGCCGCCAGCCGCAGGTCGGCGAGGAGAGCCGCGGTGCGGGAGAACGCCGCTAGAGGAGAGCGGCGGTGACGGCCCTGGCTATTCGGGCAGCAGCCGCCCCCTCCGCCCCAGCAGGAACTTCTTGAACGCCGCCACCGGTGGAGTGTCCGGGTGGCCGTCCAGCCACGCCACGCCGATCTCACGCACCGCCCGCTGCCCCGTCACCGTCAGCTCCACGACTCCCGGCCTGGGGACGGCCGGTGGCGGAAGCAGGGCTACGCCGAGGCCCGCCGCCACCAGGCCACGCAGCGTCTCCGCCTCCTCCCCCTCGAACGCGATCCGCGGTTTGAAGCCGGCCTCCTGACAGAGGTCGTCCGTGATGCGGCGCAGGCCGTAGCCGGGTTCGAGGGTCACGAAGGCCTCGTCCGCCGCCTCAGCGAGACGGACCCGCTTGCGGGAAGCGAGGCGGTGGTCGTCGGGCACGACGAGGCGGAGCCGCTGCTCGTCCAGGCGGCGGGCGACCAGGTCCGGCGCGTCCGGCACGGGCGAGGTCAGACACAGGTCGAGCTCCCCCGCCCGCAGGCGCTCGATCATCGCTTCCCCGTAGTTCTGTACGAGGCTGAAGCGGATCCGCGGATGGTCCGCGCGGAAGGCGCGGATCAGGCCGGGCACGGTCTCCGACCCCATGGTGTGGAGGAATCCGAAGGCCACCTTGCCCGACGCCGGGTCCGCGTCCGCCCGTACGGACTCCGCCGCCCGCTCCACCTCGCCCAGCGCCCGTTCGACGGAGGCGAGGAACGTACGGCCCGCCGGGGTCAGTGACACCGTGCGGCCGTGCCGCGCGAACAGGTCGACGCCCAGGTCCTGTTCGAGGCGTACGAGCGCACGCGAGAGGGTCGACTGCGGCACCTGCATCTCCTGTGCGGCCCGCGTCACATGCTCCGTCCGTGCGACGCCCGCGAAGTACGCGAGGCGCGGCGAGAGCAGCGCGGACCAGGACTCCGGGGTCAGCTCGGCCGGCCCCGACGCTGCCGCGCCGATGTCTCCTACGTAACTGCTCTGCGACAGACGCCGCTCTGAACTGCTCTCATGCACCATGGGAACGATTATGGCCAGTCCATGCATTGGACGGATGAGTCATGTGTGCCTACGTTCGACACATGCCTCCTGCCAGTAGCGGGGCGTCCGTCATCCACGCGGACGCCCACACCCCGTCGTCCCCGGACACCGACGTCACCGATGTCGCCGACACACGCCTGAACCCCGGCGGTCCCGGTTACCGCCGGATGAGCTTCGCCCTCTTCCTCGCGGGTGTCGCCACCTTCGCCCTCCTCTACTCCACGCAGGCGCTGCTCCCCCTCGTCTCCGCCGACTTCGGTGTCAGCGCGAGCTCGGCGAGCTGGACGGTGTCGGCCGCCACGGGCGCCCTCGCCCTCTTCGTGCTGCCCCTGAGCGCGCTCAGCGAGCGGTTCGGGCGGCGGACGCTGATGACCGTTTCGCTGACGGTCGCGGTGGTGGTGGGCCTCCTCGTCCCCTTCGCGCCCTCCATCGGCGTACTGATCGCGCTGCGTGCCGTGCAGGGCGCCGCCCTCGCCGGGCTTCCTGCGTCGGCGATGGCCTTCCTCGCGGAGGAGGTCAGGCCCAAGGCGCTGGTCGCCGCGATCGGCATGTTCGTGGCGGGCAACTCCATCGGCGGCATGAGCGGGCGCATCATCACGGGCTGGGTCGCGCAGGCATGGGGCTGGCGCGTGGCCGTGGGCGTGGTGGGTGTCGTGGCCGTCCTGTGCGCCCTCGCCTTCCGCGCGCTGCTCCCCGCGCCGCGCCACTTCACTCCGGGCTCGCTCAACCCCAAGGCGCTGGGCAGGACCATCCGTTCGCACCTCTCCAACCCGCTGCTGTGCAGGCTGTACGCGATCGGCGCCCTGTTCATGACGGTGTTCGGCGCCGTCTACACCGTGATCGGATACCGCCTCACCGAGGCACCCTTCTCCCTCCCCCAGGGCATCATCGGCTCGATCTTCCTGGTCTACCTCGTCGGTACGGTCTCGTCGGCCGCCGCGGGGAAGCTGGTGACGCGGCTCGGCAGGCGCGGGGCGATGTACCTGGCGGTGAGCACGACGGCGGGCGGTCTGCTGCTCTCCCTGTCCGACGCCCTTGTCATGGTCCTTCTGGGGCTCGTCCTGATCACCGCGGGCTTCTTCGCGGGACACGCGGTCGCCTCCTCGTCCGTGAGCCGTACGGCCACCACAGGGAGGGCGCAGGCTTCGGCGCTCTACCAGTCCGCGTACTACCTGGGCTCCAGCGCGGGCGGCACGCTCGGCGCGGTCGCCTTCCATGCGGGAGGCTGGGCCGGGACGGTCGGCCTGGGTCTGCTCGCGGTGCTCGGCGTCGCGTCCATCACCGTCTGGGGGTCGCACGCGGCTCGCGCCCAGGAGCGGCGGGGGCTCGTGGCGGCGCACTAGCCGTACGGGGCTCGTGGCGGCGCACCAGCCGTACCGGACGGTCCTCTCCCGCCTGCGGGTTTTCCGACTCCGGGGGCCGTTGTCAGTGGGCTGCGGTAGCTTCCGAAGTGCTGGGGACTTCCGTGGCAGCCGCAGGGGTGGGTTGGGATGACTGACATCGCAGGTACGACGTCGGAACTGGACGTCACGCTCGAAAAACACCGGGTCGAACTGACCGGGTACTGCTATCGCATGCTGGGGTCGGCCTTCGAGGCCGAGGACGCGGTGCAGGACACGATGGTGCGGGCCTGGCGGAGCTTCGAGAAGTTCGAGGGCCGCTCCAGCCTCAGGTCGTGGCTGTACAGGATCGCGACGAACGTCTGCCTGGACATGCTGAACGCGGGCAACCGCCGCGCACGCCCCATGGACCTGACCGCGGCGGCGCCCCTCGCCCAGGCCGCGCTCACCCCGCGCCCTGACAACGTGTGGCTTGAGCCGATGCCGGACGCCCGCATGCTGCCGTCGCTCAGCGACCCGGCGGAGGCGGCCGTGGCGAAGGAGTCGGTGCGGCTCGCTTTCGTCGCCGCCCTGCAGCAACTGCCGCCCAAGCAGCGGGCTGTGCTCATCCTGCGCGAGGTCCTCGCGTGGAAGGCCAGCGAGGCGGCCGAGCTCCTCGACACCTCGGTGGCCTCCGTCAACAGCGCGTTGCAGCGGGCGCGGGCGACCCTCGCCGAAGCCCCTGCCGACGACACCGCCGTCTCCGATCCGCTGGACGACGAGCAGCAGAAGCTCCTCGAGCGGTACGTCGCGGCCTTCGAGGGCTATGACATGACGGCGCTGACGGCGTTGCTGCACGAGGACGCCATCATGACGATGCCCCCGTTCGACCTGTGGCTGCGCGGCACCGCCGACATCACCGGGTTCATGTCGACCATGGGCGCCTCCTGCGCGAACAGCCGCCTGTTCCCGGTCGACGTCAACGGCACGCCGGGCTTCGCCCACTACAAGCCCGACCCGGAGAAGGGTGGGTTCGCGCCGTGGGCGGTTCAGGTCATCGAGATCTCAGAGGGGCGGATCGCGGGCTTCCACTGCTTCCTGGACACGCCCCGGTGGTTCCCGCTGTTCGGCCTGCCGCTCCATCTCGACGACAAGGCCGAGTAGTTCGACCAGGCCGACGAGGCCGAGCAGGGCCAGCAGGGCGGGGGACGGATTTCTGAGACGGATCCGGCCCCCGGCCCGGCGGGCTGCGAGGTGCAGCCGGGCGATGACGTCGACCGTCGTGAGGTCGGCGGTGGTGACGGCGGCGACGTCGCAGATCACGTCGTCGTCGCCGGGGCGGTGCCGGGCGGCGGCCACCCGGTCGCACAGGTGCGGGATGTCGCCTGCGCGCAGGGGGCCCTCGATTCGGATGAGGTTCTCTTCGGGAGCAGCCATGCAGGGTTGACCGGTGGGACGGCCGGAACTCATCGGTACGGCCGCCCCGCGCCGCCGCCTGCCGCCCCGCACCGCCGCCTGCCGCCCCGCACCGCCGCCTGCCGCCCCGCGCCGCCGTACGCCGTCAGCCGCCCCGGTCAGGCCTGAGGCCGCTTGCGGACGCGCAGGGTCAGGGCGTTCACGAAGTCACCCTGCCCGCTGTCGTACTGCTGCTCGTGGAACGACTGGCCCGCTCCCGACCCGTACATGCGGAAGAACCACTTGCTGTTCCACTCGTTCTTCGCCTCCGAGAGCCGCCTGAACTCCTCGGTGCCGCGCTGGGCGCTTCCGGCGAGTTCTTTGAGCAGCTTGTTCACCTGGTCCATCTCGGAGCCCCCGGGTGCGGGCTTGCCCTTGGAGCGGAGCAGAGGGATGGCGGTCTTGGTCTTGAACTCCTCCACCAGCTTGGGGAGCAGTTCCTGCAGCGCGTCGCCGGAGTTGGCGGTGCGGGTGTAGTTCTCCAGGGTGACGCGGTCCTCGCCGTTCGCGCTGAGCGCCGCGACGCCCGCGAAGTGGAAGCCCCAGATGTCCTGGGGCTTGGCCTCGGGGGTGGCGGACTCGGCGAAGTCGAGCTTGGCGCTCTGCCCCAGGGAGACGGTCGTATAGCCCTCGCCCACCGCGGGGGCCGCGGCCTTGTTCACCCCGAGGTCCGCTGCCGCGGCGTCCATCTCTTCGGGGTGCTCGCGCAGGGCGCCGCCGTAGCGCTCGGGGGTGGGGGCGCCCTGCGGTGCGCCCGCGCGGTCGGCGAGGCCGTCGGCCACGCTGTCGACGGTCTTGTCCTCCCAGGGCATGGCGTCCCGCCCGGTCAGGACGACGTCCGTCTGCCTGCCGCCGCCCATCAGCTCCCGGGCCACGTCGATGCACTCGGACTTCAGCAGGTTCGCGAAGCCCGACTCGGCGTTCTTGGGGTTCTCCCGCGTCTGGGGCTGTACGCGCTTGAGGACGACGGACCCGTCGCCGGACGGTTTCTCCACGGAGATCTGCGCTCCGCGGACCGCCAGCGTGTAGTTGCTGCCGACGTCCGTCAGGGACGCGTTGCTCGCCTCGATGACGCCCGGAGTCGCGTAGAACTCCTTCGGTTCGCGCGCGGTGTCGTGCACGGCGAGGGATCCGTCGCCCGCGACCCTCAGGGGCAGCCCGAGCGGCGGGTCCGGCTCGACGCCGGTCTCCTCCGCCACGTCCTGCTGGAACGGGTCGTGGGTACGGGCCCCGAGGTGGTCCACCGAGTGCTTCGAGATCTGCTCCGGGTCCGGGACCAGGGCGCCCTGCGATGACTGCGACTCGAAGTAGGGGCCCTCGCCCTGCTCGCTGACCAGGCTCTTGACCTGGCCGCTCGCGTAGCGCTGCACGTGGATCTGTTCGCCGTGCCGGTGTGCGTCGCCCGCGTCGCCCGCGTGCGGGTGGCCGGCCTGGCGCAGCATCTGGACGACAGCGGCGTTCCCCGCGTCGCGATGCAGGCCGATGAGCCCTCCGGGCGCCGCCGCACCCGCGGTCCGCCGGGCCGGGCCACGGGCGGGCCCGGCACCGGCGGCTTTGGCGTGATCGTGGTCATGGTCGTGCAAGGTTGCCCCTCCCGCGCAGGATGCGACTCATCCCTGAATACGCGGCACGGGCGGGCGGGGACCAGGTACGGAAGGGCACAGTGCCGGCCCATGAGGGCAGACCCCGCAAGGGGCGCGAGGAACTGCGCGAACAACCACGACGCACACGCAGTCGGCACCCCACAGGCCCGCCCGAGCTGTCAGCCGATCCGGTCCAGCACGATCGCCTCCGGCGAGAAATCCGTCCCGGCGGGAGCGACGTCGTACGCCCCTTCAAGGGACTGGAGCGCGTACGCGAAACGGTCCGGGGTGTCCGTGTGCAGGGTCAGCAGCGGGGCGCCCGCCTCGACGGAGTCGCCCGGCTTGGCGTGCAGTTCGACGCCCGCGCCCGCCTGGACCACGTCCTCCTTGCGCGCACGCCCCGCGCCGAGCCGCCAGGCGGCGACGCCGACGTCGTACGCGTCGAGGCGGGTCAGGACGCCGGAGGACGGCGCCGTGACGACGTGCGTCTCGCGGGCCACCGGCAGGGTCGCGTCCGGGTCGCCGCCCTGGGCGGAGATCATCCGGCGCCACACGTCCATCGCCGAGCCGTCCGCGAGGGCCTTCTCCGGGTCGGCGTCCTTCAGTCCCGCCGCGTCGAGCATCTCGCGGGCCAGCGCGAGGGTCAGCTCGACGACGTCGGAGGGGCCGCCGCCCGCGAGGACCTCCACCGACTCGCGGACTTCGAGCGCGTTGCCCGCCGTCAGGCCCAGCGGCGTGGACATGTTGGTGAGCAGCGCGACCGTACGCACGCCGCTGTCGGTGCCCAGCTCGACCATGGTGGAGGCCAGTTCGCGGGCGTCGTCGATGTTCTTCATGAAGGCGCCGGTGCCCACCTTCACGTCGAGGACCAGCGAGCCCGTGCCCTCGGCGATCTTCTTCGACATGATGGACGAGGCGATCAGGGGGATCGCCTCCACCGTGCCCGTGACGTCCCGCAGCGCGTACAGCTTCTTGTCCGCGGGGGCCAGGCCGTCGCCCGCCGCGCAGATGACCGAGCCGACGCCCTCCAGGACGGACAGCATCTCCTCGTTCGAGAGGAGAGCCTTCCAGCCCGGGATCGACTCCAGCTTGTCCAGGGTGCCGCCCGTGTGACCGAGACCCCGGCCCGACAGTTGCGGAACCGCGGCGCCGCACGCGGCGACCAGCGGGGCGAGCGGCAGCGTGATCTTGTCGCCGACGCCGCCCGTGGAGTGCTTGTCGGCCGTGGGGCGGGACAGGGACGAGAAGTCCATGCGCTCGCCGCTCGCGATCATCGCGGCCGTCCAACGGGCGATCTCGCCGCGGTTCATGCCGTTGAGCAGGATCGCCATGGCAAGGGCCGACATCTGCTCGTCGGCGACCACGCCGCGCGTGTACGCGTCGATGACCCAGTCGATCTGCTCGCCGCTCAGCTCGCCGCGGTCCCGCTTCGTACGAATCACGGAGATGACGTCCATGGCATAACCCCTCTTTGCGCCTTAAAACGGTGAGGCGACTCTACGCGCATAGAGCCGCAGGATGAAGACGGCCCCTCCCCGTCGCACAGCAACAGGAAGGGGCCGTGCGTCAGTTGAGGTGCTCCGGGCCGAACGGGTCCGGGAGCATGTCCCCCAGTGTCCGGATGCCGGCCGCCGTCTCAAGAAGGAGCGTCGCGCCCCCGAACTCGTAGAGCAGCTGGCGGCAGCGACCGCACGGCATCAGGATCTCGCCCTTGGCGTCGACGCAGGTGAAGTGCGTCAGACGGCCGCCCCCGGTGAGCTGGAGCTGCGAGACGAGGCCGCATTCGGCGCACAGGCCGAGGCCGTACGACGCGTTCTCCACGTTGCAGCCCGACACCGTGCGGCCGTCGTCCACGAGGGCCGCGGCGCCGACCGGGAAGCCCGAGTAGGGAGCGTAGGAACGGGACATGGCCTCGCGTGCGGCCTCCCGCAGCGCGTCCCAGTCGGGCTCGGTCTCGCTCTCGGACTTGGACTCGGACTCGGGGTCACTCTCGGTCTCGGTCACGTTCCTTGTCCCTTTCGATAGGGCTGGCCGTCCGCCTTCGGCATGCGCAGCCGCTGGGCGGAGAGCGAGAGCACAAGGAGCGTAACGACGTACGGCGTGGCGGTGACGACCTGGTTGGGAACCTCGTCGGTCAAGCCGTACCACGCGAACATGAGCGCCGAGACGGCCGCGATGATCGCCGCGGGGACGTAACGCTTGCGCCATACGAGGTAGACCGCGCCGATGACCAGCAGGATCGCGAGCAGCAGGAGCAGCGCGTGCACGTTCGTGCCGCCGCCACGGAGCTTCAGGCTGTCGGTGTAACCGAAGAGGCCCGCACCGAGCGCGAGTCCGCCCGGCATCCAGTTGCCGAAGATCATCGCGGCGAGGCCGATGTAGCCGCGTCCGCCGGTCTGGCCCTCCAGGTAGATGTTCGAGCCGACCAGCGAGAGGAACGCGCCGCCGAGCCCGGCGAGAGCGCCGGAGATGACCACGGCGAGGTACTTGTACTTGTAGACGTTCACGCCGAGGGACTCGGCCGCGACCGGGTTCTCACCGCAGGAGCGCAGGCGCAGACCGAACGACGTGCGCCACAGGACCCACCAGCTCAGCGGCACCATCGCGACGGCGATGACGGTGAGCGGCGAGAGATCCGTGAACAGGCCGCCGAGCAGGCCCGCGATGTCCGAGACGAGGAACCAGTGTTTCTCGTTCAGGTCCTGCAGCCAGTCGGAGAGGCCGGGGACGGAGAAGCTGCCAAGCGATTCGACCGGCGGCGACTGCTTCGACGTACCGCCTTCCTTGCCCTCGAAGGCGAAGGTGGAGAGGTAGCGGGTGACGCCCAGGGCGAGGATGTTGATGGCCACACCGGAGACGATGTGGTTGACGTTGAAGGTGACCGTGACGATCGCGTGAAGCAGTCCGCCGAGCGCGCCGCCGAGCAGGCCGAACAGGATGCCGACCCACGGGCCCCACTGGTAACCGGCGAACGCGCCGAACCAGGTGCCGAGGATGAGCATGCCTTCGAGGCCGATGTTGACCACGCCCGCGCGCTCGGCCCACAGACCGCCCAGACCCGCGAGGCCGATCGGCACGGCGAGCCGCAGCGCGGTGGACATCTGCCCGGTGGAGGTGATGCCGTCCGCGCCGGTGATCAGCCGGACCACGGAGGTCAGGACGAGGACACCCGCGATGATCAGCAGGAGGACGGGGAGCGAGATGCGGCGGCGGCCCGGCGCGGGCTGCTTGGCCAGGGGCTTGGCTACGGTTGCCGAGCTCATCGGGCAGCCACCTCCTTCACGGTGTCGTTGTTGCCGTTGTCGCCGTTGCTGTCGTCGCGGGCGGCGGCCAGTTCCTCACCGACGCGGCGCTGCTGACGGCTCAGGCCCCAACGGCGTACGGCCTCGTAGGAGACGACGACCGCGATCACGATGAGACCCTGCATGATCACCGCGATCTCCTTGTCGTACGCGACCGGGGTCGCGTAGTCGAGAGCGGGTGACGCCTTGTCCAGGAAGGCCCAGAGCAGCGAGGCGAACGCGATGCCGACCGGGCTGTTGCGGCCGAGCAGCGCGATGCCGATGCCCGTGAAGCCGAGGCCCGCGGGGAAGCTGAGGCTGTAGGTGTGGGTGTCGCCGAGCAGGATCGGCATGCCCGCGAGGCCCGCGACCGCGCCGGAGATCAGCATCGCGCTGAGCACCATGCGCTTGGCGTTCACACCGGAGGCCGCGGCGGCCGACTCGGAGGCGCCGGTGGCACGCAGGTCGAAGCCGAAGCGGGTGCGGTTGAGTACCAGCCAGTACAGGACGCCCGCGAGAGCGGCGATGATCACGAAGCCGTAGATCTCGCCGGAGTCGCCCATGCTGATGCCGGGGAACCAGCCGGACTCGTGCATCTCGCCGGTGGTCTGGTTGTTGCCGACCGGGACGCCGAAGTTCTCGGTGAGGGTCATGTAGCCGATGACGCTCGTCGCGATGGCGTTGAGCATGATCGTCGCGACGACCTCGCTGACCCCGCGCGTGGTCTTGAGGATGCCCGCGATGCCCGCCCAGAAGGCGCCGGTGAGCATGGCGACCAGCATCAGGAGCGGGATCTGGAGCGCGGCGGGGAGCGCCACGTGCGCGCCGACGACGGCGGTGGCCATCGCGGCGAGGCGGTACTGCCCGTCCACACCGATGTTGAACAGGTTCATGCGGAAGCCGACGGCCACCGCGAGCGCGGCCAGGTAGTACATGCCGGCCTGGTTGATGGTCAGGACCTGGATGTCGGAGTAGCTGATCTGCTCCAGCATCAGGGTGTACGGCTCGATCGGGTTCTTGCCCGAGGCGAGCAGCACGACCGAGGTCAGCGCCACGGCCACGACGAGGGCGATGACCGGTCCGGCCACCGCGAGGAGCAGGCGCTCCTTGTCGAACTTCTTCATCGGGCCTCGTCCTCCGAAGTCTCGGTCTCGGCAGAGCCCTCTTCGGGTTCTTCTTCTACGTGTTCGAGGTGGCCGGACGCCGCACCCGTCATCGCCGAACCGAGCTCCTCCGGCGTGACGGTGGCCGGGTCGGCGTCGGCGACGAGCCGTCCGCGGTAGATCACGCGGAGGGTGTCGGAGAGGCCGATCAGCTCGTCCAGGTCCGCCGAGATGAGCAGGACGGCGAGTCCTTCGCGACGGGCCTCGCGGATCTGGTCCCAGATCTGGGCCTGCGCGCCGACGTCCACACCGCGGGTGGGGTGGGCGGCGATCAGGAAGCGGGGCTTGTGGCTCATCTCGCGGCCGACGATCAGCTTCTGCTGGTTGCCGCCGGAGAGGGAGGCGGCCGTGACGTCGATGCCGGGGGTACGGACGTCGTACTCCTCGACGATGCGCCGGGTATCGGCCTGCGCGCCCTTGGGGTCGAGCCAGAAGCCGCCCTTGCCGCGGGAGTTGGGCTTCTCGGTGACGTGACCGAGGATGCGGTTCTCCCAGAGCGGCGACTCCAGGAGGAGGCCGTGACGGTGGCGGTCCTCGGGGATGTAGCCGATGCCCTGCTCGCGGCGGTGGCGCGTGGCCAGCTCCGTGATGTCCTGGCCCGCCATGCGGATGACGCCCGAGTCGGCGTGCTTGAGGCCGATGAGCGCGTCGATCAGCTCGGTCTGGCCGTTGCCCTCGACGCCCGCGAGGCCGAGCACCTCGCCCTCGTGGATCGTGAAGGAGATGTCATCGAGGAGGGCACGGCCCGACTCGCCGTCGGCGAGCAGCCTGAGCGCGTCGACCTCGATCATCGCCCGGTCGGTGACCGTGGACTCCGCCGTCTCGGGGGTGGGCAGCTCGCTGCCGACCATCAGCTCGGCGAGCTGGCGCGGGGTCGTCTCGGACGGGATCGCCGTGCCGACGGTCGTGCCGCGCCGGATGACGGTGATGTCGTCGGCCACGGAGAGGACTTCGCCCAGCTTGTGGGAGATGAAGATGACGGACAGGCCCTCGGACTTCAGCTCGCGCAGGTTGTCGAAGAGCGCGTCGACCTCCTGGGGCACGAGGACCGCGGTGGGCTCGTCCAGGATCAGCGTGGTGGCGCCGCGGTAGAGGACCTTGAGGATCTCCACGCGCTGCCGGTCGGCGACGCCGAGGTCCTCGACCATGGCGTCGGGGCGGACCCCGAGGCCGTAGCGGTCGGAGATCTCCGCGATCTTGCGGCGGGCGGCGGCGCCGATGCCGTGCAGCTTCTCGCTCCCGAGAACGATGTTCTCCAGGACCGTGAGCTGGTCGGCGAGCATGAAGTGCTGGTGGACCATGCCGATGCCGCGCGCGATGGCGTCGGCGGGGCTTGCGAAGGTCACCTGGGCGCCGTCGACCGAGATGGTGCCCTCGTCCGGCTTCTGCATGCCGTAGAGGATCTTCATCAGGGTCGACTTGCCCGCGCCGTTCTCGCCGACGAGGGCGTGCACGGTGCCCTTGCGGACGATCAGGCGAATGTCATGGTTGGCCACGACGCCCGGGAAGCGCTTGGTGATGCCGGTGAGTTCAACGGCAACGGCCTGTGCGGTGGGCGGAGGGCTGGTGGACGCGTCGATGGCGCACTCTCCTCGGAAATCCTCAGGAAAGGGGCCACCTACGCGCGTAGCGCCCCTGGTTCGACGGGAGTTGAGCAGTGGGCCGCGCGAACGGGGCGCGGGGGAACCATCGTCCCCCACACCCCGTTTCGCGGCTGTGACTTCGCTGTTGCAGCGCAGTACTGGTGACAGCGAGTCCCGGTTACAGCGTGGTACCGGTTACAGCGTGGTCTTGACCTTGGTCTTGCCGCTGGTGATGTCCTGCTCGGCCTTCTCCACGGCGGCCTGCAGGTCCTTCATCTTCTTGTACTCGGGGTTCGAGTCGGCAAGCGCGACGCCGCCGGACTTCAGGTCCGCACGGACCACGCCGCCCTTGGCCTTGTCATCCTGGACCGACTTCGTCAGGTTGTACACCGCTCCGGCGACGTCCTTGGTCGCCGAAGTCAGGATGTACTTCTTGTACTTGGCCAGGGCCTTCTGCTCGTACTGGTCGGAGTCGACGCCGATCGCCCAGACCTTCTTGGCGGCGGCCGCCTCGATCACGCCCTGCCCCGAGAGACCCGCCGCGTGGTAGACCACGTCGGCGCCGTCCTCGATCTGGCCGTTGGCGCCTTCCTTGCCCTTGTCCGGGCTGGAGAAGCCGCCGTCCTCGGCCTTCTCGGTGAGCATCTGGCGCTTGATCTTGACCGACTTGTCGGTGGCCTTGACGCCCTGGACGAAGCCGGCCTCGAACTTGCGGATCAGCGGGTTGTTCACGCCGCCGATGAAGCCGACGGTCTTGCTCTTGGTGGCCTTGGCGGCGGCGACGCCCGCCAGGTACGAGGACTGCTCCTCGTTGAAGACCAGGTCGGAGACGTTGTCCGCCTCGATGGTGGCGTCGTCGACGATGCCGAAGTTGACCTTCGGGAACTTCGCGGCGACTTCCTTCACGGCGGGGGCGTAGGCGTAGCCGATGCCGATCACCGGGTTGTAGCCCTGCTTGGCGAGCTCGGTGAGGCGCTGGGCCTTGTCGGCGTCGGACTCGCCGTCCGTCGGCTCGACGGCCTTCTTGCCGATCTTCAGGTCCTTGGCGGCCTTGTCCATACCGGCGGTCGCGGCATCATTGAAGGACTGGTCGCCCTTGCCGCCGACGTCGTACGCGATGGCGACGCCCTTGCTCTTGCCGTCGCCGGAACCGGCGGCGTCGCTTGAGGTGCCGCCGCAGGCGGTGGCGGAGACGGCGAGTGCGGCGGTCGCTACACCCGCTGCGGCAATTCGGGAAACCCGGCGCATAGAGAGGAACTCCTTATGTACAAGCAAGCAAAAGCACGTACGAGCGCCTCACCTGGCGCTGATTTCGCCGCAGCGTAACGCGCGTAGACCTGACATAAGAACCCTTCCGTCCTCTCCGTTATCGAGCTGTGGCCGCGAGGTTGCGCGAGCGTGTACGCAGTGTGGGGCCCCCCTCACGCAAGGGGTGCCCCACCTGTCGTACGTGCCGCGTACGTCGGGCCGTCGGCGCGGGCTACGGAGTGGTCTTGACCTCGACCTTGCCGTCGGCGATGTCCTTCTCGGCCTTCTGCACGGCGGCGACCACGTCCTTCATCGCCGTGTACTTCGGATTCGAGTCGGCGAACCCGACCCGGCCCGACTTCAGGTCGTAGCGCTGCTCGCCCGTGATCGGCTTGCCCTTGACGACGGACTTCGTCAGGTCGTACACAGCCCCGCCGACGTCCTTGAGGGCCGAGCCGAGGATGTAGTCCTTGTACTTGGCCAGGGCCTTCTGCTTGTACTGGTCGGAGTCGACGCCGATCGCCCACACCTTCTGGGAACCGGCCTCCTGGATCACGCCCTGCCCGGAGAGCCCCGCCGCGTGGTACAGCACGTCGGCGCCCGACTCGATCTGGCCGCTCGCCGCGTTCTGCCCCTTGTCGGGGCTGGAGAAGCCGCCGTCCTCGGGCTTCTCGGTCAGGTACTGCTTCTCGATCTTGATCTTGGGGTCGACGGACTTGACGCCCTGCACGAACCCCGCCTCGAACTTGTGGATGAGCGGGATGTCCACACCGCCGATGAATCCGACGTGATCGGCCTTGGTGACCTTGGCCGCGGCGACGCCCGCCAGATACGACCCCTGCTCCTCGTGGAAGACCAGGTCGGCGACGTTGTCCGCCTTCACGGTGTTGTCGTCGATGATCCCGAAGGTGGTCTTGGGGAACTTCGCGGCCACCTCCTTGATCGCGGGAGCGTAGATGTAGCCGACGCCGACGACCGGGTTGTAGCCCTGCTTGGCCAGCTGCTCGATGCGCTGCACCTTGTCGGCACTGGACTCGCCGTCGCCCGGCTCCATGTCCACGCCGCCGATCTTGAAGTCCTTGCGGGCCTTCGCGTATCCGGCGTAGGCGGCGTCGTTGAACGACTGGTCGCCCTGGCCACCGATGTCGTACGCGAGGCCGATGCCCTTGTCGTCGTACTCCGACGAGCCCCCGGACTTGCTGTCCTTGCCCTCATCGTCCGAGGAGGCCTCGCTGCTGGTCTTGCCGCACGCGGAGGCCGCGAGGGCGACGGACGCCACCGCCACGGCCACTTGGCAGAGCCTCGTTCCCCGGGCTCCACGAGATCCTTGACGAAGACGCATAGGACGCACCCCTTACGTTCCCCGAAGCACCCTTGACGGGCCTGATTTCGGCGCACAGTAACGCGCGTAGAAAGGGAGGGGAACGGGGTTTCGCACTGCCGTTACCTATTCGTGCCGAGGGCCGGTTACGTCCGCGTGAACGGTTCCGCCGTAACCGGCCGATAGCGGTGCTTACTGCTTCCCGCCGGTCACCGGGTGCTGTCGAGGAGAGCGGCGGCGGTGAAGAGCTCGACGCCCACCGTGATCGCCGACTCGTCCGCGTCGAAGTCGCCCTGATGCAGATCGCGGACGGTGCGCTCGCCGGGCGTACGGACGCCGAGGCGGGCCATGGCTCCGGGCACGTGCTCCAGGTACCAGGAGAAGTCCTCGCCACCCAGGCTCTGTTCGGTGTCCTCGACGGAGTGCGTGCCGCGCCGCAGCTCCATGGAGTCACGCAACAGGTCAGTGACTTCAGGGTCGTTCACGACGGGCGGCACGCCGCGGATGTAATTCACCACGGACTTGGCGCGGTACAGGTCGGCGATCTCCTGGACGGCGCCGTGCACCAGGTCGGGCGCCTTCCGCCAGGCGGTGAGGTCCAGGCAGCGGACGGTGCCGGAGAGCTCGGCGTGCTGCGGGATGACGTTGCAGGTGTGCCCGGACTCGATACGTCCCCAGGTCACCGCGAGCCCCGAGCGGGCGTCGATACGCCGGGCGACCAGGGCGGGGGCCTCGGTGACGACCTTGGCGGCGGCCGTGACGAGGTCGGTGGTGAGGTGGGGGCGGGCGGTATGGCCCCCTGCCCCGTCGAGGGAGATCTCAAGCCGGTCGCAGGCGGAGGTGATGGCGCCGTGCCGCAGCCCGATCTTCCCGGCGTCCACGCGAGGATCACAGTGCACGCCGATGATGCGCCCGACCCCGTCGAGCACCCCCGACTCGATGGCGTCGGGCGCACCGCCGGGCAGGACCTCCTCCGCGGGCTGGAAGATCAGCCGCACGGGGCAGGGCAGTTGCCCCTGCTTCGCGAGATCGGCGAGCACGAGCCCGGCCCCGAGCACCACCGTGGTGTGTACGTCGTGCCCGCAGGCGTGAGCGCGATCGGGCACGGTGGAGCGGTACGGGACGCCGAGCTTGGTGTCCGGGATGGGCAGCGCGTCGATGTCGGCGCGCAGGGCGAGCATGGGGCGTACGCCGTCCCACCGCTCGATGCCGATGTCACAGACGAGCCCCGTGCCGATGTCGAGCACACGAGGCTCAAGACCGGCCTGCTCGAGCCGGGCCTTGAGGGCCGCGGTGGTGCGGAACTCCTGGTTGCCGAGCTCGGGGTGCATGTGCAAGTCGCGCCGGAAGGCGACGAGTTCGCTGCGCAAGTCGTCCGGGAGCACACCGGGAAGTACCGCTTCCCCGGGGGCGTCCCCCGCTGCTTCCCCGGGCAGATCAACCTCGGACCCTCGCTCGGACCCTCGCTCGGAATCTCGTGACATCAGTTGGTTCACCCTCTGAAGGGTAGGGCGAGCCATGTGCCAACTGACCCACGATCAACAAAAGTTCAGCCCGATAGGGTAAGAAAAGGTGGCCGCGTGGCGCATAAGCGCCACTTGAGGTGGGTAAACTCTCCGCCTTTTCGGGCAATAAGGCACTGGTCATATGCGTACGCAGCGACGTACGCACTCCGGGACATCCTCCACAGGTACCACGGAGGGGCGGGGTCATGCACAGTCGGCCGTCGACCCCACCCCCTCGCCAACCGACGGAATACGGCGCTCCGGCCCATAGTTCGAAGGAGGGTACCGCCTGAGCCGGGGACGCCTCCGAGGAACGAATGTGAGTGTGGGCGTGAGAGAGATGAAGTCCATTGTCCGGACGGGTGCCGGTGGGCCTGAGGTTCTTCAGTTCGTCGATCGTCCGGTGCCCGAGCCCGGAGTCGGTGAGGTGCGGGTCCGTGTGCACGTCTCCGGCGTCAATCCGACCGACTGGCGCAGCCGCCGGCGGGAGCTGCCGCCGGGTGTGCGCGAGGAGGTGCCCCACCAGGACGGGGCCGGAGTGATCGATGCCGTGGGTCCGCAGGTCGACCCGGCGCGGGTCGGGCAGCGGGTGTGGATCTGGGAGGCCGCCTGGGAGCGGCCCTGGGGAACGGCACAGCAGTACACGCTCGTCCCCGATCAGCACGCCGTCGCCCTGCCCGACCACGCCCCGTTCGCACTCGGCGCCGCCCTCGGTATCCCGGCCCTGACCGCCCACCGCGCGCTGACCGTGCACGACGGCGGCCCGGGCCGACTAGCGCCCGGCACTCTGCAAGGCGCGACCGTACTGGTGGCGGGCGGCGCCGGCGCGGTAGGCAACGCGGCCGTCCAACTCGCCCGCTGGGCGGGAGCCCGCGTGATCACCACGGTCAGCAGCCCCGCCAAGGCCGCACTGGCACACGCGGCGGGTGCCCACCTGGTGATCGACTACCGCACGCAAGACACGGTCGCGGAGATCCGGGCCTTCGCGCCCAAGGGCGTCGACATCATCGTGGAGGTCGCACCGGGCGCCAACGCCGCTCTCGACATCGCGGTGGCCGCCCAGGGTGCAGTGGTGGCGTACTACTCGGGCGGCGAGAACGAGCACCTGTCCATCCCCGTACTCACCTCACTGTCATCGAACCTGCGCTGGCAGAGCGTCTTCGTCTACACCGTGCCGTCCGCGGCGAAACAGCAGGCGCTCACCGACGTCACGGCGGCAGTGGACGCGGGCGCGCTGCGGGTGGGCGAGGAGGCAGGACTGCCACTGCACCGCTTCACACTGGAACACACCGCAGACGCCCACGCAGCCCTCGAAAAGGGCGTGGTGGGCCGAGTCTTGATCGACATCCCCTAACGGCAGCGCCATCAGAGCCGAGAGCAACCGCCCCTAGAGGACCACGAGGCGGATCGCAGGAAAGTCCCACCCCAGCCCCCGTTTCAGAGGCCTCCGATGGGACTTTCCTGCAACCCACTCCCCCAATGCCCCTCCACCACCCCTCCACGGCCACCCCCAACGATCCGGCCGCCGGACGCTTGACGAGACCCGCACCCCTCCCCGAACCAGCCGCGCACCTCACCCACTCCCCGCCGCCCCCAACGAACCAGCCCGCACCCGGCGTCAAAACCGACGACCCCGCATAGCCGTCCCGAGAGTCCCGCCCCTGGGCCGTCCGGTCGTCTTCCCTCACGCGGTGGAGGGACGGGAGTCAAGGGTGGCCCGAAGGGCCATCGGCGCAGCCGACGCGACGCAGGAGCGCCCTTGACGCCCGGCCCGTAACCGCCAAACTCCGGACCACCGGACGGCCCCGGCAACCTGACCAACACCGGCCCACCACAGCTCGTCACGCCGTAGCCGCGACCCCCTGCGCCGCGGAACCCGAACTCGAAACAGCCGAAGCCACCGACGCCACCGACGCCACCGACGCCACCGACGCCACCGACGCCACCGACGCCACCGACGCCAACCGATGCACATCCCGCGCCGTGCCCGTGACGCCCGACAAGAAGCCCTCCGCCCGTGGGGACGCGTTCTCCGTCAGCCAGGCCGGGTCGATGTCGCACACCGCGACCCGCACCTCCGTGCCCGCCAACGCCAACGGCAGCGTGTGCACCACCGTCGAGGGGAAGCTCAGGATCGTGCGGCCGATCGGGCCCCGGCGGGCGATCAGTTCGAGGGGGAGGTCGGGGCGGACCACCTGTAGGCCCGTCTCCACCGCCAGGCGGTGCAGCTTCTCCGCGCTCTCGCGGCGGTGGGCGAAGTAGCGTGTGGCGCCGTGGGCGCGGGACAACGTACGGACCGCTTCCACATAGCGGTCCGGGTCCACCACGCCCGTTTCCACGAGCGAGGTGCCTACCAGGTCCGCACCCTTCGACACGCGCGGCGGACCGAAACGCTCCCTCGTCCAGGCGAAGCTGTTGCCCGTCACCCGCACCCCGTCCGGTGCCGATTCGATCGGCATCGAGGAGAAGATCTCCACCGTTCGCTTGCCGCCCGGCGTCAGGCGGCGGCGGGCCGACGCCGAGACCGGAGCGAAGGCCAGGTCCCGGAGACCGGGCCGACCGCCCCTCCGGTGCCAGCGCACCAAGCGCTCGCCCGCCGCCAGTTGGGCCACGAACTCCATCGTCGCCGTGCCGTCGTCCACGACCACGAGGGAGCGGGCCCGTGTGATCGTCAGGAGCAGCTGTACGTAGCGTGAGAACGGGTCGCCGATCACGATCCGGTCCGCCGCACGCAGCGCACCCGTCAGGCCGCCGATCGTGTGGAAGGGAGCAGCCGCGCCGCCGCGCGCCTCCTCCCAGCGGACGTTCAGGCCCTCGTCGCGGGCCAGCTGGGCCATGCGGCGCAACTGGCCCCGGGTCATGGGGTCGTTCGGGGAGAGGACGACGACGGTGAGACCCCCGGCCGGGCCTGTCGTCCCGGCCGAATGCGCCCACTCAAGGACGTTGAGGAGCTGCACAGGGCTCTCTACGAACGCCAGAGTGGTGGGCGCCGCATCGGTGGGGGCCGTCGGCCCGGGTCGGGGGCTCATCGTCGTATGACCGTGTCCTGTCCTTGTGGGGGGGGTCCCAAGGGCCCCGAGGATCCCCGGAGCCACGGGACTCCCGGTGAAAGGTCCCGTTAAGAGCATCAGCGCACTCAAACCGCGACCGGCTCGCACTCAGCCCGCGCTCGGCCGCGCTCAACCCGCGCTCAAACCGCAACCGGCCCAAACGCTCAGCCCGCGCTCAGCCGCGCTAAGCCCGCGCTCAGACCGCAACCGGCTCCCGCTCGGCAGCGTCCGCCTCGGCGACGACGCCCGCGACGCGGCGCAGCTTCTTCATCGGGCCGAGCTCCGACTCGTAGACCTTCTTGACGCCGTCACCGAGGGAGGCCTCGATGGTGCGGATGTCCCGCACCAACCTCGTCAGCCCCTGGGGCTCCACCGACGCCGCCTGGTCCGAGCCCCACATGGCGCGGTCCAGGGTGATGTGGCGCTCCACGAAGGTGGCGCCCAGCGCCACAGCCGCCAGCGTCGTCTGCAGACCCGTCTCGTGGCCGGAGTAGCCGATCGGGACGTTGGGGTACTCGGCCTGGAGGGTGTTGATGACGCGGAGGTTGAGCTCCTCGGCCTGCGCCGGGTACGTCGACGTGGCGTGGCACATCAGGATGTTGTCCGAGCCGAGCACCTCGACCGCGTGGCGGATCTGCTTCGGGGTCGACATGCCCGTGGAGAGGATGACCGTGCGGCCCGTGGCGCGCAGGGCGCGGAGCAGCTCGTCGTCCGTCAGCGAGGCCGAGGCGACCTTGTGGGCCGGGAGGTCGAACTTCTCCAGGAAGGCGACGGCCTCGGTGTCCCACGGCGACGCGAACCAGTCGATGCCGCGCTTCTTGCAGTGCTCGGTGATGGCCTGGTACTCGGACTCGCCGAACTCCACACGGTGGCGGTAGTCGATGTACGTCATCCGGCCCCAGGGGGTGTCGCGCTCGATGTCCCACTGGTCGCGCGGGGTGCAGATCTCCGGGGTGCGCTTCTGGAACTTGACCGCGTCGCAGCCGGCGTCGGCGGCCACGTCGATCAGCGCGAGGGCGTTGTCGAGCTCGCCGTTGTGGTTGATGCCGATCTCACCGGTGATGTACACGGGCTGACCGGGTCCGGCCGTCTTCGAACCAAAGGTGCGCAGGCGGGAGTTGGAGATCGTAGAGCTCATGGCAGGAACGTTCCTTACTTGTTGAGGGAGGGGCCGAGGATCCATGCGGCGATCTCTCGGATCGCGCCGTCACCACCGGGGAGAGCGGTGACCGCGCGTGCGGCGCCGCGTACGACGTCGTGGGCGCTCGCGACCGCCACGGGCCAGCCGACGAGGCTGAAGCACGGGAGGTCATTGACGTCGTTTCCGACGTAGAGCACGCGCTCGGGAGCGATGCCCTGCTCCTCGCACCACTGCTTGAGTGCGAGGTCCTTGCGGTCGATGCCGTGCAGGACGGGAAGCTTCAGCTTCCTGGCCCGCGCGGCGACGACCGGGTTCTTCTCCGTGGACAGGATCAGCAGCGGGATGCCCGCATCGCGCAGGGCGGCGATGCCGAGGCCGTCCCCGCGGTGTACGGAGACGAACTCCCGTCCTTCGGAGTCGATCAGCACCCTGTCGTCGGTCTGGGTGCCGTCGAAGTCGAGTACGACCGCGTCGATGTCGTCGCGGGTCGGAAGGGCGTCGGCCCGGCCGGAGTCGAAGAGGGGCGCGAGCGCCCGCGCACGAGCGAGGTCGTGCGGGTCGTCGATCTCCAGGACGCGCGCCGGGTCCGTGCGGACCAGCTCGGTGCGGCCGAAGAAGCGGTGCTTGTGCTCGCGGAAGCCCGCCACGTCCATGGCGTAGACCGCGCCCGTCTCCAGGAGGTCCTGGGGGCGGTCCTGGCGGCGCGGGCGGAAGGACTTGTCGTGGTTGACGCCGTAACCGCCGTCGGTGGCCGTCGAGTTGGCGACCTTCGTGGTGCCGCCCATCTCGCCGGTGCGCCGCGCGTCGAGGACCGCGGGCTCGTCGTCGGCGTCGCGCCAGACGAAGCCGTGGAAGGGCGCCACGGTCAGCGCCGTGTCCGCGCCGCCTTCGATGATCGAGCCGACCACGCCGTCGACGTCCTCGCGGACGATGAAGGGGCTGGTGCACTGTACGAGCAGGACGACGTCGACGGCCTTGCCGTGCAGCGTCTCGTGCTCGTCCATCGCGTGCAGGACCGCCGCCTCGCTGGTCGCGGTGTCCCCCGCGATCGCCGCGGGGCGAAGCACCACTTCGGCGCCCGCCGCCCGCGCCGCCTCGGCGATCACGTGGTCGTCCGTGGAGACGACGACGTCCGTGACGAGCCGCGCGGCCAGGCACTCCCGGATGGCTCGCGCCACCAGGGGCACGCCGCCGACCGGGGCGAGGTTCTTGGCGGGCACGCCCTTGGAGCCGCCGCGGGCCGGAATGACGGCGAGGACGCGGTGGTCGGGCGCGCTCCTTGGGGCGGGATGGGACATGGGGGCTCCTTGAGAGGGGTGGGGGATCGCGGTTCGCCCGCTGCTCGCAGGCCGCCCGCTGTTCGCATCACGCACGCGGTTCACATCACGCTCACGGCTCACATCACGCCCGCGGCTCACATCACGCCCGCGGTTCGCATCACGCTCACGGCTCACATCACGCCCGCCGTTCGCATCAGGCCCGCCGTTCACAGCTCGCCCATCCGTCGGATCACCGGCGCGACGCGCTGCACGCCGTGCCGGTAGGCGCCGCGTGCCGCGCTGCGGACCGCCTGGCGCACCGGGCCCGGCTCGCGGTCCGCCGCGGGTGCGCCGGGCAGCGGGCCGCCGTCCGGGCCGAGGTGGTGGCGGGCCAGGATGCCGGGGAGGTATCCGGGGGCGGTGGTGAGGCTGTAGTACGGGGCGATGGGGGGAAGTTGGGGCCGTGCGAGGAGGCTCGCGACGCGCTCACGTGCCGCGTCGAACGCCGTCTCGTACGCCCCGTCCGGCGCGACGCCCTGCCGTGCGACCCACTCCGGAGCGGCCTCGGGGCTGTACCCCGCGTCGATCTCGTCCCAGGACGCCAGGCATCCGGAGCCGATGAAGTGGTGGTTGCCGAGTGCCTCGCGCACCCCGAGGTCGGTGAGGACCGCGGTGGGGATGCGGCGGTGCAGGGATTCGAGCGCGGCGGTGGAGCTGACCGTGACGAGCAGGTCGGTGCGGTCGAGGACCTCGCCCATGTTCCCGTACACGAGACGGCAGTTGGGCGGCAGCTCCTCGGCCTTGGCGAGCTTCTGGTAGGGCAGTTCCTCGATGTGCGTGGTGTGTTCGCCGGGCTTGCTGCGCAGCTTGATCAGGACTTCGCGGTCCGGGTGCAGGCGTGCGTGCTCGACCATGCGCCTCAGCAGGTACGTGCGGTGTGCGCGGCTGTCCGGCACGGAGGGCTGCGCGGCGAAGACGACCGTGTACGGGTCGTGCTTCTGGTCCTTTTCGAGGTACGCCGCGCCGCCGAGGAACGGCAGCGCGCTCTCCACGACACTCGACGCGTCGGCGCCCACTCCTTCGTACACGGCGCGGAAACGCTCCGCGTCCTGACGGGAGTTGGCGAGGACGACGTCCGCGCCGTGGCGAAGCAGCAGGCCGTCGGCGAGCTTCTCGTAGACGACGCCTACGTAGCCGGTGACGATCACGGGACGCTTGCCGGGACTGTCCGCCGCCATCCGGGCGAGCCCGTGAAGGACCGCCTGGACCGCGCCGCCCACGAGGGCGAGCACGATCACGTCGGGTGCTTCGCGCTCCACCTCGCGCAGGAACTCGACGGCGGTGACTTCGCGGAGCGAGTCCGCGCGCACACCGACCTCTTCGAGCTGGCGGACGGTGGGCGTGGCCCGGCCTCGGAGAAGGCGTCCGTCGAGGCGCGTGTTCGCTCCCCCG
This sequence comes from Streptomyces sp. NPDC031274, assembly GCF_055570235.1. Lineage (NCBI taxonomy): Bacteria > Bacillati > Actinomycetota > Actinomycetes > Kitasatosporales > Streptomycetaceae > Streptomyces > Streptomyces sp. NPDC031274. The sequence continues at coordinate 58,370 of NZ_JBVIHP010000007.1, read as the reverse complement.
CCCTGGACCGCTCCCCCGCCCTGGTCCGCCCCCTCACCCGTGAGGCGGCTCGTGAGGCGGCTCGCGGTGAGCGCACCCCATTTCCACCGGGTGTCTGAGTCGGCGAGCACGGTGATCCGTGTCGTCCCGCTGTTGCTTGCTGGCACAGCCAAGACGCTAGGAAGGCATTTCGATTGGCGGCCCAACTCAGGTGCAACAAACGGTTAACAGCACGCCGACGAATGGCGAATCAGCCCGGGAAACCGCCGGTAAGCAGGCGGGTTAACCGTTCCGCCATGCTTCGTTCACCTGACATCTCACCTTCGGCCAAGACGAATGCCGGGCCGACACCTAACGTCACCCACGTGGTTAAGCTCTCCGTCATCGTGCCGTTCTACAACGTGCAGCAATACGCGCCCGACACATTGAAGAGTCTGCGAGCGAACGCACGCGACGACTTCGAATTCATTCTCGTCGACGACTGTTCGAAGGATGAGACTCCAGAGATCCTGGAGCGTGCCGCGCGCGAGCTGCCCGGCGCCGTCCATCTCAGACATGAGACGAACGGCGGTCTGGCGACCGCCCGCAACACCGGCCTTGACGCGGCGCGCGGCGAGTACCTCACCTTCCTGGACGGTGACGACTGGCTCGCCCCCGGTTACTACGCGCGACTCGTCGAGTCCATAGAGCAGCTGGGCTGCGACTTCGTACGCACCGATCATGTGCAGTGCACAGCACGCGCCCGCACGATCCACCGCGTCCCGCACGGCAGGCGCGATGTCGTCATGGCGCCGCGTGACGTCATCCTGCCCGCCGACCGCTCGACGTCCGTCGACTACGCGTACGCCTGGGCCGGCATCTACCACCGGCGCCTCGCCGACCGGGGCCTGCTGCACTTCACGGACGGCCTGCGCACCGCGGAGGACCGGCCCTGGATCTGGCGCCTTCACCGCGAGGCGGAATCCTTCGCCGCTGTGGGCCACCTCGGCGTGTTCTACCGGCGCGGAGTCGCTTCGTCGCTCACCCAGATCGGCGACGTGCGGCAGCTCGATTTCATCCGCGCATTCGACCAGGTGGTGCGTGAAACCGCCGAGGACCGCGACGCCGACAAACTCCTGCCGAAGGCAGTCCGTACTTACTGCGCGATCATTTCCCACCATCTGGGATCCATCGAAAGGTTCGAGCCACAAGTGGCGCGGAAATTGAAGTCACTGAGCGCGGCCGCCCTGAAGCGGATGCCGCAGGGCGTTCTCGACGACGCCCTCGACTCCATGGACATACAGCGGGCGACACGCCTTCGCCGGCTGCGTCGGCGCCCGGTGTCGGCGGAGGTGGCCGCGTAATGGCGACGACGCAGATCTTCCTCGCGTCCACGCTGTACGGCACCGCGACGCTCGCCGCCGCGATCGACGCCGACCGCTTCGGCCCCGCCGACCGGCGGCTGCTGCTCGTCAGCAACAACGCGGCGACGCCGGAGACGACGGTCTCCGTGGACGAGATGCCTGGCTTCGCGCGCCTTCGGGACCGCTTCGACGACGTACGTTCCTGGAACGAGGCCATCTCCCCTTTTCATCCGGGCGGTTGGGCTCCCCGTGCGGACGACATCCCGATGTGGGAGCGGTACATCCGGCTCCTGTGGGACCTCGGTGACGACGACATCGAACTGGCCGTCGAGTCGATCCAGGTCAATCCGGCCCTGGCCCTGACGCAGATCTTCACGGGCGCGCCCGTGGACGTCTACGCGGACGGCCTGATGAGCTACGGCCCGACCCGCAACAAGATCGACCCGCTGGTCGGTACGCGGGTGCGCCGCCTGCTGCACCTCGACCTGGTGCCGGGCCTCACCCCGCTGCTCCTGACCGAGTTCGACGTCGAGCCGGAGATCGTGCCGACCGAGGCGTTCGTAAAGGTGCTCGGCAGTCTCGCCGACCCCGCCGAGACCGCCAGCGCCAGCGCCAGCACCAGCACCAGCACCAGCACCAATCACACCTACACCGACATCCCGGACATCGCCGAGCCCGCCCTGCTCCTCGGCCAGTACCTCTCCGCCCTCGGCATCCTGACCGCCGAGGAAGAGGAGGAGCTGCACGTACGCATGGTGCGCGGCGTCGCCGAACTCGGCCATACGCACGTGGTGTTCAAGCCGCACCCGACCGCCCCGGCACGCTGGTCGCGCATGCTCGAGAAAGAGGCGGAGGCGATCGGCGTGGAGCTGACCGTCCTCGACTCGCCGGTCCTCGCCGAGGTCCTCTACCAGCGGATGCGCCCCGCGCTCGTCGTCGGCTGCTTCTCGACCGCGCTGCTCACCGCATCCGCGCTCTACGACCTGCCGGTGGCCCGCACCGGCACGGAGCCCCTTCTGGAGCGCCTCGCGCCCTACCAGAACAGCAACCGCGTCCCGGTCACGATCGTGGACGCGCTGATTCCCGACCTCGCCGACAAGGCCGCGGTCACCGAGGGCCGCCCCGGCATGCCGGTCGCCGACCTGGGCGAGCTGCTCGTCGCCGTCGGCTTCGCCATGCAGCCGCAGATCTATCCGCGCCGGCGCACGGCAGCCGAGCGGTACCTCTCGACGCACCTCACCCCGCGCACCTGGCGCTACTTCAAGCGGCGCCGCCTCACCGCCCTCGCCCTGCCCGGAGCGCTGCCCTCGCAGCTCGCGTTCATCCCGCGCAACGCGGCCGTACGCCGGGTCGCGCGCCGCGCCCGTTCGGTCCAGCGCTCCATCAAGCGGACCGCACTCGGATGACCTCTCCCGGAACCACGCTCCCGAAGCACACCCCGGGGCCGGACGACACGAACGCCCTCGCGCACACGACCGCGACCCCTGATCCGGCTTCGGCTTCGCCCCCTGATCCGGCTTCGGCTTCGGCTTCGGCTTCGGCCGCCAAGCGCGCGCGGCCCCGCCTCCGGGCCCTGGACGGCCTGCGGCTCATCGCGGCCCTGATGGTCGCGGCCTACCACTACGGCGGCCGCGACGGCGAGATCTCGGAGGCCTGGGGCAGCTCACCGCGGCTCCAGTTCCCCTCGGCGCACAGCTGGTTCGCGTACGGCTGCCTCGGCGTGCAGATCTTCTTCGTCATCAGCGGCTTCGTGATCTGCATGAGCGGCTGGGGCCGTCCGCTGCGCGCGTTCTTCGCCTCGCGCGTCTCGCGGCTCTTCCCCTCGTACTGGGCCGCGATCGTCCTGGTGACGGCGGTCTTCGCGCTTCCTGTGGTGGCGTACGACGCGGTCTCGCCCAGCGACGCCCTGGTGAACCTGACCATGCTGCAACAACCGCTCGGTGTGGACCGGGTGTTGGGGGTCTGCTGGACGCTCTGGGCCGAGCTGCGCTTCTACGCCCTCTTCGCGCTCTGCGTCGTCATGCCGGGCGCGAACCGGGCCCGCGTGATCCTGTTCTGCGCGGTGTGGACCCTCGCCGCGGCCATCGCGGAGGGCGCGAACGAGCCGCTGCTCGACCTCGTCCTCATGCCCGAGTACGCCCCCTTCTTCATCGGCGGCATCGGCATCTACCTCGTCCACCGCGACCGCAAGGACCTCACGGCCTGGGGCATCGTGGGGGTGAGCTGGCTGATCGGCCAGCACTACGCGGTGGACCGCCTCTGGCACGCCCCGAACCCGGACTTCTTCTCCTACCGCACGTCCTTCGGCATCATCGCCGTCGTGACGGCGGGCTTCGCCGCGGTTCTGCTGATCGCGCTCGGCGCCCTGCACCGGGTCGACTGGAAGTGGCTGACGGTGGCGGGAGCCCTGACGTACCCGTTCTACCTGGTGCACGAGCATCTGGGCTGGGTGACGGTGACCGCGCTGCACCGGGGGCTCGGGCTTCCGTCGTACGCGACTTTCGGTCTGACGATCGTGGCGATGCTGACCCTGGCGTGGCTGCTGAACCGTTTCGTCGAGGAGCGGCTCACGCCGCTGATCCGGAACGGGCTCATGAACCGGAAGTAGCACCGCCGGTACCGGTACCGGCCTCCGTACCGGCCTCGGCGTCGCCCGCCACCGCGCGGGCGACGACCATCGCCTCGCCCATGACGACCTCGGCCTCCCCTATCGCGTCCGCCAGTTCCTGGACAAGCCGGTCCAAGGTCTCACCCGGGTCTTCGCTCATGGGCCAAGACTACGTTTCCAGCATCGTCGCCCCGATCCCGGCGATCACCGCGGCGAGCCCCTTCTCGAACCCGGCGTCGAAGTCACGGAACATCTCGCCGCCCGCCGCTGCCGCGAGGGGATACGCGGCGAGGCGCTCCGCGCGGGCCGCCAGGTCGTAGCTCCCGCCTTCCCCCTTCGCGGGGTCGGGGCCCATGGACTGCTCCTCGGTCACGTATCCGATCGTGTAGCTGTACGCCGTGAACCAAGCACGGGCCGCTTCGCCCGGCGTGAAACCCCCGCCGATGAGCGTGCGCAGGTGGGCCTCCATGGGCGCGGCGTACGACAGGTCGGTGAAGTGCGTGCCGCTGTAGACCTTCGCGCCGTCGCGGTACATCAGGAGATGGCGCCGCAGACCCCGCAGTGCGGCGGTGAGCGCGCTCCGCCAGTCGGCGTCAGGGGCCGCGCCCGCTTCAAGCTCCTCGTTCATGCGGCGCATGATCTCCGTCGCCATTTCGTCGAGCAGCGCCTGCTTGTCCTTGAAATGCCAGTACAGAGCGGGTGCCTTGACGTCCAGCTCCTTGGCGATGGCACGCAGGGAGAGGCCGTCGAGGCCCGTCTCGTTCAGAAGCTTCAGGGCGGTGCGCGCCACGCGGGTGCGGTCCAGGGGTGTCGTAGCCACCTTGACAATTTAACACCGTTAAGCGCAGGCTCTGAACATGGAACTTAACAGCGTTAAGGACGCTTCTTCCCTGACGGACACCCTCACGACCACGGGCACCCTCACGACCGACGTACTCGTCGTCGGCTCGGGGCCCACCGGCCTGACCCTCGCCTGCGACCTCGTCCGGCGCGGGGTGCGCGCCCTGATCGTGGAGCGGGCCGACACCCTCTTCCCCGGATCGCGCGGCAAGGGCATCCAGCCCCGCACCCAGGAGGTCTTCGACGACCTCGGGATCATCGCGGCGGCCGAGGCGGCGGGCGGCACCTACCCGGTCGGCATGGTCTGGCAGGGCGGCGAGCGGCAGGGCGAGCACCGGATGTTCGACGAGCAGGAGCTGACGGAGGACGCCCCGTACAACCGGCCGTTGATGCTCCCCCAGTGGCGTACGCAGGAGATCCTGTACGCCCGCCTCAAGGAACTCGGCGGCGACGACATCCTGTTCGGCGCCGGTCTGACCGACCTCGCCCAGGACGGCGAGGGCGTCACCGCCCGACTCGCGGACGGCCGGAACGTCCGCGCCGCGTACGCCGTTGCGGCCGACGGCGGACGTTCGACCGTGCGCGCGGCGCTGGGCATCGGCATGACGGGTGAGACCGTCGACCCGAACCCGGTCCTGGTCGCCGACGTCCGCATCCCCACCCTGGACCGCGACAACTGGCACATGTTCCCGCCCACCTCCGAGGGCGCGGGCGCGGGCGCGGGCCAGGGTGCTGGCGGGGGCCAGGGTGCGGGTGCGGGCTTCCTGGCGATCTGCCCGCTGGCGGGCACCGCGGACTTCCAGCTGACGGCACAGTTCACGGACGGGACCGAGCCCGACACCTCGCTCGAAGGCGTACGGAAGGTCGTCGCCGCCCGTACGCATCTGGCCGCCGACGCGGTGACCGAGGTGCGCTGGGCCTCCGACTTCCGGCCGCGCGCGGCGATGGCGGACCGGTTCCGCGAGGGCCGCGTGTTCCTCGCCGGGGACGCGGCGCACGTGCACTCACCGGCGGGCGGGCAGGGCCTCAACACCAGCGTGCAGGACGCGTACAACCTGGGCTGGAAGCTGGGCGCGGTCCTGCGGGGCGGCGCACCGGCGGCACTCCTCGACACGTACGAGGCCGAGCGGCTGCCCAACGCCGCGCAGATGCTGGGCCTCTCCACCCGCATCCACCGGGGCCAGGAGCGGCGTGGGGGCGCGACCCGCCAACTGGGCCTGGGCTACCGGGACAGCCCCCTGGCGGTGGAGACCCGCGCGGACCTTCCGGAGGAGGCGCTGCGGGCGGGCGACCGCGCGCCGGACGGGCCGTACGCCGGAGGAAGGCTGTTCGACGCGTTCAGGGGCCCGCACTTCACGCTGCTCGCGGTCGGCACGGATCGGGAAGTCCCGTCGCCGGACCCGGATCTGGCGCACGTGCACCGCATCGCCTCCTACCCGCCCTACGGCGACGGCCTCTTCCTCGTGCGCCCCGACGGGTACGTCGGCTGGGCGGGCGACGACGCGACGGGCCTCGCGGACTACTTCAGGCTCATCGGTCATGCGGTCGAGGCAGTTGACCTCAATCAAGCTTGAGGTTCTACCTTCTGGTCATGGACACTTTCACGTACTCCCACAGCGACGAGAACCTCATCGACCAGCCCATCGGCTACTGGGCGACAGCCGCGGGCGAAGCCGTCGTCCACCACGTCCGCACCATGCTCGCCGAGTCCGGACTCACCCAGCCCCAGTGGTGGATCCTGAACCAGATCGTCGCGGACGGCGGCCGTGACAAGGAAGACGTGGTGGCCACCCTGCGCGGCTACCTGAGCGTCGGCGACGGGGCCCTGCAGCACGACATCAGCGCCCTGCACGACCGCGCCCTGCTCACCGAGGACGTCGGCGGCCGCCTCCGCATCACCGCCGAGGGGCGCGCGCTCCGGGACGAGACCGCCGCGCGCCAGCGGAAGATCCGCGCGGAGATCCACGAGGGCATCCCGGAGGAGGAGTACATCCGCACCCTCAAGGTGCTCCAGCGCATGATCCACAACGTGGGAGGCGCGGCCTGGCACCACTGAGACCGCCCCGACGACCGACCGACGGCCGCCCCGACGACCGACCTGCCGGCCGCCCCGCCCCTTTCTCAGTACTGCTCAGTCACTGGACTGCTCAGCCACTGGCGAGCGACAGCTTCGCCGCGAACCCGAGGAACAGCGCGCCCGCCGCCGAGGTGGCTCCCGCCGAGAGCCGCTTGCGGCGGCGGAAGGCGGCGGACAGCTTGGTGCCGCCGAATATCAGCGCGGTGAGGTAGAGGACGCTCGCCACCTGGGCGAGGACCCCGAGCACGAGGAAGGAGAGCGCGGGATAGGCGTACCCCGGGTCGACGAACTGCACGAAGAAGGCGATGAAGAAGAGGATGGCCTTCGGATTGAGCAGACTGATCACCAGAGCCCTGCGGAACGGCCGCTCCCCCGAGTCGTCCTGACCGCCCTTCCCCTGCTCCACGACCTGCTCGCGCCGTGCGCGCCACATCCCCCACGCGGCCCGCAGCATCCCCACCGCGAGCCAGGTCAGATATCCGGCACCGGCGTACTTCACGATCCCGAACAGCACGGCGTTGCCCTGGAGGAGCGAGGCGACGCCGGCGGCCGACAGCGTCATCAGGACGGTGTCACCGCACCAGACGCCCGCGGCGGCGGTATAGCCGGTACGTACGCCGCGGCGCGCGGCGACGGAGATCACGTACAGCGAGTTCGGCCCCGGCAGCAGAATGATCAGGGCGAGGCCCGCGAGATAGGTCGGAAGATCGGTGACACCCAGCATGGGCGGAGTCTCGCACGCGCGTACGACATAGCGGACGCGACGTCCGCCCAGCGGACACCCCGTGCCCCGAGCCCCGGGCACCCGAACCCGGGGCAGCACCCAAGCCCGGGACACCCGAGCACATCAGAACGTCTGAACGTCTGAACGTCAGAACGCGTCCGTCGGCACGTACGCCCCCCACACCTCCCGCAGCGCGTCGCACACCTCGCCCACCGTCGCCCGCGCCCGCAGCGCGTCCTTCATCGGGTGGAGGACGTTGGCGTCCCCCTTCGCCGCGTCCTTGAGCGACGAGAGCGCCGCGTCCACCGCTGCCTGGTCCCGGTCCTGCCGCAACTTCGCGAGGCGGTCCGCCTGCTGGGCCTCGATGGCGGGGTCGACGCGGAGGGGTTCGTAGGGCTCCTCCTCGTCCAGTTGGTAGCGGTTGACGCCGACCACGACGCGCTCGCCGGAGTCGGTCTCCTGCGCGATGCGGTAGGCGGAGCGCTCGATCTCCGCCTTCTGGAAGCCGCTCTCGATGGCGGCCACCGCGCCGCCCATGTCCTCGACGCGGTCCATGAGGCCGAGGATCGCGGCTTCGATGTCGTCCGTCATCTTCTCGACGACGTACGACCCGGCGAACGGGTCGACCGTGGCGGTCACGTCCGTCTCGTACGCGAGGACCTGCTGCGTGCGCAGGGCCAGGCGCGCGCTCTTGTCGGTCGGCAGGGCGATCGCCTCGTCGAAGGAGTTCGTGTGCAGGGACTGGGTGCCGCCGAGCACCGCGCCGAGGCCCTGGACGGCGACCCGCACGAGGTTCACCTCGGGCTGCTGGGCGGTCAGCTGGACCCCGGCCGTCTGCGTGTGGAAGCGCAGCATCATGGACTTGGGGTTCCGCGCGCCGAACTCGTCGCGCATCACGCGGGCCCAGATCCTGCGCGCGGCACGGAACTTGGCGACCTCCTCCAGGAGCGTCGTACGCGCCACGAAGAAGAACGAGAGGCGCGGCGCGAAGTCGTCCACGTCCATGCCCGCCGCGACCGCCGTGCGGACGTACTCGATGCCGTCGGCGAGGGTGAAGGCGATCTCCTGCGCGGGCGTCGCACCCGCCTCCGCCATGTGATAGCCGGAGATGGAGATGGTGTTCCACCTCGGGATCTCGGCCCGGCAGTACTTGAAGATGTCCGCGATCAGGCGCAGGGACGGCTTGGGCGGGAAGATGTACGTCCCGCGCGCGATGTACTCCTTCAGGACGTCGTTCTGAATCGTGCCCGTCAGCTCGCCCGCGTCCACCCCCTGCTCCTCGGCGACCAGTTGGTACATCAGGAGCAGCAGGGCGGCGGGGGCATTGATCGTCATCGACGTGGACACCTTGTCCAGCGGGATGCCGTCGAACAGGACCCGCATGTCGTCGATCGAGTCGATCGCCACCCCGACCTTGCCGACCTCGCCGCTCGCGATCGGGGCGTCCGAGTCGTGGCCCATCTGCGTGGGCAGGTCGAAGGCGACCGACAGCCCCGCCGTGCCGTTGGCGATCAGCTGTTTGTAGCGGGCGTTGGACTCGACGGCCGTGCCGAAGCCCGCGTACTGGCGCATCGTCCAGGGGCGCCCCGTGTACATCGAGGGGTAGACGCCTCGCGTGTAGGGGTACGCGCCGGGGGCGCCCAGTCTGGTCCCGGGGTCCCAGCCGTCGAGGGCCTCGGGGCCGTACACGGGCTCTACGGGCAGTCCGGATTCCGACTCTCGCGCACGCGCCATCGCTCTGTGCCTCCTGCCAGAGATCCTTCTCCGTTACTTCTCCGGTATAGCGGTCCTCCTCCAGCATGGGGCAACGTTCAGGGGTGGTCACTCGCGGGGAGGATTCTCCGTGGGTCTGTCGGGCAGTCGAGCGATGGCGGGGGACGTTGTGCGCAGAGGTGCGATAGCCGTGGGGGCCGTGGTCACGGTCGCCCTGGTCGGCGTCGGTGGGTGCAAGGCGCAGCCCGTCGATGCGGACGGCAAGGCGCAACCGGTCCGGATCTCTCCCACGAAGACGGATTCGGGCGGCCCCGAGGCGCCGTCCGGGACGCCCGAGGGGCAGCCCGGCGAGAAATCCGGCGAGAAGCCCGGCGAGAAGTCCGGGGGGACGCCCGAGGAGGAGCCGACCCCGGTGGCGACTCCGACGCCCGCCCCGAAGACCCTGCTCGCTCCCGGGCAGCGCGGCGACCGGGTGCGGGAACTACAGGCCCGGCTCCGGCAGGTCGCCTGGCTCTTCGAGGACCCGACGGGGACGTACGGCTCGGCCACGACCGCCGCCGTCAGGGGGTTCCAGGACAAGCGCGGCCTTCCGAGCACGGGAACGACGGACACGGTCACCTGGCAGAAGCTGGTCGGCATGACGCGCGAGCCGACGAAGTACCAGCTCTACTCCGGCGGTGGCATCCCGGCGTCGAAGCCCGACAAGCGCTGCATGACCGGCCGCGTCCTGTGCATCAGCAAGGAGAGCCGCACGCTGACCTGGATGATCGACGGCAAGGCCGTGTCGACGATGGACGTGCGCTTCGGCTCGCAGTACACGCCCACCCGCGACGGCACGTTCACCGTCTACTGGAAGTCCCGGCACCACGTCTCGACGCTGTACGACACCCCCATGCCGTACGCGATGTTCTTCAGCGGCGGCCAGGCCGTGCACTTCTCGTCGGACTTCGCGGCGAGAGGCTACAACGGCGCCTCGCACGGCTGCGTGAACGTACGGGACAAGAAGAAGATCGCGAGCCTGTTCGCGGCGGTCGAGAAGGGCGACAAGGTCGTCGTCTACAAGTGATCCGCGTCCACAAGTGATCTGTGTCCTCAAGTGATCCGCGTCTACAAGTGATCTGTGTCCACAGGTCTACAGATCTACAGGTGACCCGCGGAGATTAATCAGCGTGGGCGGGATCGGGGGAACGTCTCCCGCCCACGCTGGTGGCACGGAGCCAAAGGTACGGGGGGAACCCCTGGCTCGTGCGCGGGCCGATGACCAGTCGGCTCACTTCTTACTGCGTCGCTGCTTCAAAAAACGTCACACCCGGCCAGGACCGGCCGTGACCGGCCACGATCTACTGGGAATCGTCGCCCGGGAGCACGGGCTGCGCGCTGTACGAGCCGGTGGGAGTGGGCTTGGGAGTGGACGTCGGAGTGGGTGCCGGGTGCGGCACCGAAGGAGCGTCCACTGGCGGGAGGAGGGTGCCTCCGCCGTTGCCCCAGTGGTCGTTGCCGCCGCCGTTCGATCCGTCGCCGTCGCCGTTGTCGCCGTCGTGGTCGCCGTCGTCGTCCTTGCCGTCACCGCCGGCGTTGCCGCCGTAGTTGCCGCCGTTGTTGTTCTCGCGGTCGCTGCCGGAGCCGTACAGGACGCGGCCGCAGAACTCGGTCACCCGCTGGGAGCCCTTGGCGGCTTCCTCCAGGCGGCGCCTCTTGTCGCCCTCGAGCTTTCCGCTGCGGTAGTCGCGGCAGGCGACGACCACCTTCTGGTACCAGCCCTTGGCCTCGTCCTGGCGCTGCGGGTCGCCGGAGCCGGGCTTCGTGGTGTCCGCGCCGCCCTTGGACGGGCCTTCGGAGTTCCCCGCGTCCGGCGGCGGCGCGCTGCTGCCGGGCTCGGTCGAGGGGCCTTCCGGGGTGGTGGTCACGTCGTCGGGTTCCACGTCCGGGGAGCTGCTCCGGCCGCCGGGCGGGGAGGCGAGCGGTTCGGGCGAGGCCACGGACGAGGCGGAGGCCGCGGGGCCCGGCGTGTCATGGTGACCGAACGGCGAGGGGAGCACGCCCGTACCGGCCGCCACCGCGACCCCGCCGATCATGCAGCCCGCGAGGACGGCGGCGAGGCCGTAGCGCATGGGGCGGGCCCAGGGTGCGGGGCGCGGAGGCTCGACCTGGTGCCCGATATGCACCGCCTCGCCCGCTCCCACGCGCGTAGAAGCCGCCCGTGCCTCAGGGCCGCGAGACTCCCGGAACGCGGCGAGGGCAGCCGCTTCACCAGGGAGTTCGGAAGAAATGTCGGCAGGTACGACGGAGCCCGCGCGGTCGTCCGCCGCCAGTGCGGCCAGGGCCTCGGCCAGTCGTGCGGCCTGCTCCCGCCGGTGAGGGTCGGCGCCGTCGATGGGCTCACCGCTCAGCAAACGCTCCGCCGCGTCGCGGTCCAGCCACCTGTAATCCTCGTCGGCCATCACATGTCCTTCTGCGCCCGGACACGCGAATGCGTCACACCGGCAGGTGACACCGCGTGCCCTCGCCGCTCTCTCTGAGGCGGTACGGCGTCGAGCGCGCCCTCGTTCAACGGGCCTTCCGTGCCGAGCAGTTCCGCGAGCCGCTTCAGGCCGCGGTGCGCGGCGGTGCGGACCGCGCCGGGGCGCTTGCCGAGGGTCTTTGCGGCGCTCTTGGCGTCGAGGCCGACGACCACCCGGAGTACGACGGCTTCCGCCTGATCCTGCGGGAGCTGGGCTATCAGGGCGAGGGCGTCGCCGGTGGAGAGGGACTCCATCGCCTCGTCGGCGGTGTCCGCGTCGCCCGGCTTTCCGGTGAGCTCGGTCTCGTCGCCGCCTATCGCCGGGCGGCGGCCCCGCATGCGTATGTGGTCGAGCGCCCGGTTGCGCGCTATGCGGGCGGCCCAGCCGCGGAAGCGGTCGGCGTCGCCGCTGAACCGGTCGAGGTCGCGGGCTATCTGCAGCCAGGCCTCGGACGCGACGTCCTCCGCGTCCGGGTCGCCGACCAGCGTCCGTACGTAGCCAAGCAGCCGCGGGTGCACGGCGCGGTACACAGTCCGGAACGCGGTCTCGTCCCCGTCCTGCGCCGCAAGCACCGCGGCGGTCAGTTCCGCGTCGTCCCCCAGCACAACTTCTCCCTATGCGCCTACACCGGTTGCGGTCATGCCCCCGCAGAGCCTGGCGCGAAGCAGCACGCTACGGGCTGAAGTGGGCCCACGTCCATGTTTGGTACAACGTGCAACTAGCGCGTGACAGAACGCGGTGTGACAGAAAACGCACGCGCGGCGCTGAAGGGAATACGGGCCGCGTGCGGTCCGTCCGCGTGACGGCCGGGGTCTCTCCTGTGGGGGGTGGCGACCCCGGCCGCTCACCTTGGCAGGGGCCTGGCGGGGGCTGTGGGTGCCGCTGCTCTTCTTTTCGTCCCTGTCTTTTCTTCTCTGTCTTTTCGGCCGCGGGTGCGCTGTCGCTGGGCGCGCCGTTCCTCGCGCCCCTTTGGGGCGGTTCTTCTCGGCTCTTCGGCTGCGGGTGGGTTGTGGTTACGCGCGCCGTTCCCCGCGCCCCTTTCGGGGCTGGTCCCCGGCTCTCACTCTGCGGGTGGATTGTGGTTGCGCGCGCCGTTCCCCGCGCCCCTTTGGGGCGCTCATCCCCGGCTCTCACTCTGCTGGTAGGTCGTGGCTGCGCGCGCCGTTCCTCGCGCTCCTTTGGGGGGCTGCGTCATCTGGCCTGCCAAGGAGTGCGCTCGCCAGGATTGTGCTCGCCGCTGCTCGTAGTGAGCCCAGTGCTCCGGGGCGCCAGTCGTCGCGGGGGCGGGTGCGGGCCCGGTGGGTGCCCTCGTCCCGCGCGGAGCGGAACGCGGCGACCGCCCGGCGCTGTGCCTCGGCGTCGACGGCGCCGGAACGCACCGCCTCACCCAGCAGAGCGTCCACGCGTTCGTTCACGTCCATCCTGACTCCCCGGTCATCTCGACTCCCCAAGCGGACCGGCGCCGTCATCCGTCACACCCCGGGCATCGCCCAACCGTTCGGCGAGCCGCTTGAGACCCCGGTACGCGGAGGTGCGTACCGCCCCGGGGCGCTTGCCGAGCACCCGTGCCGCCGCCGGGGCGTCCAGGCCGACGACGACGCGCAGCAGCACCGCCTCCGCCTGGTCGCGCGGCAGTTTCGCGATCAGCGCGAGGGCGTTCTCCGTAGAGATGGATTCGAGCGCCTGCTCCGACGTGCTGTGCGGTCCGGGGAGTTCGAGGATGTCCTGTTCCAGGGCGGACGGGCGCGGCCTGGCCTTCTGGCGCCGCAGATGGTCGAGGGCCCGGTGGCGCGCGATGGTCGCCGTCCAGCCGCGGAAGCCCTCGCCGTCGCCGCGGAACCGGCCCAGGTCACGGGCGATCTCCAGCCAGGCCTCGGCGGCGATGTCCTCGGCGACCTCGCCGTCATGGCCGACAAGGCCCCGCAGGTAGCCGACGAGCCCCGGCTGCACCAGGCGGTACGCGACCGCGAAAGCCGCCTCGTCGCCCTCCTGCGCCCGCGCGACCGCGGCGCCCAGCTCCTCGTCCCCCGCCCGCGCTCGACGGGGTTCCCCTCCTCGACCCACGCTTTCCCATCCGTACCGATGCGGCACAGCTCACCGTGTCCATGCCCCCACGCAGAGCTGCGCCACGGCCCACAGAAATGTCACTGGACCGGATGGCGCTCGGAGTTCCCACGAAGCCTCCGTACAACCCTTTGACCCTTCAGGCAGTCGTACGCTCTCGCTTTGGCCAACCGGGTCAACCGTCAATTCCGCTAAGGGGTGGGGCATTTGAGCCCGCGCAAAACGCGCGAATCAGCGCGAAACACGCACGCGTACAGACCGCTGAGTCTCAAGCGCAGGGCGTGGCTGACGATCGGGGCCGTCGTGCTGGGGGGCGCGGGGGCCGTCACGTACGCGATGGCGGATCCCGTGACCGGGGATCAGCCGGGCGGCGTCTCACGAGGCAAGCGGCCGGTGAGCGTGCACGACATCGCGCTCAAGGCCGACGGCGCCAAGGAGCGGGAGCTGCCGCGCACGTCGACGGAGCAGTTCTCGCTGCTCGGCGTCTCGTGGACCGGCGTCACGAAGGAGCTGGAGGGCACGGCTCAGGTCCGTACGCGCTCCGCCGAGAGCGACAAGTGGACCGGCTGGCAGAACCTGGACCTGGAGCTGCACCTGCCCGAGAAGGCCGAGGCGGGCACGCGTGCCGCGTCAGAGCCGCTGTGGGTCGGCCCGTCGGACGGCGTCGAGGTCCGCGTGGTCGCGGCGGACGGCACCTCAAGTGCCGCACTGCCCAAGGGACTTGAGGTCAACCTCGTGGACCCGGGTGTGACCTCCAAGGAGGCGAAGAACCCGGCGCTCGACGGTTCGGCGATGACGCCGGCGGCGTTCACGGCCGACGAGACGGAGTCCCCGGAGCCGAACGATCCGACATCGAGCGATCCGACATCGAGCGATCCGAAGCCGAGCGAACCGGAGTCGGGTGCGCCCGCGGCGCCCTCCCCCTCCACCGAGGCCCCGGACCCCACGGTTCCGCCGACTCCGACGGTTCCGACGGCTCCGCCGTCCACCGTCGCCAAGCCGCCCATGATCAGCAGGGCGGCCTGGGGCGCCAACGAGTCGCAGGTCAAGGACCCGCCGGAGTACATAGACAAGGTCAAGGCGGTCTTCGTCCACCACACGGTCGGTACGAACGACTACAGCTGCGCCCAGTCGGCGTCCCTGGTCCGCGGCATCATGACGTACCACGTGGAGACCGAGGGCTGGAACGACCTCGGCTACAACTTCCTCGTGGACAAGTGCGGCCAGATCTTCGAGGGCCGCGGCGGCGGCACCGATCTGCCGGTGCGCGGCGCGCACACGTACGGCTTCAACGGCGAGTCCGCGGGCATCGCGGTCCTCGGTGACTTCGAGGGCAACGAGTCCCCGGCCACGGGCGAGACGTACAAGAAGGCGGGCAAGCCGACCCGCGCCGCCCTACAGTCCGTCTCCCGCGTGGCGGCCTGGAAGCTCGGCCAGTACGAGGGCAACCCTTCGGGCAAGGTCACGCTGACGGCGGCCGACGACACGGGCGTATGGAAGAAGGGCGACAAGCCCAGTCTGAACACGATCTCGGGCCACCGGGACGGCTTCGCGACGGCGTGCCCCGGCAAGAACCTGTACGCGAAGCTCGGTGAGGTCCGCCGTTACGCGTCGAGCGCGGGCCGCAGCTCGGCCGCGCCGACCGCCGACTTCAACCGCGACGGCATCACGGACCTGGTGGCGGGCACGCCCAAGGCATCGGGCGGCGTGGGCAGTCTGACGGTCGTCCCCGGCGGTCTGAACGGCCCGGTGAGCGGTTCGAAGAAGACCCTCACCCAGTCGAGCCCCGGCGTCCCCGGCGCCTCCGAGGCGGGCGACAACTGGGCGGCGGCCACGGCCTGGGGCGACATCAACGGCGACGGTCACGCGGACCTGGCGATCGGCGCCCCCGGCGAGGACGACACCACGAACAAGGACCGCGGCGCGGTCACGATCCTCTACGGCCCCACCTTCGACTCCGGCACGGACATGCAGCTGGCGGACGACTTCCACTACGCGGGCGCCAAGTTCGGCTCGGCCGTGGCGGTCGGCGACTTCAACGCGGACGGCAAGGCGGACGTCTTCGCGGCGTCCACCGGCACCGGCGGCTCGTGGGCGGCGCGCTTCAAGGCGGGCAACGAGGTGGGCGGCACGCTGACGTCGGGCGACACGGCCATCGCGTACGCCGATGCCGCGTCCGGCGACTTCAACCGTGACGGCTACGCGGACGTGGCCCTGAACTACCGCGACCAGGCCGGAATCGGCAAGGTCCAGTGGTTCAAGGGCACCAAGTCGGGCCTGAGCAGGGTCGGTTCGCTCTCGGTCAAGGGCGGCCGCTCGCTGGCGGTGGGCGACGTGAACGGCAACGGCTACGACGACCTGGTCATAGGCCAGCCGTACACGGCCGAGTCCAAGGCCTTCGCGGGCGGCCAGGTGACAGTGGTCCCGGGCACGTCGACGGGCTTCACGACCACCGGCATGAAGACGGTCCACCAGGACACGTCCGGAGTCCCGGGCGCCGCCGAGTCGGGCGACGCGATGGGCTGGTCGGTCTCGGCGGGCGACTTCAACCTGGACGGTTACGCGGACGTCCTGACGGGCGCCCCGAACGAGGACATCACGCGCGCCGGTTCGGCGAAGAAGGACGCGGGCACGTCACTCCTCCTGAAGGGCACGTCGTCGGGCCTGACGGGCACGGGCGCGCAGGCGTTCAGCCAGGACACGGAGGGCATCACGGGCTCCACGGAGTCGGCGGACCGCCTGGGCTCATCGGTCATGCTCGCGGACCTGTCGGGCTACGGCCGCGCCGACCTCGCCATCGGCGTGGACGGCGAGGACGAGGGCAACGGCACCATCCTCCAGCTGGACAGCACCGCATCCGGCGTCTCCACGACGACCGGCGCCTACTACGGCCGAACGCAGCTGGGCACTCCGGCTGCGGCCCACCTGGGCCAGACGCTGACGCCGTAACACCCGGTCCCTCTGGGGATTGCAGGAAAGTCCCGGCAACACGCCGATTTCGGGCGGGGTTTTCGGGACTTTCCTGCCATCACACCCTCATCCCCCGGGCCCGGCGTGAGACCACCGCCCGTAGCGTCCGGCGGCCCTCGGTGGTTACGTCCAGGGCCTGGCGCAGGGCGCCGGTGGCCGTGCCCGGGGTGGCGAGCAGCTCCAGGATGCGTACCTGGCGCCGCAACTCGGCGGCGACCAGCGGCGACATCCCCTCCGTACGTCCCTCACGCCTCGCGCTCACGGGCAGCGGCCGGGCGCCGCCGTCGAGGACGGTGTCGAGCAGCCGATGGATCTGCAGCGCGGCCACGGAGCAGGCGTCGGCCCACTCCCGCAGCTCGGCGGCGGACCGCGTGGAGGGCACGGCGCCGAGCATGCGGTAGGCGAGGGTGGCGGCCTCGTCCGCGGAGGAGTCCTCCAGTACGTCCGCACCGCCCAGCGTCATCCGGGCATCGGCGAGCGCCACGTCCCAGGCCCTGCCCTCCGCGAGGCTCGCCCACAGCGGACGCAGTACGTCGTCACCGCCGCCGCCACCGCCGCCTCCGCCTCCGCCTCCGCCTCCGAGAAGCGGTACGCAGCGGTCGAGGCAGGCGAGCCCGCTCGCCGCCAGACCCCTCTCGTCCGCTTCGGCCATCAGCTCGACCAGACTCGGGCCACCCATGGTGCACGCCTCCTGTTCGCGGACAACGGACAACGGACAACGAGCAACGGACAATGCGCGGACGGTGCACGTCCCCCACACGTCCCACACCCGCCCCACGCGCGTCCCCTACTGCGTTCGGTACTGCGTCCGGGCGCCCAGGAACGTCACTGCGGCACTACGCCGAGCCGGTCGAGGAAGCGGAAGAAGAGCTCCTCCGCCGAGGGCTCCGCCGCGGCCTTCAGCACGTCCAGGAGCGGCCCCGCCTTCACCGTCCTGCCCGACTCCGCCGCCCACGTCACCGCACGGTCCGCAGCGTCGCGCGGCTCCAGGAAGTAGTCGTCAAGGCTCAGGCCGTCGTCGCCGAGGTACGCGGTCATCGCCTCGCGGGCCAGGCACGTGGTCCACGCGCCGCTCTCCGGGGCCGCCGCCTCGACGACCACGCAATCGCTGTCCATGACGTAGCCGAAGAGCGCGGGCGAACCCGTCTCCAGGGCCAGGGTGTTCATGTTGCCGACGTCGCGCGCGCCGTCGCCGCCCGGCACCTCCCACACCTGCCAGCCGTCGTCCCGCTGCACGAGGAGACTGAGCTCGTCCCGCACCGCCGCCACCGCCGCGAGCTCCACGAGCGGCCGCTCGCTCCTGCCCACGACGTAGTAACCCCAGTAGCCCATGCTCGCGTCTCCCCGTGTACGGCTTCGATCGGCTTTGGGCGAATACACCACAGACGTATGCAAGTTCGCCACCAAAAAGCCGAAAGCGGATCTCGCGGGCCTCTCAGACGGAATCTCCCCGCGGGCCTCTCAGAGGAACTCTCTGAGCCGGAAATCCTCCAGGTCTGACCGCTCAGACCCGACCCCTCAGACCCGCCCCCTCAGACCGAGTGCACACCGCCGGCCACTGGCCCAGACCTGGCCTTCGCGTCCTGCATCCGCGTCAGGCGGCGTACGACGAGGATCGCAAGCACCGCGGCCGCGATGTCCACGACGTCCGCGAACATCATCCCGGAGACCGCCGCGTCGATCTCGTCCGCCTCCTCCGCGTCCCAGTACCCCGCCGACGCCCACCGCCCGACGAGGATGCTCGCCACCCACAGCGTCCACCAGCCGTTGACGAGCGGGTGCGTGGCGCGGGCCGATGCGTCGCCGAGGGTCATCGTGCGGTCAAGGGCCACGGAGCGGTCGCCGCTCGCGTCCCAGATGTCCAGCGTGATCCGGCGCGGGACCCACAGGTTCACGAAGGGCACGAACCAGCCGCCCACCGCCCAGCCGCGCGTCTTGCCGTGGATGTACGGCTCGAACACCTCGGCGTTCACGCGGACGCGGTAGAACCAGCAGAGGAAGACGACGCAGGTGGCCACGAGCACGGCGGTCTGGAGCCAGCCGGAGACGGCGTAGAGGGTGTCGGCGCGCTCGGCCTCCCGCACCAGATCCGTTCCCTGGCCCACCACCCCGTAGCCCACCCCGCGGTCCAGGCTCATCAGGTCGTCCATCACACCCTGGATGACCGTGCCCGCCCACAGCGAGTACAGGTCCGCGGCGATGACGCCGACGAGCAGCGCGACGGTCGCCCGGGCCAGTGCGACCGGCGAGCGGAGATAGGCGAGGTTCCCGTTGGACGCGTACCCGGGACGAGGCGCCGGCTGCGCGTGTGCGGCGGCCGTGACACAGATGCCGCAGAGGCCGTCCGATGTCGTCGCCGTATTGAACTGACATTGCGTGCACAGCATGGCTGAGCGACCCCCCACGGGTTCACCAGGAACACAGGAACAAGAGAACGAACAAGACAGACCGACTGGACAGACCCACTAGGCAGACCGACTGGACAGACCGACTGGAGAGACGGACCAGACGGACGGACCAGACGGACGGACAAGCCAGCCGGACAGGACGACAGAGGCCGCCCACGTCCCTCCCCAGGGCGTCGGCGGCCTCCGGAACTTATCCCACCTGGTCGGCCAGCTTCACGAATTCTCCCCAGGACGGACCCGGTTTGCGTGCATCCCACAGCTTCTGCGACGTCGCCCGCAGCGGCATCCGGACCCCCTGGGCGACCTGCGCCTGCGTCTGCGACCCCGCGAGGTCGCACCAGACCGCGAAGGTGCCGCCGAGGATCTGGTCGTCGTACTCCGCGCTCACCGGCTTCGTCCCGCGGATCACCCGCGGGGTCCACTGCTCGTAGATCCGCTGCCCGGTGGGATAGCGGAAGGTGTTGGGCTGGCCGAGGACGTAGTAGAGGTACTCGTCGTTGTAATTGACGACCTTCCGGCCCGCCTTCAGGTACTCGGTCGGCTCCCTCGCCCCGATCTCCTTGCCGGTCCAGTACGCGACTTCGAGGTCGTCGTCGGCCTTCTCGACACCGCCGCGGAAGAATCCGTCGTTCCAGGCCTTGAGCCCGCGCTCGTAGGGGCGCATGGTCTCGGCACGGTCGTTGAGCCAGCCGGTCGCCAGATCCTGGACGCGGGCGCCGGACCCGTACTTCTCGCGGGCGGCGGAAGCCAGTTGCGGGTAGCTGGCCTCCGGGTTGTCGACCGTGAGGGCTTGGTACTCGTCGGCGCCCAGATGCCAGTAGCGGCCGGGGAAGAGGTCCGCGTACTCCTCCAGGAGGTCGTCGACGATCTCCGCCGCCTGCGGCTTGGAGATGTCGACGGCGCCGCGCGCAGCGACGCCACGGGTGTCGCGGAGCTGGAGCGAGGGGTGCGCGGCGATGACCGCGCCGAGGTGGCCCGGTGAGTCGATCTCGGGCACCACGGTGATGTGGCGGCTCGCCGCGAGCTTGAGGATGCGGCGGACCTGCGCCTTGCTGAGGTGGTCGCGGGAGACGATCTCGGGGTGCGAGTCCGACTCGATGCGGAAGGCCTGGTCGTCGGAGAAGTGCAGGCCGAGCTGGTTGTACTTGAGGTCGCCGATCTCCCGGATGCGGTCCTCGATCCACTCCGCGTCGAAGTGCTTGCGCGCGATGTCGATCATGAATCCGCGCTGGGGCTTGGCGGGACGGTCGCGTACGACGCCTTCGGGCGCGGTCCGGTCGCCGCGCACCTCCTGCTTCAGGGTGCGGGTCCCGTAGAAGACGCCCGTTTCGGCGGGGGCGCTGATCTTGACCCGTTGCCCCTTCACGGACAGGGTGTACGACTCGTCCCTGCCCTCGGAGGCGTCGGCCTTCTCCGGGGTGAGCGCGAGTTCCACGTCGCCCTTGCGGGGGTCGGCGTCACCGGCGTACTTGAGTTTCAGCTCACCGGCGAGCAGCTTGCCCTCGTCCGCGAGGTCGTCGTCGCCGACGACGACACGCCCGCCGTCCTTAGGCTTCCAGCCCGGTCCGCGCGCCGCGGTGTGCTCGCGTACGGCGGGGATGGTGGCGGGGGCCTTGGAGAGGGCGTACGACTTCGAGGGGGTCGGGGAGGCGGCGGACTTGCTGTCGGAGGGCGGCGACGCACTGGACGAGGGCGCTCCGTTCCCGCCGTCCCCGTCGTCCGCCCAGACGGCCACGGTCAGGGCGACGGCTCCGGCGGCCACGGCCGCGGCGGAGGCGAGGGCGATGCGGCGGGGGATCACTGGTTACCGCCTGATGCGGGGCAAACGGGTGAGGGGCAGGGAGAGATCCGCCGCGAAGCGGCGGCACAGCGAGCCCCCCGCCGGGCGGGGCGGGCGCCAGGGACATCAGCAGCAGTCAGAGCCAACATCCGCCCACGGTAAGGCGGGGCCCGTGGCCGCCCCGTCCACAACGCGAAGCGAAACTCTCCCATCCGGGTGAAATTCACGCATCCGTCCGACAGCCGCCACCTCACCTCGATAGCGTTACGACAAAACCCCCACCTCCCCCACTTCTTGCCTCGCCGATGCCCCCTGCCCAGGAGCCCCCGCTGTCCCCGCACCGTTCGCCAAGCACCCCCGAGCAGCTGAACAGCGCAGAGCCCGACGCGGCCGAAGCCGCGCTGCTCACCTGCTGCGGCAGCCATCTGTGGGCCCGCCGCCTGGTCGCCCACCGGCCGTACCCCGACCTGGACGCCCTGCTCGCCGCGTCCGACGAAGCGGCGTACGACCTCCCGCTCGCGGACCTCGCCGAGGCCCTGGCCTGCGAACCTCTGCGTCCGTACGTGCCCGGCCAGGGCACGTACTCCGCCGCCCACACCGCCCTGCGGGCCGCGCACGCCGCGTACGAGAGCCGCTTCGGTCACGTCTTCGTGATCTGCCTGGACGAGGTCCGGCCGAGCCAGGCGTTGAACCATCTGCTCGCCGGAATCCGGGCCCGCCTCGCCAATGACCCGGAGGAGGAGCGGGTGCTCGCGGCCGAGGAACTGAGGAAGCTGGTCCGCGGCCGACTCACCCGACTCGTGCACGACCTGAATAGCCCGTACGTGCCTGTTTGATTGCCTGTTTGATCACACCTGGCTACCCCGCGCGAACGAACCGACAACTCGTCGATACGATGACGAGCGGCCGGTGGACCGTACCCGGCCGGGCCCGTCCGACCACCCAAGCCGGCTGGCCCCAATCCCCGCTCCCGGAGGGTTCTGCCGTGCCGGCTGGAACGCTGTACCGCGGCCGGGAAGGAATGTGGTCCTGGGTGGCTCACCGAGTCACCGGCGTCCTCATCTTCTTCTTCCTGTTCGTGCATGTGCTGGACACCGCTCTCGTCCGCGTCTCTCCTGAGGCGTACGACGATGTCGTCAGCACCTACAAGACGCCCCTCGTCGCACTCCTTGAGTACGGCCTGGTCGCCGCCATCCTCTTCCACGCCCTGAACGGCCTGCGTGTCATCGCCGTCGACTTCTGGTCGAAGGGCCCGCGTTTCCAGAAGCAGATGCTCTGGACCGTCGTGGGCATCTGGGTCGTCCTGATGGTCGGGGCGCTCTACCCGGTCCTCGGCCACGCCGTCCGCGAAGTCTTCGGGAGCTGACGCCTGATGTCCGACACCACGCTCGAGAAGTCCGGCGGGTCCGGAGTGGGTCCCGTCGAAGGCGCCTCGCTCTACGACGCCGACAACCCGGCTCCCCTCATCGAGGCCCCGCGCAAGCGCACCTCCAAGACCCCGCGCTCGACCCGCGGCAACTTCGAGATGGCCGCGTGGCTCTTCATGCGCCTGTCCGGCGTCGTCCTGGTCGTCCTGGTCCTGGGTCACCTGCTGATCCAGCTGGTGCTCGACGGCGGCGTGAGCAAGATCGGCTTCGCGTTCGTCGCCGGTCGCTGGGCCTCGCCGTTCTGGCAGGTCTGGGATCTGCTGATGCTGTGGCTCGCGATGCTGCACGGGGCCAACGGCCTGCGCACGGTCATCAACGACTACGCGGAGCGCGCCAACACGCGCCTGTGGCTCAAGGGCCTGCTGTACACCGCCACGGTGTTCACCATCCTTCTGGGCACGCTGGTGATCTTCACCTTCGACCCGAACATCCGCTAAAGCCGAGGCGAACCCAGTGAAGATTCACAAGTACGACACTGTCATCGTCGGCGCCGGCGGCGCGGGCATGCGCGCGGCCATCGAGTCGACGAAGCGCAGCCGGACCGCGGTCCTGACGAAGCTCTACCCGACCCGCTCCCACACGGGCGCGGCGCAGGGCGGCATGGCCGCCGCGCTCGCCAACGTGGAGGAGGACAACTGGGAGTGGCACACCTTCGACACGATCAAGGGCGGCGACTACCTGGTCGACCAGGACGCCGCCGAGATCCTGGCGAAGGAGGCCATCGACGCGGTCCTCGACCTGGAGAAGATGGGCCTGCCGTTCGGCCGTACGCCCAAGGGTGAGATCGACCAGCGCCGTTTCGGCGGTCACTCCCGCAACCACGGCGAGGCTCCTGTCCGCCGTGCCTGCTACTCGGGCGACCGCACCGGCCACATGATCCTCCAGACCCTCTACCAGAACTGCATCAAGGAGGGCGTGGAGTTCTTCAACGAGTTCTACGTCCTCGACCAGCTCCTGGTGGAGGTCGACGGCGTCAAGAAGAGCGCGGGCGTCGTCGCCTACGAACTCGCGACCGGCGAGATCCACCTCTTCCAGGCGAAGTCCGTGGTCTACGCGTCGGGCGGCACCGGCAAGTTCTTCAAGGTGACGTCGAACGCGCACACGCTGACGGGTGACGGCCAGGCGGCCTGCTACCGCCGTGGCCTGCCGCTTGAGGACATGGAGTTCTTCCAGTTCCACCCGACCGGCATCTGGCGCATGGGCATCCTCCTTACGGAAGGCGCCCGTGGTGAGGGCGGCATCCTCCGTAACAAGGACGGCGAGCGCTTCATGGAGAAGTACGCGCCGGTCATGAAGGACCTCGCGTCGCGTGACGTCGTCTCGCGCTCCATCTACACGGAGATCCGAGAGGGCCGCGGCTGCGGCCCCGAGGGCGACCACGTGTACCTGGACCTCACGCACCTCCCGCCGGAGCAGCTGGACGCGAAGCTTCCCGACATCACGGAGTTCGCGCGTACGTACCTCGGCATCGAGCCCTACACGGACCCGATCCCGATCCAGCCGACCGCGCACTACGCCATGGGCGGCATCCCGACGAACGTCCAGGGTGAGGTCCTCGCGGACAACACC
The DNA here is from genome assembly GCF_055570235.1 of Streptomyces sp. NPDC031274. NCBI lineage: Bacteria > Bacillati > Actinomycetota > Actinomycetes > Kitasatosporales > Streptomycetaceae > Streptomyces > Streptomyces sp. NPDC031274. The sequence continues at coordinate 34,367 of NZ_JBVIHP010000007.1, read as the reverse complement.
ACGGTCGTCCCGGGCCTGTACGCGGCGGGCGAGGTGGCCTGCGTCTCGGTCCACGGCGCCAACCGCCTGGGCACGAACTCGCTCCTGGACATCAACGTCTTCGGCAAGCGCGCGGGCGTCGCCGCCGCGGAGTACGCGGCGAAGAACGACTTCGTCGAGCTCCCGGAGAACGCCGAGGAGCTCGTCGTCGCCCAGGTGGAGCGCCTGCGCGACGCCTCGGGCAACGAGCGGGTCGCCGAGCTCCGCAAGGAGCTTCAGGAGACCATGGACGCCAACGTCATGGTGTTCCGCACGGAGCAGACGATCAAGACGGCGGTGGAGAAGGTCGCGGAGCTCCGCGAGCGCTACCTCAACGTCTCGATCCAGGACAAGGGCAGGCGCTTCAACACCGACCTCCTCGAGGCCATCGAGCTGGGCAACCTGCTCGACCTGGCCGAGGTCATGGCGCAGTCGGCCCTGGCCCGCAAGGAGTCGCGCGGCGGTCACTACCGCGAGGACTACCCGAACCGCGACGACGTCAACTTCATGCGCCACACCATGGCGTACCGCGAGGTAGGCGACGACGGCGCCGAGTCGATCCGGCTCGACTACAAGCCGGTCGTGCAGACCCGCTACCAGCCGATGGAGCGTAAGTACTGATGGCAACCCCGACCCTCGACAAGGAAGACGCCAAGCCCGAGGCCGGCTTCGCCGACTCCCCGTACATCACGGTCACCTTCCGCATCCGCCGCTTCAACCCGGAGATCTCGGCGGACGCGACCTGGGAAGACTTCCAGGTGGAGATCGACCCCAAGGAGCGTGTCCTCGACGCCCTCCACAAGATCAAGTGGGAGCTGGACGGGTCGCTGACCTTCCGCCGCTCCTGCGCCCACGGCATCTGCGGCTCGGATGCCATGCGCATCAACGGCCGCAACCGCCTGGCCTGCAAGACCCTGATCAAGGACATCAACCCGTCCAAGCCGATCACGGTCGAGGCCATCAAGGGGCTGACGGTCCTCAAGGACCTGGTCGTCGACATGGACCCGTTCTTCCAGGCGTACCGCGACGTCATGCCGTTCCTGGTCACGTCGGGCAACGAGCCGACCCGCGAGCGCCTCCAGTCGCCGGAGGACCGCGAGCGGTTCGACGACACGACGAAGTGCATTCTGTGCGCGGCGTGCACGTCGTCGTGCCCGGTCTTCTGGAACGACGGCCAGTACTTCGGCCCGGCGGCGATCGTCAACGCGCACCGCTTCATCTTCGACTCGCGTGACGAGGCGGGCGAGCAGCGCCTGGAGATCCTGAACGACAAGGACGGCGTGTGGCGCTGCCGCACGACGTTCAACTGCACGGACGCGTGCCCGCGTGGCATCGAGGTCACGAAGGCGATCCAGGAAGTGAAGCGGGCGCTGATCACGCGTCGCTTCTGATTCTTTCTTCGTCGGTACGTTGATCGACGTCTGTACGTTGATCGACGTCTGTACGTTGATCGACTTGGGCCCCGCTCCTGGTTTCGCACCGGGGGCGGGGCCTTCGCCGTCAGGGCCGCCCGGGGCGGCGGTTCACGGCGGTCAGGTCGATCTCGACGTCGAAGGGCGAGGAGACCTTGAGCCGGTCGTGGAAGATGCCGGTGAGCCCGTAGGACTTCGTGGCAGGGTCGAGTTCGAAGACGTAGACGACGGGGAGACCCTTCTCCTCGTCCTGCTCGACACGCCAGAAATGCGGGACTCCTGCTTGGGCGTATTTGCGGGGCTTGACCTCACGGTCGCGTTCGCGGGAGTCGGGAGAGACCACTTCGACGGCGAGGAGGACGTCTTCCGGCTTGTGCCAGGTCTGATTCGAACCAGCGTCCGCCTCGACAGGAACCACCAAGATGTCAGGCTCCAGTCGATTCCGGGAATCGAGCTTGATCGTGAACTCCCGGTCGACATCCAGATGATCCGGCGCCTGCTGGAGGAGGCTGTGCTCCAGCAGGCGCATGCAGCGCATGTGGAACCGGGTCTGCGGACTCATGAAGACGAGACTCCCGTCGATCAACTCCGTGTGCGGCGGGAGGCCCGGGATCCGGTCGAGGTCGTCAGCGGTCCAGCCCTCGGCGGGCGGGATCGGCCAGCGGTACGCCGACTCGTCTTCGAGCCCGTTCCCGGATTCGGCGCTCATGATTGCTCCCATGCGACGGAGTCTCGCCTTGCGCCTCAGAGTACCGAGCGGGAATCCCAGGGCCTCACTCATTCGAGTACGGGGCGTGCCACTCCGCCCAGACCTCCTTGCCGCCGGTGGCGCGGAGCCCGTTAATGAGGACGTAATGCCCCCAGTCATCGGCGCAACGACGAAGGAGCCAGAGGCCGCGACCTCCCTCGGAGTCGGCGTCGCTGACTCCGAGGGGCGTCGGCGGTAGCTGCGGGCTGCTGTCCCAGACACCGAGGCGGAGCCGACTGTGCGTACGGGCAAGTCGCACGGCGACGGAATCGCACGTCCAGGCCAGGGAGTTGGTGACCAACTCCGAGGCGACGAGCTGGACGTTGTCGAGGACGGCGGGGCGTACGCGGTAGCGGGTGAGGACGGCGCGCACGTGGGCCCGGACGATGCCGGGGCCGAGGGGGGTGTGGGGGATGCGGAGGGCGTACTCCCAGTCTTCGTCGGCGTGGGAGACGGGTTGCCGCTTCAGGGCGAGTTCGGGCATGGCCGTCCCGGGGCGGGACAGACCGTGCTGTACGCGGAGGGCCCTGTCCCCCCCACCTGGACACCGTGCAGCTCGACGCCGTGCAGCTCGACGCCGAACATGGATCCGTATTCCTGCATGCGGACCTCCAGTTGGAGAAGTACCGCACCTTCATGACCTACTTCGAAGCGGTAGCCCTCAAGGAGGCCGCTTCACGCGACATCATCCACACGATCATCCGCGACCTCTGAAAGGCAGCGAAGTGACCACCCTCCACTGGCAGAAGTCGTCCTACAGCAGCGAGGGGAGCAACTGCGTCGAACTAACCACCACACCGGACAACACAACGCGCCTGCGCGAATCCGACGAACCGGCGATCAACCTGCCCCTGCGAACCGCCTCCCTCACGCCTCTCCTGGAGGCGATACGCCAAGGGGCCCTCGGCACCCCAGGCATGGAGCGATAAACGAGCCGACGCGCGAGCACCTGCAGCCGACCAGGGCCTCGCCCACCCATACCGGTGAACGCGTCGAGACCGGCCTCCGCCCCCTCCCCCGTCCTACGATGATGCTCTCGACACCAGCCCTCAGGAGGCACGCGATGTCCGCAGCAGCTGCCGAGCGGCCCCATGGCGACCCGTCCGGCGAGCGGTCCCTGCTCGCCGAGGCGAACCTGCTCATGGATCGCAACCCGGGCCACCGCGTCGAGATCATCGGAGGCCAGATCACCGTGACCCCTCCCCCGGACGTGGCACATGCCCGCGCCCTCTCCCGGCTGCGGCGCCCCTTCGCCACGGCCGGGCTCGACGGCGGAGAGGCCGAGGTGCTCGAAGGCGTCGGACTCTGGCTTCCCACGGGCGCCGAGGACTACGCGATCCCCGATCTCGTCGTCGTCGATGCCGACATCGACGAGCACCTCATCGAGAACAACTGCTATGACCCCCTCTGCTTCCGCCTCGTCCTGGAAGTCACCTCCAGCAACTACCAGAACGACCTCCGCGCGAAGGTCACGGCGTACGCAGACGCCGGCATCCCGGTCTACGTCATCGTCGACCGCAAGCACGGACGCCTCCACACCCTCATGGACCCGTCCGGCGGCGAGTACACGACCCACCAGGTCCACGCCCCCGGCCAGCTGGTCATCCTGCCCGAGTCGATCGGCGCGAAGATCACGCTGGACGTGACGGAGGTCTTGGATGCGGGTAAGCCTGCGCAGGGCGGCAGTTGAGTGCCAGCCCGACAGCCGGTCATCGGGCGGGGCCGGTCAGCGGGGCCCGCGAAGCCCGCGAAGGCAAATGTCACTGACCCTGGGGCTGTCGATCAATAGGTCGCAAACGACACAAAGGCACACCAGGCTGACGGAATCCGCCTGGTGTCCCCCACTCACCCCAGAGATAGCGTTGGTTCGCTTCAGTTACCCCCCCCCACCTCACGGGAGTCCCGAGTGAACCGCCTCATCCGTCTCCTGACGGCCACACTCACCGCGTCCGCGGCCCTGCTGTTGACCGCCTGCGGATCAGGGGGCGAGGGCGACTCTCCGGACAAGATCGAGGGGGCGGGAGGCGGGGGTGCGAAGACTTCCGCAAGCCCGTCGGCAAAGCCGGGCGGGGCTGAGCGGCCAGAAATCAAGCTCCCGGCCGAGTTCGAGGCGAACTTCACGGGCTGGACGAACAGTGACCCGAAGATCCAAGAGGTCCTGGACGACGGCAAGGAGGAGCTGCGGGCGAAGTACGCGGCGATCATCGAGTCAAATCCGAATTCGGACGCGGTGGCGTTCTACGACTCGGGCTCCTCTCTCACCACGGCCCGCAAGTGGATCAAGGGCTTCACCGAGACCGACGACAGCCTGATCGGTGAGGTCAAGGCCTACGCCCCCAAGGTCAACGTCAGCGGCAAGGACGCTGCGGTGTTCTTCTACTGCGTCGACGAGCGCAAGTCGTCCACGAAGAACCGCAAGACCGAGAAGGTCACCGCCACCCCCGACACTCCGGACTCCGTGCTGCAGTACCGTGCCGGGCTCACCAAGTCCTCGCGGGGCGTGTGGCAGACCGTCTCCCTTGAGACCATCCCGGGCGTGTGCAAGTAGTGCGTACCACCGTGAAGGCCGGTACCTACTTGCTCGCCGCGGCCCTCGCCCTGGGATTCTCCTCGACGGCGGCGTGCGCCATCGGGTACAAGAACAACCAGAATCCGCCGGGGCCTTCGGGCGGCGCGGACAACAACATGCTGAACGCCGGGGTCGGCAAAACGAGCATCAAGGTCGCTCGGGTCAGCGGCGGCAAGGGCGGCTCCTCCGCCAAGGGGCTCGTTGCGACACATCCAGCGGATCCAATCGATCAGCCACCGAGCACTCCAGGCGGGTGACACCCACACCCACACGGCCGTCAAACAGTGACAGTACGGCTTAATTCGGACCGTTCGACCTACCCTGACGGAATGTCAGACAACCAGTCGGTCGGCCTGTCCGTTGAGCGGCCCGTTCGTCAATCCGGTGAGCAACCCTCGGCGAGCGACTCGTCGACCGAACTGCTCGGCTTCGACAACGTCCTCTTCCCCGTCGGCGATCTCGCGGAGGCCGTCAGCTTCTACGAGCGTGCCGGCTTTCCGGTGAGCCATCGGATCGACGAGATCGGGCTCGCGATCCTGAAGGTGGGGAAAGAGACCCCCGGGATTCTGTTGCGGGTGGAGGACGGCATCGAGCATCGACCGTCCGCCTGGGCCACGCCTCGGGTATGGCTCGAAGTGGGGGACGCGCGGGCCGCCGGGCGTGCGCTGGAGGCCGCCGGGATCAAGGCGCTCGCGCCACCCTCCTCCGTGGCCACCGGGTGGACCGTCGAGGTCGCCGATCCGTGGGGGAACGTCGTCGGGTTCACCGACTACCGCAAGCGGCCGGAGCTGGCGCGGAGTTGAGCCGCGGCATCAGAGGGGCGCGCGTCACGCCCAGCGCGCCCCGCCGCCTTCCTCCGCCACCACCATGATCCGGCGCAGCATGTCGGAGAACTGAGCACGCTCCTCGCGCGAGAGCACGCCCATCAGGCGGTACTCCTCATGGCCGAGGACATCCATCGCGCCCAGCCAGATCGACCGGCCGGAGTCGGTGAGTTCCACGTCCACGCGGCGGCGGTCCGCCTTCGACGGGGTGCGGTGGAGCAGACCCCGCTTCTCCAGGCCGTCCAGGCGGCCCGTCACCGAGGCGGGGGCCAGGTCCAGGTCGGCGGCCAGTTCGGAGGGGGTCGCGCGACCGCCCCGGCCCGCGAGTTTGTGGAGGGTGTCGAACTCGTGGCGTTCCAGGTCGAAGTCGACCAGGGACTGCTCGCGGACCCGGCGCAGATGGACGGTGAGCTTCTTCATGCGGGTGACCGCGCCCTCGACGTCCGGGTCGAGCGCAGGGAGTACGGGAAGCCAGCGCTCCACGTGATCGTCGGTCCAGTCGCGCGCCGCACCGCTCTCCCTCTCCTCCCCGTCCACCGCGCCCGCATTGTTCTTCTCGCGCCTCTTCGCCATGGTCGCAGCCTACGTCGGCATGGTTCGGTGACAGATATTTCGTTGACGAATAGTTCGGCACCGAAATACAGTCCTCTCCATGCTGTCGCACCCCCTGCTGCGCAACCGCTCCTTCCGGCTGTTCTTCGTCGGCCGCTCCCTGTCCCTCATCGGCGACGCCGTCATCCCGGCCGCCCTCGCTCTCGCCGTCGTCCGGGCGACCGGGTCCGCCTCCGCGCTCGCGCTGCTACTGGGCTGCGCGATAGGAACGAAGCTGCTGTTGCTGCCGCTCGGCGGGGTCGTGGGCGACCGGTTCAACGCCCGCACCGTGGCCCTCGTCTCCGACCTGGTGCGATGCGCGAGCCAGCTGTTCGTCGGCGTACAACTGCTCAGTGGTGATCCGCAGCTGTGGAACATCGCCCTGGCCGAAGCGATCGGCGGCGCCGCGTCCGCCTTCGCCATGCCGACGCTCTCGCCGCTCATCACGGGGACGGTCGCCCCGAAGGACCGGCACGCGGCCAACGCCGCCCTGGGCGTCGTCAGCAGCGGTTCACGCCTGGGCGGCCCCGCACTCGCCGGGCTGCTGATCCTGGTCGCGGGCCCCGGCTGGGCGTTCATCCTCGACGGCGTCTCCTTCGCCGTCAGCGCATGCCTCCTCGCGGCCGTCCGCACCCACCGCACGGCCGAAGAACCCACCGCGCGCCGCTCCCTTCGCCAGGACCTCGCCGAGGGCTGGCACGAGGTGCGCAGCCGCGACTGGTACTGGACCAGCCTCGTCGCGCACTCCGCGTGGAACGGCGCCGCGGCCGTCCTCACGACGCTCGGACCCGTCATCGCCATCGAGGAGTTGGGCGGTGAAGGCACCTGGATCGCGGTCCTCCAGGTGGGTGCCGTCGGCCTCCTCGCCGGCTCCCTGCTCGCCGGGCGCGCCCGGCCGAAGCGTCCGGTCCTCGTGGCCAACCTCGGCCTCGCCACGTACGCCCTGCCCCTCGCCCTCCTCGCGGCCGAGGCCCCCGCACCGGCCGTGATCGCCGCCTACGGACTCGCCCAGGCCGGCCTCGGTTTCCTCAGCCCCGTCTGGCAGACGTCGGTCCAGGCGGCGATACCGGCCGGCGTGCTGGCCCGCGTCACCTCGTACGACTGGCTGCTGTCGCTGGCCGCGATGCCCGTCGCCTACGTCCTCGGGCCGCTCGCGGCGGATGCGTGGGGAGCGGCGACCCCGCTGTGGATCGCCGCGGCCGTGGTGGGCGTCGCCTGCGCCGGGACAGCGGCGGTGCCGGGAGTGCGGCGCTTCGGGGTCGACGACCGGAAACAAGCCCTCTACGAAGAGGTTCAGTTCGCTCCCGTCCCGAAGGAAGGCGACACCGGCCTCTCGAAGAACGTCTCCAGCGACACCGTCGCCTGAGTCCCGCTCACGCCCTCGATCGCGTAAAGACGCCGCAGCACGTCCTGGAGCTGCCCCGTCGTCGACGTGCGGACCTTCACCAGGACGCTCGCCGCGCCCGCGATGACGTGTGCCTCCTGGATCTCGGGGATCGCGGCGAAGTCCTCGGCCCTGTCCCCCATCCATGCCGTCGAGTCGACCATGACGAAGGCCAGCACACCCTGGCCCACGGCCGCCGGGTCCACGTCGACCGTCGTGCGGCGGATCACCCCGCGCTCGCGCAGCTTGCGTACCCGCTCGTGGGTCGCGCCCGCCGAGAGGCCCACCGCCTTGCCCAGGGCCGCATAGGGCTGGGTGGCGTCCTCTTGCAGCAGTATCAGCAGTTCTCGGTCCGTGTCGTCCATCAGCTGTGCCGCTCCCGCGCTTCCTAGGGGTGGTTCGTAGGGGTGGTAGGCGTAGTGGGCGTAGTGGGCGTAGTAGCACTTGTGTACACCATATCTTGTACTGCGTTATCGTCTGTGCGCCGAATGTTATTCATTCACGCGTCAGACAGGGGCCCTCATGTCTTCCCAGAAGTTCCCGACGTCGTACGAGATTCTGGACGAGCGTTTCCGCACCGGCCGGTGCGCCAACGGGGACTCCAAGCTGGAAGTCCTCTACGACGACTGCCGGTGGGCCGAAGGGCCGCTCTACCTGCCCGCCTGGCGCCAGCTCGTCTGGAGCGACATTCCCAACGACCGGCTCCTTCGCTGGGACGAGGCCACCGGCACCGTCGGCGTCTTCCGTACGCCCGCCGGATACGTCAACGGCAACACCCTCGACCGGGAAGGCCGGTTGATCTGCTGCGAGCAGGGCAACCGGCGCGTCACCCGCACCGAGCACGACGGCCGCGTGACCGTCCTCGCCGACCGCTTCGATGGCAAGCGGTTCAACAGCCCGAACGACGCCGTGGTCCGTTCGGACGGATCGGTCTGGTTCTCCGATCCCGACTTCGGGATCACCAGTGACTACGAGGGCTTCCGCGCGCCCGCCGAGATCGGTGGCTGCAACGTCTACCGGATCGACCCCGTCACCGGTGCCGTGCGGATCGTCGCCGACGGCTTCGAGGGGCCGAACGGGCTCGTCTTCTCGCCCGACGAGCGGCAGTTGTACGTGTCCGACTCCCGCGCCGCTCAGATCCGCGCCTTTGACGTGCGTGACGACGGCACGCTGTCGGACGGGGTCGTCTTCGCCGAGTCCAAGGAATCCGGGTTCGACAACATCCGCTTCGACGACGGGGGGCGGTTGTGGGCCGCCGCCCTTGGGGACGGGGTGCACTGTTACGACCCCGACGGCACCCTCATCGGGCGCGTCACCGTCCCCGAGGCCGTCGCCAACATCGCCTTCGGCGGGCCGAAGAACAACCGGCTCTTCATCGCGGCGACGACCTCGCTCTACTCGCTCGTGATGTCCGTGACGGGGCTGCCCCGGGTCCGGGTCCCGGTCCGGGCCACAGCCTGAGACAAGGCCCCGGACGCCCCGAGCGCCCCGTTCAGCTCACCGCGTCCGCGTCCATCTCGCCGAGCGCCAGCTCCACGTCGTACACCAGCGGTTCGTTCGCGACCGCGATGTGCCGCGCGCGGGCCGCGTATCCGGAGGCCGAGACGGCAAGGAGGTACGCGCCTGCCGACGGGGCCGCGACGATGTACGAACCGTCGGCCAGGGAGACGACGCGGTCCAGTCGGCGGCCCCCCTTGGAGAGGAGGGTCAGGGTCGCGCCGTCCACCGGTTCGCCCTCCGCGGTGCGGATGAAACCGTGCACTACGGAGGCGCCGCCTTCGCCGTCGGACTCCGCCACGCGCGCGTGGGGGACGGTTTCCGCCGGTGACGCGGTTGTCCGCCCGGGCTCCCTCGGCTCCACCGCCAGGTGCGGGAGGCGCTTCTCCAGGCCTGCGGGCAGCCACCAGTTGGAGCGGCCGAGCAGGTGCATGGCGGCAGGGACGAGAGCCGTGCGCAGGATGAACGCGTCCAGGGCGACCGCCGCCGCCAGGCCGATGCCCGCCATCGCGCCCTCCATGTCGCCGCTCAGGACGAACGCGGAGAAGACGCAGATCATGATCAGGGCGGCGCAGTTGATGACCCTGCTCGTCTCGGCGAGACCCACCCTCACCGCGCGGGCGTTGTCCTTCGTGTGCACCCATTCCTCGTGCATGCGGCTCACCAGGAACACCTGGTAGTCCATCGAGAGCCCGAAGAGCAGCGACAGCATGATGACGGGCAGGAAGGCGGTGATCGGGCCCTCCTTGCCGATGCCGAGGAGCTCCGTGCCCCAGCCCCACTGGAAGACCGCCACGAGCACGCCGAAGGACGCCGCCGCCGCGATCAGGTTCATCAGGGCCGCCGTCAGCGGCACCACGAAGGAGCGGAACGCGATCAGCAGCAGGAGGAAGCCGAGCGCGATGATCGCCCCTACGAAGTAGGGCAGTCGGTCGCCCGTCACCGAGGCGAAGTCCTTGAAGACGGCCGTGACACCGCCCACGTGGGCGTCGACCCCGGCTTCCGGAATCACCTCTCCCCGTAGACGGTCGATGAGTTGATCCGTCTGCTCGGATTGGGGGGACGATGTCGGGACGACGTTGATGACCGCGATGCCGTCCGCGGGCGGGGCCGCCGCCACCCTTGCCACGCCCTCCGTCCCGCGGATGGCCGCCACCAGGCCACCGATTTCGGTGGTGTCGGTGGTGTTGGTGGTGTGGGCTTCTTCGGCCACTACTTGTAGCGGGCCGTTGAAGCCCGGACCGAATCCGTCGGCCAGCATGTCGTACGCCTGCCGGGTCGTCGTCGACTCCTGGTGGTTTCCCTGGTCGGTCGCGCCGAGCCGCAGGGAGAGCAGCGGCAGCGCCAGGAAGGCCATCACCACGACGGCGAGTGCCGCGATCGAGCGCGGGCGCTTCTGGACGTACCAGGACCAGCGCGCCGCGAGGCCGCTCGCCTCCGCGGGCTCCGGTCCCGTCGCCGCGAGGTGCCGCCGCTGCCTGCGGCTGAGCACCCGGGAGCCGAGCAGCCCGAGGAGCGAGGGCAGCAGGGTGATGGCCGCGAGGACGCTCAGGACGACCGTCAGCGATGCGGCGATGACCACGCCGTCCAAGAAGCGCATGTTCATCACCAGCATCCCGGCGAGCGCGATGCACACCGTGCCGCCCGCGAAGAGCACCGCGCGGCCCGAGGTGTTCAGGGCCTGCACCGCGGACTTCTCGGGCTCCATGCCGCGCAGGATGCCGCGCCGGTGCCGGGTGACGATGAAGAGGGCGTAGTCGATGCCGACGCCCAGGCCGATCAGGGAGCCGAGCAGCGGGGCCACTTCGGGGATGTCCGTGACGTGGCTGAGCAGCATCGTCGACAGCATGCCGAGGCCCACTCCGAAGACGGCGATGACGATCGGCAGGACCATCGCGAAGAGCGAGCCGAAGGCCAGGAAGAGGACGACGGCCGCGGCCGCGATGCCGACCGTTTCGGCGATGCCGGTGGGCGGCTCCTGGGTACGGGTGATCGCCTGGCCGCCCAGTTCGACCTGCAGGCCGGAGCGTTCGGCCCGCTGAGCCGTGTCCACGACGTCCTGGACGAGGCCCTTGGGCACCGAGTTGGCCTCCTTGGCGAAGGTCACCTGGGCGTAGGCGATGCGCCCGTTCTCGCTGATCTGTGCGGCGCCCGCCTCCTTGGACGTGTACGGGCCCGCGACCTCGCCGACGCCCTTCATGCCGGCGATCTCCTTGAGCGCGGGCTCGATACGGGAACGTACGTCCGCGTCACGAGCCGAAGCACCCTCGTCGACGCGCCAGACGACCGTGTCGGTGTCTCCGGCGCTCTCCGGGAAGGCTTTCGTCATCAGGTCGTACGCGCGTTTGGAGTCCGTGTCCGGCAGCGAGAACACATTCGAGTAGTCGGTGCCCGCCGAGGTCCCCGCCGCCCCCAGACCGAACAAGGCCCCCACCCACAGCACAAGGACCACCAGCCGGTGCCGGTAGCACCAACGCGCCAATGCCTCCACAATCCACTCTCCTCCGCGTCGCCAGGTCCCCCGGGTCCGTGCCTTCAGGGGCCTCAGCATCGGCGGCGCCGGGCTCCGGTGGCGCGGCGCGGCCATGATTCTCAAGTAACTCCAAGGCACCGACCGAGACTTCGTACAACGGGCGCGCCGATACTGGGGGCATGAGCCACGCCGAAGGCCAGCAGGGAACAGATGTTTCAGTGGGCCCCGGCCCAGGACCCGGCCCAGGACCCGGCCACGGCCACGGCCACGGCCACGGCCCGGACACCGGAGCCACCGTCCTCGTCGTCGAGGACGAGCCGAGCATCGCCGACGTCCTCGCCATCGCCCTGCGCTACCACCACTTCGACGTCATGGTGGCGGGCACCGTGCGCGACGCCCTCGCGTTCAACGAGCGCACCCGGCCCGACGTGGCGCTCCTCGACGTGATGCTGCCGGACGGCGACGGCCGCGCCCTGGCCAGGGAGCTGCGCGCCCGGCGCCCCGAGATGGCCCTGCTCTTCCTGACCGCGCGGGACGCGCCGTCGGAGGTCGTGGGCGCGCTCGGCTTCGGCGACGACTACATCACCAAGCCGTTCAACATCGACGAGGTCATCGCCCGCGTCGGCGCTGTCCTGCGCCGCACCAGGGCGGGCGACGTGCTCCCCCAGCGCCCGCCGCTGCGCTACGGCGACCTGGAGCTCGACGAGACGACGTACGTGGTGCGCCGCGCGGGCCGCACGGCGCAGCTCACGCCCACCGAGTACGCCCTGCTGCGCTTCCTGGTCCGCAACGGCGGCCGTGTGGTGCCCAAGGAGCAGCTCCTTCGCCATGTGTGGCAGTACGAGCACCCGGCCGAGTCGACCGTCGTGGAGACCTACATCAGCTATCTGCGGCGCAAACTGGCCGCGCTCGGACCGCCGGTGATCACGACCCGGCGTGGTGTCGGATACGGCCTCGCGTGAGGCGTGCGCGTCGCGGCATGAGCTCGCTGCGGGCCAAGCTCACGTGGGTGAACGTGGCGCTGCTCGCCCTCGGTGTCGTCGTGGCGACCGGCGTGAGTGTCATGGGCATGCGCCACTATCTGCTCGACAGCGTGGACTCCGAGCTGACGCAGTCGCGCAGTTCGCTGCTGAGCACCGGGCTCACCATGAAGGACATCGAGCGGCTGAGTGAACTGGGGATCGCGCTCGACAGGCTCACGCCCGGCAGCAAGGAGCACGCGAGCGCGCTGCCGGGCGGGGACTCGGTGTTCGTGGCGGTGGACGAGCGCGGCGACGCCGTCTCCATCGGAGCGCTCGCCCCGACCCCGCGCCAGCGCACCCTGGCCGCGGCCGTCGACGACCCCGAAGCGGTCGCGGGCGAGTCCGAGCCGCAGGACGTCACCCTGGACGGCGACGCGCACCGCATGGTGGGCGCGAAGCTCGCCGACGGCACGACGGTCCTGATGGCGGCGGCCACGCAGAACGTGGAATCGGGCATCAAGAAGGCGCTCAAGCTCGACGCCGCCTTCGGAGTGGTCCTGTTGGGGCTGCTCGCCGTCCTGACGATGATCTCCGCGCACCACCGCCTCCGCCCCCTGGAGGACATGGTCGAGACCGCGTCCGCCATCGCCGAGGGCGACCTGACCCGGCGCGTTCCGTCGAGCCGCGCCCCGGCGATGGAGACCGAGCAGCTGCGTCTGGCCCTCAACTCCATGCTCCACCAGGTCGAGTCGGCCTTCGAGACCCGCGAACGCAGCTCGGCACAGCTGCGCCGCTTCGTCGCCGACGCCTCGCACGAGCTGCGTACGCCCCTGTCGGCGATCCGCGGCTATCTCCAGCTGTACGAGAAGGGGATGCTCCGCGATCCGGCGGAGCGCACGCGCGCGTGGAGCCGCGTCATCGCCGAGACCGACCGGATGGGACGCCTCGTCGACGAGCTGCTCACCCTGGCCCGCCTGGACAAGGAGCCGGAGCTGCGCTTCAGGAACGTGGATCTGAGCCGCCTGGTACGGGATGCCGCCGACGATCTGCGGATGCAGGAGCCGGAGCGCCCGCTGACGGTCCGCGCCGACGGGGCGGTCCTTGTCCGCGCGGACGAGTCGGGGCTGCGCCAGGTGCTCGGCAATCTCCTGGGCAACGTACGCGTCCACACACCCGCCGACGCGCCGGTCACGCTGGGCGTGGAGCGGCGGGGCGGGGTGGTGCGGCTGCGCGTCGCGGACCGGGGGCCCGGTCTCGCGGAGGAGGACGCGGCGCGCGTGTTCGACCGGTTCTTCCGCGCGGGCGGGGGTGCGGGCAGCGGGCTCGGTATGGCGATCGTGCAGGGGGTCGTCGTGGCGCACGGTGGTGAGGTGGGGGTGGAGACCGCGCCGGGGGCGGGGCTCACGGTGACGGTCACGTTGCCCGCGCAGGCGGCGGAGTGAGGGTGCTGCGGGAGACGTACCGGCGGGTCCCCAGTACAGCGGTACAGCGGTACAGCGGCACAGCAGTACGGCAGTACAGCGGCCGGGGACACAGCAGTCAGGAGTACACGGTTCAAGCCCGTACCAGCGCCCACACCGTCTTCCCGCTCCGCCCCCGCTGCCAGACGCCCCACGCCTCGGCGAGCGTGTCGAGCAGGCGCAGGCCGCGACCGCTCTCCGCCAGGGGGCCCATGTCCCGTATCTCCGGGCCGACCGGAGACTCGTCGGAGACTTCGATGAAGCAGTCGCCGTCGGAGAGCACGGTGATCGCGACCTCGAACTCCCGCTCCTGGACACGGCCGTGGCAGACGGCGTTCGTCACCAGCTCCGAGACGAGGAGTACGGCGTCGTCGAGCGCCGCGCTCTCCTCCTTGTGCCCCCAGGCGGCGAGATGATCACGTACACGGCCCCGGGCGAGCGAGACGGACGCCGGATGCGGTGGCAGCCGGAAAGCCTGACGTCTCAACACCGTTCCCCCTTTGGCACACCAAAGCGCCAATAACCGCACACACTTCCGACACTTAATGCTGCGCAGAGGAAGCGCTTGGTGTCACACCGTCACCGTGCGGTCCGACCGGATCCAGCCAGGTCCGTACCGCGTCGAACCGATGCCCGATCACGCCTGACGGGAGGCCAGTTCGACGACCGTGACGTCGGACGGCGCCCCGACCCGCACCGGCGGCCCCCACGCCCCGGCGCCACGCGTCACGTACAGCTGGGTGTCGCCGTACCGCTCCAGTCCCGCGAGTGTCGGGTTGGCCAGGTCGGCGATGAGATTGCCTGGCCACAGCTGTCCGCCGTGGGTGTGCCCGGAGAGCTGGAGGTCGACGCCGTGCTTGACGGCGTCATGGATGACGACCGGCTGGTGGGCGAGGAGGACGGAGGCCCGCGAGCGGTCCCGGTCGCCCAGCGCCTTGGCGAAGTCCGGCCCGTGCCCCTCGCTCTCGCCCGCCACGTCGTCCACGCCCGCGAGGTCGAAGCCGGGCAGTTCGGTGCGGGCGTTCTCCAGGGGACGCAGGCCCAGTTCGCGTACGTGATCGACCCACTGCGCGGCCCCCGAGAAGTACTCGTGGTTGCCGGTCACGAAGTACGTTCCGTGCCGCGCCCGAAGCTGTGCGAGCGGCGCGGCGGCGGGCCCGAGGTCCTCGACGCTGCCGTCGACCAGGTCGCCGACGACCGCGATGAGGTCGGGCTGTGTGCCGTTGATCGTGTCGACCACCCGCTGGGTGAAGCCGCGTCCGAGGATCGGCCCCAGGTGGATGTCGCTGACCACGGCGATCCGGAACCCGTGCGCCCCGCGCGGCAGCTTGGCGAGCGGCACGGTGACGCGCTTGACCCGGGGCCCGCGCAGGACGCCGTACGTTCCGTGGCCGACCGTTCCGACGGCGACGGCCGCGGCGGTCCCGCCGACGATCCGGGAGACGAAGAGGCGGCGCGAGGGGGTGGCCGGATCTGTTCGCTCCGAAGCCCCTGCGCCCTCTTTGCCCTCTTCGCGCCCTTCGCCCTCTTTACCCTCTTCGGGGCGGGCTTCCGCCTCTACCGGGAGGGCCTCCGCCTCTACGGAGAGGGCCTCCCCCGAACCGGGGTCCTCCGTAGGGGTGAGTTTTGAACGACGCCTCAAGAGGAGCCTCAAGAAGAGGGGCCGTACGAGCTCCCCCACAAGCAGCGCGAGCACGAGATAGATCGAAAGCGCCATCCACATGAAGCCCGGCCAGGTGAGCACCTTCTGCAGCCAGAACGGCGCCCCGGCCCGCTCGCTCGCGACCCCCGCGAACATCAGCAGCGGCCCCACCACGAAGATCACGGCGCCCGCGCGCCGGACGAATCCGGGCCGCGCCGTCGTGTCCCGCACCAGGCGACGCCACATGTACCACTGCATCCCGGCGAGGACCGCGAACGCGGCGAGACCGGCCAGCACGAACAGGATGACCACGGAGCTAGCCCCTCAACAGTGACCGGTCGGTTTTGACGTACCGCTGTGACGTACGGCTATGACGTACGGCGCAGAGCACGCACTCCGCGGAACCCGATGGTCCCTACCACCGTCCCCAAGACAAAGGAGGCGACGGCGAGCGTCAGGTGGACCCAGAAGTACGCGGTCGGGTCGCCTGCGTCATCGAAGGCGAGCCCACTGCCGTCCTTCCACAGGTTCTTGACGAAAGTGATCCAGATGAACCAGCTCCACACACCGAAGGCGAGCAGGAACCAGGAGACCGGGCGGCTGAGCTTCATACGTTCAGTATCGCGAGCCTCCCTTCCGCGGCGCCGCCGGGGTGGGGAGCCCGACACTCAGCCCACCTCGGCGGCGACTTCCACAGCAGCGCCCTGTACGTTCTCGTCCGTGCCTGCCCTAAAAAAGACCGCCTTGTTGGTCACTTCCGCCGCATTGCTGACCATGTCGACCACAGCTCCCGCATGGGCGGACGACAAGCCGGGAAACGGGGACAAACCCAAGCCACCCGCCTCCATGTCGACCGTCGGCGGTGCCAAGCTCGGCGAGCCCGGCACCCAGGTGAGCCTGAAGGCGGGCGCCCCCGTACTCCCCAAGGAACTGTCGGCGCGCTCCTGGCTCGTCTCCGACGCCGAGACCGGCGAGGTGCTCGCCTCGCACAACTCGCACTGGCGGCTGCCCCCGGCGAGCACACTGAAGATGCTCTTCGCGGACACGGTCCTGCCGAAGTTCCCCAAGTCGCAGAAGCACAAGGTCGCGCTCTCCGACCTGGCGGGCATCGGCGCGGGCAGCAGCATGGTCGGCGTCAAGGAGAACGAGACGTACTCGGTCCACGACCTGTGGCTCGGCGTCTTCCTGCGGTCGGGCAATGACGCGGTGCACGTCCTCTCCGCGATGAACGGCGGTGTCCCGCAGACCGTCAAGGACATGCAGTCGCACGCCGAGGAGCTGCAGGCCCTGGACACGCACGTGGTCAGCCCGGACGGCTACGACGAGAAGGGGCAGGTCTCCTCCGCGTACGACCTGACGCTGTTCGCCCGCTCCGGGCTGCAGAAGAAGGACTTCCGCGAGTACTGCTCGACGGCCACCGCCCAGTTCCCCGGCGAGACCAAGAAGATCACGAAGGGCAAGGACAAGGGCAAGAAGAAGCGCGAGTCCTTCGCGATCCAGAACACCAACCGGCTCCTCACGGGAGACATCGGTCTCGACGCCTACAAGGGCATCGCGGGCGTCAAGAACGGCAGCACCACGAACGCGGGCAACACCTTCACCGGTGTCGCCGAGCGCGACGGCAAGGTGCTGCTCGTCACCGTCATGAACCCCGACTCCGGGGAGCAGCACGCGGTCTACAAGGAGACCGAGCGCCTCCTCGACTGGGGCTTCAAGGCCTCGGGCAAGGTCGAACCGGTGGGCGAACTCGTCGCCCCGAAGGGTGCCGGTACGGGCAGCGGCAAGGGAGCTCCCGGCGCCGGAAAGAGCGATTCGAGCGCGGCCAAGAGCGTGGCGCACGCCTCCGACAAGGGCTCGGGCGGTGTCGGCATCGCGCTCGGCGTCGCGGGCGGCGTCCTGGCGCTCATCGCCGCCGGATGGTTCGTGATCAGCCGCCGGATGCCGCTGCCGGACCTGGTGCGGCGGAAGAGCCGCCGCTGACGTCGCCGCCCTCCTCCCGCTGCTCCTGCTGCTCCTGCTGCTCTTCTTCTGCACGTTCCTGTTCCGTACGTTCCTGCTTCCGCGTCGCCGTCCAGGCGGCGCAGAACAGCAGAAGCTTTGCCGTGAAGTTGATCCACAGCAGGAGCGCGATGGGCACTCCGAAGGCGCCGTACATGCTCTTCGACGCGACGCCCTTCATATAGCCGCCGAGCAGCAGCTTGAGCAGCTCGAAGCCTGCCGCGCCGATCAGTCCGGCGGTGATCAGGTGCCGGCGCGGCGGCTGGACGTCCGGCAGCAGCGTCAGGACGTAGAGCAGCAGCAGGAAGTCCGCGAAGACGGCGATGGCGAACGCGACCGCCTGCAGCAGCACCCCGCCCCAGCCGTTCTCGGAGACCCCGAGCAGGTCGGCGCTCCAGCCGACGGCGGTCGAGGCGAGGGTCGACGCGGCGACGGATGCGAGGCCCGCGCCACCGAGCCCGAAGAGCACCCCGGCGTCCTTGATCTTGCGCATGACCGGGTTCTCTTCGATGTCCTCCAGCTCCCAGACGGCCCGCAGACACTCCCTCATCGAGCCGACCCAGCCGATGCCGGTGAAGAGCAGCAGGGCGCCCGCGACGAGACCGATGGTGCCCGCGTTGGCGACCAGGGCATCGAGGTTCAGCTGATCGGAGATGCCGGGGACCTGCTTCGAGATGGTGTCCTCGAGCTTGTTCTGCTGCCCCTTGGAGAGCGTCGCGGCGGCGATCGCGGCGGCGACGGTGATCAGCGGGAAGAGCGCGAGGAAGCTGATGAACGTCATCGCGGCCGCCAGGCGGGTCCAGTGCACACTGTCGAGCCGTTCGTACGCGCTCCACGCGTGCGTGCGCATCAGACGCTCCACCTGGGGTCCGATGCCGGGGAGCTTTTTCAGCCAGTCCATGTTGCCTCCCTGCCCACAGAACGGAAGACCAAGGTCCGGGTACCCCAAAAACGCAGAACCGTGGCGAGTGCCATACCGACTCCCGCACCGGAAACAGTGTCGGCGCGCTGTGAGGTGAGGCCTAGGCCGTAGTGAGACACCGCGATGCAGAGCAGTTGCACCAGGGCGCCCGCGATGTTGACGGCGAAGAAGATCCCGTACTGGCGAAGGCGCGAGACGGCGGCCCCCTCGCGCCGCCGGTAGGTGCCGAGCGCGTTGCCCGCGTACGCGACCGAGCAACCGGCCACGAAGGAGAGCGCCTTCGCGGTCAGCGGGTCGAGGCCGACGGGTCCGCGCAGCCAGATGAAGAGGCCGAGGTCGGCGGCGTACGCGCAGATCCCGGCGGCGGCGAAGCCGAGCAGCTCGGGGCCCATGGCCCGAAGGCGCTCCCTGAGGGCGCTCACCAGTCGGCGACCGCGAGGCCGTACATGGCGATCCACACCAGGCCGATGACGGCGAGCGCGCGGTCGCGCAGGACGACGTCCTCGGGCTCGCCCGCCGTGCCCCGGTCGGCGAAGACGGCGTACCGCAGGACCGCGAGGACGAAGGCGGCCATCGACAGCTGCCGCCAGGGCAGCGAGCTGCCGTTGGCGGTGCCGCCGCTCTCCATGGCCCACAGGCAGTACGCGAGAACGGCGACCCCGGCGGCGAGCTGCCAGACGAAGCGGAGGTAGCCGGTGGTGTATTCGGTGAGCAACGCGCGCGTGGCGCCCAGCTTCTCGGCGCTCCCGGACATCTGGACAGCTTCGGAGTAGCGCTTGGCGGAGACCATGAAGAGCGCGCCGAAGCCCGTGGTGATCAGGAACCAGCGCGAGAGCGGGATGCCGAGGGCCACTCCCCCGATCATCGCCCGCATGAGGAAGCCCGTGGTGACGACGGCGAGATCGACGACGAGGACGTGCTTGAGGCTGACGCAGTAGGCCAGTTGCATCACTACGTAGGCGGCGATGAGTCCCGCCGTCAGGGGCGTGCAGAGCGCGGCGGCGGCCACGGGCGCGAGCACGGCGAGCAGCCCGCCGACCGCGTACGCGACCGCCACCGGCACCTGCCCCGCGGCGACCGGCCTGCGGCACTTGGTGGGGTGGGCGCGGTCGGCGTCGGCGTCGCGCGCGTCGTTGATGAGGTAGACGGCGGACGCGGCGGCCGTGAACAGCGCGAAGACCACGGCGAGTTGGATCAGCGAGTGGCGCGAGAAGAGCTCGCCGGCGGCGGCGGGGGCCGCGACGACCAGGACGTTCTTCACCCACTGGCGGGGGCGCGCGGTCTTCAGGAGTCCGAGCGGCAGGGCGAGGGACGTCGGCCCCGACGGGCCTGGCGGCTGGGGGCGTTCGAGCAGGGCGGTGCGGTCAGCCATGCGTGCGGCCCCCGTTCATCCAGGCGGAGCCCACGCGCGCGGTGAGGGCGCCGAGGGCCGCGCCGGCCGCCACGTCACTGGGGTAGTGGACGCCGACGACCATCCGCGAGACGCACATCGCGGCGGCGAGCGGCGGGACGACGCGGGCTCCGACGGGGCTCAGCGCGCCGTACGCGACGGTGGCCGCGGCGGCCGAAGTGGCGTGCGAACTGGGGAAGGAGTGCCGTCCCGCGGTCCTGACGAGGGGCCGCACGCCCGTGTCGCCGGGGCGCGGGCGCCGCACGACCCGCTTGACGCCCATGCTGGCCAGGTGCGCCGCGGCGGTCAGCGCCGTGCCGCGCAGCCACGCGCCGCGCCGCCCGCGGTCGACCGCGGCGCCCGCGAGTCCCGCGGCGATCCAGAGGGCACCGTGCTCGCCGGCCCAGGACAGGGTCCGTGCGGCGGCGGCCACGCGCGTGTCGGAGCCGCAGTCGCGCAGGGCCGACAGGAGCCGGTGGTCCAGGTCGTGCATGTGGCCTCCTTCTCCGGGGACTTCGAGGACCTGACCTCCCTCCCGACTCTTCTAGGCGACCTCTCAATATTTACGGCAATATACGACGACACTCCATCAATCACCCATTTCGGTGAGAGCTTGGATGAATATGGGCAAACTGCGCTTGCATGGACGATACGGTCACGCCTATGCCTGCCGACTCCGCTCCGCCCGCCGAGGCCGTCTCCGTGTCGGGGTGGGGGCGCACCGCCCCCACCACCGCCCGCCTGATCCGCCCCCGTACGCCCGAGGAGGCCGTGGCCGCCCTCCAGGCCTGCGGGGAGCGCGGCGGCATCGCCAGAGGCTTGGGGCGGGCCTACGGGGACGCCGCGCAGAACGCGGGCGGCGCGGTCCTCGACATGACCGGCATGGACCGCATCCACGCCATCGACGCGGACGCGGGCACCGTTCTGTGCGACGCCGGGGTCTCCCTGCACCACCTGATGGAGGTGCTGCTCCCGCTCGGCTGGTTCGTGCCGGTCACGCCGGGGACCCGGTATGTGACCGTGGGCGGCGCGATCGGCGCGGACATCCACGGCAAGAACCACCACGGGTCCGGTTCGTTCTCGCGCCATGTGATGGCCGTGGAACTGCTCACCGCCGACGGCGCGGTGCAGGCGGTAGAGAGCGGCACTCCCCTGTTCGACGCGACGGCGGGCGGCATGGGTCTGACCGGCGTGATCCTCGCCGCGACGCTGCGACTGCAACCGGTCGAGACGTCGTTGATGACGGTGGACACGGAGCGCGCCACCGACCTGGACGACCTGATGGCCCGCCTCACCGCCACCGACCACCGCTACCGCTACTCGGTCGCGTGGATCGACCTCCTCGCGCGCGGTGTGTCGATGGGGCGCGCGGTGCTCACGCGCGGCGATCACGCTCCCCTCGACGCCCTGCCGCCACGCGCGCGCAGAGCCCCGTTGACGTTCCGCCCCGGCCAGCTGCCGTCCGCCCCGCGCTTTCTGCCCGAAGGGCTGCTCGGCCGGAAGTCGGTGGGCCTCTTCAACGAGCTCTGGTACCGCAGGGCACCGCGCCTGCGGGTGGGCGAACTCCAGAAGATGTCGACGTTCTTCCACCCCCTGGACGGCGTACCGCACTGGAACCGCGTGTACGGCCGCGGCGGCTTCGTGCAGTACCAATTCGTCGTCGGGTACGGCGAGGAGGAGTCCCTGCGGCGCATCGTGCGGCGCATCTCGGACCGCGGCTGCCCGTCCTTCCTCGCCGTACTGAAGCGCTTCGGAGAGGGCGATCCGGGCTGGCTCTCCTTCCCGATGCCCGGCTGGACCCTCGCCCTGGACATCCCGGCGAACCTGCCGGGCCTCGGCGCGTTCCTCGACGAGCTCGACGAGGAGGTCGCCGCCTGTGACGGCCGCGTCTACCTCGCCAAGGACTCCCGCCTGCGGCCCGACATGCTCGCCGCGATGTATCCGCGGCTCGACGACTTCCGCGCGCTGCGGGCGGACCTCGACCCGCGCGGCGTGTTCCGCTCGGACCTCTCGCGCCGCCTCGCCCTCTAGCACCTCAAGGAGTTGGTCCCATGAAGGACGCCTTCGGCACCCCCCAGTCCCTGCTCGTACTCGGCGGCACCTCCGAGATCGGTCTCGCCACCGCCCGCCGCCTGGTCGCGCGGCGCACCCGCACGGTGTGGCTGGCCGGCCGTCCTTCGCCGGGCCTGGAGGAGGCCGCCGCGGGCCTGCGCGAGCTGGGGGCGGACGTCCGCACCGTCGCCTTCGACGCGCTCGACTCCGAGTCCCACGAGGCCACGCTCGGCAAGATCTTCGCCGAGGGCGACATCGACATGGTCCTGCTTGCCTTCGGCGTCCTCGGCGACCAGGCACGCGACGAGGACGAGCCGCTGTCGGCGGTGCGGGTCGCGCAGACGAACTACACCGGCGCGGTTTCCGCGGGTCTGGTCTGCGCGCGCTCGCTCCAGGCCCAGGGGCACGGCTCCCTGGTGGTGCTCTCGTCGGTCGCGGGCGAGCGGGCACGGCGCACGAACTTCATCTACGGGTCGAGCAAGGCGGGCCTGGACGCCTTCGCCCAGGGCCTGGGCGACGCGCTGCACGGCACGGGGGTGCACGTGATGGTCGTGCGCCCCGGATTCGTACGTTCCAAGATGACGGCGGGCCTGGAGGAGGCTCCGATGGCGACCACTCCGGAGGCGGTCGCGCTTGCCATCGAGACGGGCCTTCGGCGGCGCTCGGAGACGGTGTGGGTGCCCGGCGCGCTGCGGGTGGTCATGTCGGCGCTGCGTCACGTGCCGCGGACGGTGTTCCGGCGGCTTCCGGTGTGAGGCCACCTACGCGCGTACAGGCAGGCCCGGATCAGCGAGCGGGCAGCTTGCTGTGCGCGGCCGGTGCCGTGGCCTGCGGAGGCACCACCGGGCCGCCACCGCCGAAGGCGAACTCGCGCAGCTTGCGCCACACGCCGTCGGCGCCCTGTTCGTAGAGCGCGAAGCCGGTGCAGGGCCACTCGGCCGTGTAATCCGCAAGCTCCGCGTACGCCCGGTCCATGGCTTCCTCGGAGATGCCGTGGGCCACCGTGACGTGCGGGTGGTACGGGAACTGCAGCTCGCGCGCCATGGGCCCGGAGGCGTCCCGCACCCGCTCCTGCAG
Source organism: Streptomyces sp. NPDC031274 (assembly GCF_055570235.1). Taxonomy (NCBI): domain Bacteria; kingdom Bacillati; phylum Actinomycetota; class Actinomycetes; order Kitasatosporales; family Streptomycetaceae; genus Streptomyces; species Streptomyces sp. NPDC031274. The sequence goes on along the minus strand of NZ_JBVIHP010000007.1, from coordinate 11,348 downwards.
CCAGCCGCAGGCCGCGCCGCCCGACATCACCTGGACGAAGACGACGGGCGACAGCGGACGGAACGTGCCCGTCCCGGAGAGCCGCATCGGGAAGGGGCGCCCGGCGGCGGCGACGGCCCCCAGGTGCGCCTCGACGGCGGGCAGCGCCGTGGCGTCCACCTCGGTCGGCGGCAGCAGCGTGACGTGGGTGGGGATGCCGTGCGCCGCGGGGTCCCCGAAGCCCGCGCGCCGCTCCTGGAGCAGGCTGCCATGAGGCTCCGGGACCGCGATCGACACACCGATCGTTACGGTCCCCACGTCGTACTCCTGTCGGTCGGATGGCGGGCGTCGGACGGCGGGCAGAGGGCGCTGCTGTGCCTGGGGTGGTGCGGGGCGGTGTGGCTCAGTGCTTGGCGGGCAGGAGGCCCACCTTGTCGTACGCCTGGGCAAGTGTCTCCGCGGCGACGGCGCGCGCCTTCTCCGCGCCCTTGGCCAGGATCGAGTCGAGCGTCTCCGGGTCGTCCAGGTAGGCCTGGGTGCGGTCCCGGAAGGGAGTCACGAAGTCGACCATGACGTCGGCGAGGTCGGTCTTCAGCGCACCGTAGCCCTTGCCGGCGTACTTCTGCTCCAGTTCCGGAATACCGGTGCCCGTGAGCGTGGAGTAGATGCTGAGGAGGTTGCTGACACCCGGCTTCTCCGCCGTGTCGTAGCGCACGACCGTGTCGGTGTCGGTGACCGCGCTCTTGACCTTCTTGGCGGTGGCCTTGGGCTCGTCGAGGAGGTTGATCAGGCCCTTCGGGGTGGACGCCGACTTGCTCATCTTGATCGCCGGGTCCTGGAGATCGAAGATCTTCGCCGTCTCCTTGAGGATGTACGCCGCCGGAACGGTGAACGTCTCGCCGAAGCGGCCGTTGAACCGCTCCGCGAGGTCGCGGGTCAGCTCGATGTGCTGGCGCTGGTCCTCGCCGACGGGAACCTGATTCGCCTGGTAGAGCAGGATGTCCGCGACCTGGAGGACCGGGTACGTGAAGAGGCCCACGGAGGCGCGGTCCGCACCCTGCTTGGCCGCCTTGTCCTTGAACTGCGTCATGCGCGACGCCTCGCCGAAGCCCGTGAGGCAGTTCATGACCCAGCCGAGCTGGGCGTGCTCGGGGACGTGGCTCTGGACGAAGAGCGTGCAGCGCTCGGGGTCGAGTCCCGCGGCCAGGAGCTGGGCGGCGGCGAGCCGGGTGTTGGCCCGCAGCTCGGCCGGGTCCTGCGGGATCGTGATCGCGTGCAGGTCCACCACCATGTAGAAGGCGTCGTGAGACTCCTGCAGCGCCACCCACTGGCGGACCGCGCCAAGGTAGTTGCCGAGGTGGAACGAGCCTGCGGTGGGCTGGATTCCGGAGAGCACGCGAGGACGATCAATGGCCATGAGGCTCATTCTCTCAGGTGACTCTCATAGCTCGGAAACAGTCGTGTGACGGGTGTGCCGCGATCTTGTGATCCGACGCTTGGGCGTTCAGTCCGTACTGCTGTTCCTCCAGCCCGTCGCTGCTGTTTCTCCAGTCCGTCGCTGCTGTTTCTCCCAGTCCGTCACTGTGTTCCTCGTCTCCGGTGAGACGAGGAACACAGTGCGTTCAGGGGCCCTCGGATCAGTGGGTCGGCAGACCCGGAGCGGGATGGGCGGCCATCAGGTCGGCGACCTCGGACCGGATCTTCGTCAGGGCGTCCTCGTCACCGGTACGGGCCGCGGCGACGCCTCGGTCGATCCAGTCGGCGACGGCCGGCATGTGCTGCGTTCCCAGGCCCCGGGAGGTGAGCGAGGGGGTGCCGATGCGGACGCCGGAGGGGTCGAACGGCTTCCTCGGGTCGTAGGGCACGGTGTTGTGGTTGACGACGATCCCGGCCCGGTCCAGGGCCTTGGCGGCGATCTTGCCCGGTACGTCCTTGGGGGTGAGGTCCATCAGGATCAGGTGGTTGTCGGTACCGCCGGAGACCAGGTCGAAGCCGCGGGCGAGCAGGGCCCCGGCGAGGGCCTGTGCGTTGGCGACGACGGCGTGGGCGTAGTCGCGGAAGGAGGGCCGCGCCGCCTCGTGCAGGGCGACGGCGATGGCCGCGGTGGTCTGGTTGTGCGGGCCGCCCTGCAGACCGGGGAAGACCGCCTTGTCGATGGCCTTGGCGTGCTCTTCGCGCGACATCAGCATCGCGCCGCGCGGGCCGCGCAGGGTCTTGTGGGTGGTCGTGGAGATCACGTCGGCGTACGGCACCGGTGAGGGGTGGGCGCCGCCCGCGATCAGGCCCGCGATGTGCGCGATGTCGGCGACGAGGACGGCCCCCGCCTCGCGGGCGATCTCGGCGAAGGCGGCGAAGTCGATGGTGCGGGGCAGGGCGGTGCCACCGCAGAAGATCAGCTTCGGGCGCTCCTTGAGGGCGAGGTCGCGCACCTCGTCGAAATCGATCAGGCCGGTGTCGTGACGGACGCCGTACTGGACGCCGCGGAACCACTTGCCCGTGGCGGAGACGCCCCAGCCGTGGGTGAGGTGGCCGCCCATGGGCAGGGCCATGCCCATCACGGTGTCGCCGGGCTCGGCGAAGGCGAGGTAGACGGCGAGGTTGGCCGGGGAGCCGGAGTAGGGCTGCACGTTCGCGTGCTCGACGCCGAAGACGGACTTGGCGCGGGCGACGGCGAGGCGCTCGACGGGGTCGATGTTCTGCTGGCCCTCGTAGTAGCGGCGGCCCGGGTAGCCCTCGCTGTACTTGTTCTGCAGGACCGTGCCGGAGGCTTCGAGGACGGCGGTGGAGACGTAGTTCTCGCTGGGGATCAGGCGCAGGGTGTCGGCCTGGAGCTGCTCCTCGGCCGCGATGAGAGCGGCCAGTTCGGAGTCCTCGGCGGCGAGCGCGGGATGGCTGAGGGTGTTCGTGACATCCGGGGTGTCCGGGGTGTTCGGGAGATCCGAGGAAAGAGGGTGACTCATACGGCGTCCTCCGGGGCGAGCGGTCAGTGTCCGGTCGTGGTCCCGGGGTGCCCAGGCGGACGGCACCTCGAAGGTCGTGCCTCGCACGGCTTCCCCGGGGTCTGTTCCCCGTGCGCCAGTCGCCGTGCTGTAGCGGCCAGCCTAGCGGGCACGCCGCCGCGGCAGGTTTCTTCGTCCGCGATCCGAGCGACGATAGAAACTGGGCACCACACCCGCCCGCCGCCGCAGGACGAACGGAGACCCCGTGTCGACTACCGAAGAGTTCATCACCTCGGCCGAAGCCCACAGCGCGCACAACTACCACCCGCTGCCCATCGTGGTCGCGTCGGCCGACGGCGCCTGGATGACCGACGTCGAGGGGCGCCGCTACCTCGACATGCTCGCCGGGTACTCGGCCCTGAATTTCGGGCACGGCAACCGCCGTCTGATCGACGCGGCCAAGGAGCAGTTGGAGCGGGTGACGCTCACCTCGCGGGCCTTCCACCACGACCGGTTCGCCGAGTTCTGTACGCGCCTCGCCGAGCTGTGCGGCAAGGAGATGGTGCTGCCGATGAACACCGGCGCCGAGGCGGTGGAGACGGCCGTGAAGACCGCCAGGAAGTGGGGGTACCAGGTCAAGGGCGTGCCCGACGGCCGGGCGAAGATCGTTGTCGCGCGCGACAACTTCCATGGGCGGACCACGACCATCGTCAGCTTCTCGACGGACGCCGAGGCGCGGGCGGACTTCGGTCCGTACACGCCGGGATTCGAGATCGTGCCGTACGGCGACCTGACGGCGATGCGGGCCGCGGTCACGGAGAACACCGTCGCCGTGCTCCTGGAGCCGATCCAGGGTGAGGCGGGGGTCCTCGTACCCCCGGCCGGATATCTCGCGGGCGTACGGGAGTTGACGCGGGAGCGGAACGTCCTCTTCATGGCGGACGAGATCCAGTCGGGGCTCGGCAGGACGGGCAGGACGTTCGCTTGCGAGCACGAGGGCGTGGTGCCGGACGTGTACATCCTGGGCAAGGCGCTCGGCGGGGGTGTCGTGCCGGTGTCCGCGGTGGTGGCGGACGCGGATGTCCTCGGCGTGTTCAAGCCGGGTGAGCACGGCTCGACGTTCGGCGGCAATCCACTGGCGTGCGCGGTGGCCCTGGAGGTCGTCGCCATGCTGAGCTCGGGCGAGTTCCAGCAGCGGGCCACCGAGCTGGGCGAGCATCTGCACGCCGAACTGGGGCTGCTCGCCGGGACGGGCGCGGTGACACAGGTGCGGGGCCGCGGGCTGTGGGCGGGCGTCGACATCGACCCGTCGCACGGCACGGGCCGCGAGATCTCCGAGAAGCTGATGGGCCGGGGTGTCCTCGTCAAGGACACCCACGGCTCTACGATCCGGATCGCTCCGCCGCTGGTGATCAGCAAGGAGGACTTGGACTGGGGGCTCGATCAGCTGCGGGGGGTGCTGGCGTAGTTCCGGGGGCGATCGGGTGATCAGGTGATCGGGTGATCGCGTGATCGGGTTCGGCGTCAGTGCTTGACGCCGACCCCGCCGAACATGGCCACGTCCTCGACGCCGGGTGCGCTCTCCGTGCGCCAGCGGTTGCACGACACCACGCCGGGTTCGAGGAGGTCCAGGCCCTCGAAGAACGCGGCGACTTGCCCGGGGGTGCGCTGCGTGAGCCTGGGTGTGCCGTTCTCGTTCCAGAACGCCACCGCCTCGTCCACGTCGGGCATCTCCGGGCTTGTGATCGTGTGCGAGAGGACCAGGTGGCTACCGGCAGGCAGCGCGTCGAGCAGGCGGCGCACGATGCCGTACGCCTCGGAGTCGTCCTCGATGAAGATGACGACTCCGAGCAGGATCAGCGCCACCGGCTGGTCGAAGTCCAGGGTCTTGGCCGCGTGTTCGAGGATCGCCTCCACATTGCGCAGATCCTCGTCGAGGTAGTCCGTCCTGCCCTCGGGGGTGCTGGTGAGCAGGGCGCGCGCGTGGGTGAGGACCAACGGGTCGTTGTCCACGTAGACGACGCGGGACTCGGGGGCGAGCCGCTGGGCGACCTCGTGGGTGTTGTCGGCGGTCGGCAGGCCGGTGCCGATGTCGAGGAACTGCCGGATGCCGCACTCGGTCACGAGGTGGCTCACGGCGCGCCCGAGGAACTGCCGGTCGGCGAGCGCGTACGCGCCGATACCGGGGTGCAGCGTGCGGATCTGGTCCCCGGCGGCCTGATCGACGGGGTAGTTGTCCTTACCGCCGAGCCAGTAGTTCCAGATCCTGGCCGTGTGAGGCTGCGTGGTGTTGATCCTGCTGTCGGCCATGGTCGCTCCGCCTCCGAGTGCGTCATCTCGTTCAAACGGCAGCGTACTCGGGGGACTTGGCGCGGCCGTGGGCCGGACCTCAGAGAATCACGTGCGGCAGGAACCTCGCGTACTCGTCCGTGATCAGCCCCGCCGACTCCCGGATGCCAAGACCCGCCGCCTCGCCCTCGACGACCCACGCGCCGAGCACCACACGGTTGCCGTCGAAATCGGGCAGCGGCGCCAACTCCTGGTAGCAGCAGGCCTCCTCCCGTACGACGGGCTCGACGGGTACGACGGGTTCGACGGGTACGGGGGTTTCGGCGCCCGGTGGATGGATCGTGACTCCGGCGCCCTCGCGGCCGAGGAGAGGCTTGGCGACGTAGCCCCGCCCGGAAGCCAGCTCACGCGGGCCGTCCAGGTAGGCGGGGAGGAGGTTGGGGTGGCCGGGGTACAGCTCCCAAAGGATGGCGAGCAGCGCCTTGTTGGAGAGGAGCATCTTCCAGGCGGGCTCGATCCACAGGGTGGAACCGGTGCCGCCGCCGTTGTCGAGGGTCTGAAGGACGTGCGGGGCGAATCGGTCGGTGGTCAGCCACTCCCACGGATAGAGCTTGAAGCAGCTGCGGATGAAGCCGAGCTTCTTGTCGACGAAGCGCCGCGAGAGCCGGTCCCAGCCGATGTCCTCCATGGAGATCGCCTCGGTGTCGAGCCCGGCCTGCTGCGCGGTCTCGCGCAGATACGCGACCGTCATCAGATCCTCGCCGAGCTCGTCGCCCGCCGAGTGCGCGAAGTACAGCGGACCGCCGGGCGGGAGCAGCGAGGCCTGCTTCTTCCAGGCGTCGACGAGGCGCTCGTGGAGGGAGTTCCACTGGTCGGCGCCCGGGAAGCACTCCTCCATCCAGAACCACTGGGGGCTTGCGGCCTCGACCAGGGAGGTGGGGGTGTCGGCGTTGTACTCCAGCATCTTGGCCGGGCCGCTGGTGCCGTCGTAATGCAGGTCGAAGCGCCCGTAGAGGGAAGGGAGTTCGGCTCGGCGGTGCCAGGCCTCGGTGACCGCTTCGGCCACTCGGGGGTCCGTGATGCCGAGGTCGGTGAGGCGGTCGTACTTGACGATGTGCTCGGCCGCCGCCAGGCACATCGCGTGCAGCTCCTCCACGACCTCTTCGAGGGCTTCGACCTCGGGCAGCGAGAAGACGTAGCAGGCGGACTCGTCCCAGTAGGGGCGCAGGGAGTCGTCGGGGTAGCGGGTGAGGGGGTAGATGAGCCCCTGGTCCTCGACGGTCTGCTGCCAGCCTGGGCGAGGGGTGAGGGTGCGGCGTTCCATGGTCTCAGCCGCCGCCGCTGCCCGAGCAGCCGAAGCCGTCGCGGTCGACGGCCTCGCTGCGGCTGAAGGTGCCGTCGTCGGCGTAGCGGCCGTCGACGTCGCTGTCGTAGTACCAGTCGGCGTCCGTGCGGCCGGACTTGCCGGTGCCTGAGCCCGTGCCCGTGCCCGATCCGTAGGAACTGCCTCCCTTGCCCTTCGAGGAGGACGTACCGCTCTTGCAGTTCTTGTCGGCGACGATCTTGTAACCGGTGAGCGAGTTGTAGCTGTCGCGGTCCACGCACCGCTTGTCCGGATCCGAGCCGCACGAGGTCAGGGCCGCCGCGAGGACGCCCATTCCGCCGAGCACGACCGTGCTGGACCGCAGCCTGCGCCGCGGCGGCCTCTTCTGTTCCTGTTCCTGTTCCTGTTCTTGCCTCTGCTCCGCTGCCACTTGCTCTGCCTCTCCCCCGTTGACGTACGTGATCGGCGCTCAGCGTAGGGAGGTGCCCATGGCCATGCCAAACGGCTCAAGCGAATCCCTTTCCTCTAGAGTCACTTCGTGTCTCTTGGGATGATTTGCGCGCTCGGTTCAGCGGTCTGCTTCGGCACGGCCTCCGTCTTCCAGGCCGTCGCCGCCCGCGCCACGGCGCCGGGGACGGGGTCCGGGGTCGATCCCGCGCTGCTGCTGCGCGCGGTGAGGCAGTGGCGGTACGTCGTGGGGCTCGGGCTCGACGGGCTCGGGTTCCTGCTGCAGATCGTGGCGTTGCGCTCCATCCCGATCTACGCCGTCGGGGCGGCGCTCGCCGCCAGCCTCGCCGTCACGGCTGTGGTGGCCTCGCGGTTGCTGCGGGTGCGGTTGAGCGGGGTGGAGTGGGCGGCCGTGGGGGTGGTGTGCGCGGGGCTCGCGATGCTGGGGCTCGCTTCGGGGGACGAGGGCGCGGGCGTCGGGTCGACGACTCTGCGGTACGTGATGCTGGGCGTGGCGGTGGGAGTGCTGTTGCTCGGCGCGGTGGCGGGGCGGTTGCCCGGGCGGGGGCGGGCGCTGGCTCTGGGGCTCGGCGCCGGGCTCGGGTTCGGGGTCGTGGAGGTGGCGGTGCGGCTGATCGACGACGTCTCGCCGGGGGCGTTGGTGAGGAACCCTGCCTGCTACGCGTTGCTGGTGGGTGGGGGCGCGGCGTTTCTGTTGCTCACCTCCGCGTTGCAGCGGGGGTCGGTGACGACCGCTACCGCGGGAATGGTCATCGGGGAGACGATCGGGCCCGCGGTGGTGGGCGTGGTGTGGTTGGGGGATCGGACTCGGGGCGGGCTTGAGTGGCTCGCGGTGCTCGGGTTTGTGGTTGCCGTGGTGGGGGCGCTGGCGTTGGCGCGGTTCGGGGAGGCGCCGACTCCTGCGGAGAGCTCGCCGGTGGAGGAGGCGACGTAAGGACGTAAGGGCGTAAGGGCGTAAGGGCGATCCCTGCGGGGCGTTCCCCCGATCCCGGCCCAGCCACCAGTGAGTGCCAAGCCCTACGGCAGTACCCTGCACAACGCGTCCAACGCCCCCGCCCACGCATGATCCGGCGGCGTCCCGTAGCCCACCACCAGCGCGTCCCGCCCCGGAACCCGCGCGGCCGGGTGGCGGAAGGCGGACAGGCCCTGCACTCCGAGGCGTTGCCAGCTCGCCGCCTGTACCACCGACTTTTCGGTTCCCGGCGGCAGTTCGAGCACCGCGTGCAGGCCCGCTGCGATCCCCGTGGCCCGTACCTCCGGCGCCCGTGCGGCCAGAGCGGCGACCAGTTGGTCCCGGCGGCGCCGGTAGCGCAGGCGGGCGCCCCGCACATGACGGTCGTACGCACCCGACGTGATGAACTCCGCGAGCGTCAGCTGGTCCAGCGCCCCGCACTCCCATTCCGCGCCCCCCTTCGCCTCGATGACCTCGGCGGCGATCGGCGCGGGAAGGACCATCCAGCCGAGCCGGAGACCGGGGGCCAGGGACTTGCTCGCCGTGCCGAGGTAGACCACGCGGTCGGGGTCGAGTCCCTGAAGCGCGCCCACCGGCTGCCTGTCGTAGCGGAACTCCCCGTCGTAGTCGTCCTCCAGGATCAGTCCGCCCTCGCGCCGCGCCCAGTCGACGGCGGCCGCACGCCGGTCGGGGTGCAGCGGGTCCCCCATCGGGAACTGATGTGCGGGCGTCAGGAGCGCCACCTTCGCCGAACCGGAGCCGGAGCCTGCCCCAGTCCTCGCCCCGGACCCCAACCCCAACCCCAACTCAGTCGTAGACGTACCAAGTTCATCGAAAGCCAGTGGCCTCGTCCGCAGCCCCGCCCGCTTCAGCAGATTCCAGTGCACATCGAGGCCGTACGACTCGACCGCCATCTCCCGCAGGCCCCGCGCCCGCAGCACACCGCCGAGCAGCCTCAGCCCCTGCGCGAACCCGGCGCAGATGACGATGCGGTCCGGGTCCGTGTGCACGCCGCGCGCTCGGGCGAGGTAGTCGGCGAGGGCGGTGCGCAGCTCGATCCGGCCGCGCGGGTCGCCGTAGCCGAGCGCGTCGTTCGGGGCGGCGGACATGGCCCGGCGGGCGGCCTTGAGCCAGGCGGCGCGCGGGAAGGAGGCGAGGTCGGGGGTGCCCGGCTTCAGGTCGTACGTCGGGCCGCCGGCGGCCCTGCGGCGCGGTGCGGGTTCGACGGGGCGCGGCACGTCCCGTTCGGCGACGCGGGTGCCCGAGCCCTGGCGGGCGGTGAGCCAGCCCTCGGCGACGAGGTCCGCGTACGCGTCGGCGACGGTGTTGCGGGCGATGCCCAGGTCGACGGCGAGGGAGCGGGACGAGGGCAGGCGCGTTCCGGGGGCGAGCCTGCCGCCGCGCACGGCCTCGCGCAGGGCGTCCGTGAGGCCCTTGCGCACGCCGGAGCGCGTCGCGTCGCCGCTCGTCTCCAAGTGGAGGTCGACGCCCAAAGTGGCCCAAGAATCTTCCATGAGAATGGACCATACCGTTGGGCTACTGGAGTCGTACGGTCGATGGCATGACGACGAACGAGAACACCCGGACCGAAGAACGGACTGAAGAACGGACCGAAGAACAGAGCACGGAATACCTCCACGAGCACGCGCCCCGCCTCGACTGGCACCAGCACGCCCCCGAGGTCTTCAAAGCGATGGTCCGGCTCGACGCGGCCGCCCGTAAGGGCGTCGACCCGGTGATCCTGGAGCTCGTCAAGATCCGTGCCTCGCAGCTCAACCACTGCGCGCTCTGCCTCGACATGCACAGCAAGGACGCCCTGGCGGCGGGCGAGAGCGTCGAGCGGATCATCCAGCTCAGCGCCTGGGAGGAGTCGCTGCACTACTACACGGCGAAGGAGATCGCCGCCCTTGAGCTGACCGAGGCGATCACCGTCCTGACGGACGGCTTCGTGCCGGACGCCGTGTACGACAAGGCCGCGGCCCTCTTCAAGGAGGAGGAGCTGACGCAGCTCATCGCCGCGATCACGGTCATCAACGCGTGGAACCGCTTCGGCGTCTCGACGCGCCAGGCGCCGGGCCACTACACGGCCGGAGACCACAAGTGAGCGCCAACGCCTCCCCCACCCGGACCTCCCACCTCGACAAGGGCGTCGGGACCGCCCTCGCCGGGGTGAGCGCCGCCGCGAAGCGCGGTCTCGGCGACCCCGTGCTCGCCGAGCTCGTGATGATGCGGGCCTCGCAGATCAACGCCTGCGCGTTCTGCCTGGACATGCACATGGACATCGCCGTGAAGAACGGCGAGACGCCGAAGCGGATCGCGCTGCTCAACGCCTGGTCGGAGGCGGGTGCGCTCTTCAGCGAGCGCGAGCGGGCCGCCCTCGCGCTGACCGAGGCGGTCACCGTCCTGACGGACGGGTTCGTCCCTGACGAGGCGTACGAGGCGGCGGCCAAGCACTTCGACGAGGCCGAACTCGCCCATCTCATCGGGGTGATCACCGTCATCAACAGCTGGAACCGGCTGATGGTCAGCCGCCGCATCGAGCCGGGCGGGTACACGCCATGAGCCTCGTGGACGATTTCCGCTCGCTGCATCAGGGGCGCGCGCCCGGTGACCCGCTGGTCCTTCCCGGGCCGTGGGACGCGGCCAGCGCGCGGGTCTTCGAGGAGGCCGGATTCCCGGCCCTCGCCACGCCGAGCGCGGGGGTCGCGGCGTCGCTGGGGTACGCGGACGGTGAGGTGCCGCCGGACGAGATGTTCGCGGCGGTGGCCCGGATCGTGCGGTCGGTCTCCGCGTCCGTGCCGGTGTCCGCGGACATCGAGGACGGCTACGGCCTGGCGCCGAAGGAGCTGGTGGAGCGGCTCCTGGAGACGGGCGCGGTCGGCTGCAACCTGGAGGACTCGTCGGGCGGGGCCCTGAAGGATCCGCGCGAGCAGGCGGACTGGCTGGCGGAGGTACGTTCCGTCGCGGGCGACCGGGTGTTCATCAACGCCCGGGTGGACACGTTCGTCCGGGGTGTCGCGGACCCCGCGCAGGCCGTCGAACGGGCGCGTCTCTACGTGGCGGCGGGCGCGGACTGCGTCTATCCGATCTTCGCGCCGCCCGAGGTGCTGCCGCGGCTGCGGGCGGGTATCGACGGCCCCGTCAATGTGGGCGCGAAGCCGGACGGTCCTTCCCTGTCGGATCTCGGCCGACTCGGCGCCACGCGCATCACGTTCGGGCCCGGTCTGCTGGTCCGTACGACGGCGGCGTTGCGGGAGATCGCCGAAAGTCTCAGAGGGACCGCGTGAAGCAGACATGGCGGTGGGGGGGGGGGGGGGGGGGGGGGGGGGGGGGGGGGGGGGGGGGGGGGGGGGGGGGGGGGGGGGGGGGGGGGGGGGGGGGGGGGGGGGGGGGGGGG
>NZ_JBVIHP010000006.1:314432-361072 GCF_055570235.1 Streptomyces sp. NPDC031274 | reverse complement strand
TTTCTCTCTCGTGGGCGACACCCCCTCCCCCCCCCCCCCCCCCCCCCCCCCCCCCCCCCACCCACCCCCCCCCCCCCCCCCCCCCCCCCCCCCCCCCCCCCCCCCCGCTCCCATTACTTCCGGAGCCCCTCATGGGACGTTATGTGATCCGGCGTCTGCTGCAGATGATCCCGGTCTTCTTCGGCGCGACGCTGCTGATCTTCCTGATGGTGAACGTGATGGGCGACCCCATCGCGGGCCTGTGCGGGGACCGCAAGTGCGATCCCGCGACGGCCGTCCAGCTGAAGAAGGAGTTCGGCCTCGATAAGCCCGTGTGGCAGCAGTATCTGACGTACATGGGCAATGTCTTCACCGGTGACTTCGGTACCGCCTTCAACGGGCAGAAGGTCACCGAGCTGATGTCGACGGCCTTCCCGCTCACGATTCGGCTGACCCTCGTCGCCATCGTCTTCGAGATCGTCATCGGAATCTCGCTCGGGGTCGTGACCGGGCTGCGGCGCGGGCGTCCCGTCGACACCGTCGTCCTGCTTCTGACGCTCGTCGTCATCGCCATTCCCACCTTCGTCACCGGCCTGCTTCTACAGCTGCTCCTCGGCGTCGAATGGGGGGTGATGAAACCCTCCGTCTCCTCGGAGGCGCCCGTCAACGAACTCATCGTGCCGGGGCTCGTTCTCGCCTCGGTGTCGCTGGCGTACGTGACCCGTCTCACCCGCACCTCCATCGCCGAGAACCGTCGCGCCGATTACGTCCGTACTGCCATCGCGAAGGGGCTTCCGAGGCGCCGCGTCATCACCCGGCATCTGCTGCGCAATTCACTCATCCCGGTGGTCACCTTCATCGGCACGGACATCGGCGCACTGATGGGCGGTGCGATCGTCACCGAGCGGATCTTCAATATCCACGGTGTCGGATTCCAGCTCTATCAGGGGATTCTCCGCCAGAGCAGCCAGACCGTCGTCGGCTTCGTGACCGTCCTGGTCCTGGTCTTCCTGGTGGCCAACCTGGTCGTCGACCTGCTGTACGCCGTACTCGACCCGAGGATCCGCTATGCCTGAACCGCAGGAGCAAGACGGGTCCATCGCCCCGACCGGTGCCGGGGGCGCGATGGACCTCGCGGCGACCGAGGGGACCACCCTGGAGAAGGACCCCGGCGGACCGGGCGGAACCGATCCCTCGGTCCCCGCCCGCAGCCTGTGGTCCGACGCCTGGCGCGAACTGCGCCGCAACCCGGTCTTCATCATCTCGAGCCTCGTCGTCCTCTTCCTGGTGCTCATCGCGATCTGGCCGTCCCTGATCGCCTCCGGCAACCCGCTCTCCTGCGACCTGGCGAAGAGGGAACAGAGCTCCCAGCCGGGCCATCCCTTCGGCTTCGACGGACAAGGCTGCGACGTCTACACGCGGACCGTCTACGGAGCCCGCGCCTCGGTCACCGTCGGCGTCTGCGCCACGCTCGGTGTCGCGATCCTGGGCAGCGTGCTCGGCGGGCTCGCGGGGTTCTTCGGCGGGGTCTGGGACGCGATCCTCTCCCGGATCACCGACGTCTTCTTCGCCATCCCGGTCGTGCTCGGCGGCCTGGTGCTCCTGTCCGTCGTCACCAGCAGCACCGTCTGGCCGGTGATCGGCTTCATGGTGCTCCTCGGCTGGCCGCAGCTCTCGCGCATCGCCCGCGGATCCGTGATCACCGCCAAGCAGAACGACTACGTCCAGGCGGCGCGCGCGCTCGGCGCCTCCAACTCGCGGATGCTGCTGAGGCACATCGCGCCGAACGCGATCGCGCCGGTCATCGTGGTGGCCACCATCGCGCTCGGCACGTACATCGCCCTGGAGGCGACCCTCTCGTACCTCGGTGTGGGTCTGAAGCCGCCGACCGTGAGCTGGGGCATCGACATCTCGGCCGCATCCCAGTACATCCGCAACGCCCCGCACATGCTGCTCTGGCCCGCGGGAGCCCTTGCGATCACCGTGCTCGCGTTCATCATGCTCGGCGACGCGGTGCGCGACGCCCTCGACCCGAAGCTGAGGTAGGCGCCCATGGCAACCGTGGCATCCGAGGCATCAGGGGCGTCCGCCCCGGGGGCGTCCAAGCTGCTCGAAGTGCGCGATCTGCACGTGGAGTTCAGGACCAGGGACGGCGTCGCCAAGGCCGTCAACGGCGTCGACTACAGCGTCGCCGAGGGCGAGACGCTCGCCGTGCTCGGCGAGTCCGGGTCCGGCAAGTCCGTGACCGCGCAGGCCATCATGGGCATCCTCGACATGCCGCCCGGGAAGATCACCGGCGGCGAGATCCTCTTCAAGGGCCAGGACCTCCTGAAGCTCAAGACGGAGGAGCGGCGCAAGACGCGTGGCGCGGGCATGGCGATGATCTTCCAGGACGCCCTGTCGTCCCTCAACCCCGTGCTCAGCGTCGGCCAGCAGCTCGGTGAGATGTACGTCGTCCACCAGGGGATGTCCCGCAAGGACGCCAAGGCCAAGGCGATCGAGCTGATGGACCGGGTACGCATCCCGGCCGCGAAGGAACGCGTCGGGCAGTACCCGCACCAGTTCAGCGGCGGCATGCGCCAGCGCATCATGATCGCCATGGCGATGGCGCTCGAACCGAAGCTGATCATCGCCGACGAGCCCACGACGGCCCTGGACGTCACCGTCCAGGCCCAAGTGATGGACCTCCTCGCCGAGCTCCAGCGCGAGCTGCACATGGGCCTGATCCTCATCACCCACGACCTGGGCGTGGTGGCGGACGTCGCCGACAACATCGCCGTCATGTACGCGGGCCGCATCGTCGAGAAGGCCCCCGTCCACGAGATCTACAGGGCCCCCGCGCACCCGTACACGCGCGGCCTCCTGGAATCCATCCCGCGCCTCGACCAGAAGGGCCAGGAGCTCTACGCGATCAAGGGCCTGCCGCCCAACCTCATGCACATCCCGCCGGGCTGCGCCTTCAACCCCCGCTGCCCGATGGCACAGGACGTCTGCAGGACCGATGTGCCGCCGCTCTATGACGTGGCGTACGACGGCCTCGCCGCCGACCGCCGGAGCGCCTGCCACTTCTGGAAGGAGACGCTCGATGCCGCACGGTGAGCACGTCAGCAAGAAGCAGCTTGAGGAGGAGGGCGAGACCGCACGGCAGCTGATGGACAAGGCGCGGGCCGAGAACGACTTCGCCGCGCACGGATCGGCGTCGGGCCGTGAGCCGATCCTCCAGGTGCGAGGTCTGGTCAAGCACTACCCGCTCACCCAGGGCATCGTCATCCGCAAGCAGGTCGGCGCGGTCAAGGCCGTCGACGGCGTCGACTTCGACCTCGGGCGGGGCGAGACGCTCGGCATCGTGGGGGAGTCCGGCTGCGGGAAATCGACGGTCGCGAAGATGCTGGTGAATCTGGAGCGGCCCACGGCGGGCGAGATCCGCTACAAGGGCGAGGACATCAGCAAGCTCTCCGGGCGGGCGCTGAAGGCCGTGCGCCGCAACATCCAGATGGTCTTCCAGGATCCGTACACGTCGCTCAATCCCCGTATGACGGTCGGCGACATCATCGGGGAGCCCTACGAGATCCATCCCGAGGTCGCTCCCAAGGGGTCGCGGCGGCAGCGGGTGCAGGAGCTGCTTGACGTGGTCGGGCTGAATCCCGAGTACATCAACCGCTATCCGCACCAGTTCTCCGGCGGCCAGCGCCAACGGATCGGGATCGCGCGGGGTCTCGCGCTGCGGCCCGAGATCATCGTGGCCGACGAGCCGGTCTCCGCGCTCGACGTGTCGGTGCAGGCGCAGGTCGTCAACCTCCTCGACCAGCTGCAGAACGACTTCGACCTGTCGTACGTGTTCATCGCCCACGACCTGTCGATCGTGCGGCACATCTCCGACCGGGTGGGCGTGATGTACCTGGGGCGGATCGTCGAGATCGGCTCCGACGAGGAGATCTACGAGCATCCGACGCATCCGTACACGCAGGCGCTGCTCTCCGCCGTGCCGGTGCCCGATCCCGCGGCGCGGGAGCACCGGGAGCGGATCATCCTGAGCGGGGATGTGCCTTCGCCCGCCAATCCGCCGTCGGGGTGCCGGTTTCGCACGCGGTGCTGGAAGGCGCGGGAGCGGTGTGCGCTGGAGGTGCCCGAGCTGGCCGTTCCGGCGGAGTTCCGCTTTGACGGGGGGCCCGCCGCGCACGACTCGGCTTGTCACTTCGCTGAGGAGAAGCAAGTGGTTCCGTAGGGGGCCCTGCGGGGCTTTCCCCGATCCCGCCCCTTCCCGAACCCGAAACCATGGGGCTCCGCCCCCTGGACCCCCGACAAGCTCGGCGGAGCCGGTGATGTGCTTAACACGCGGGCAACCACCCCGTCGCCCCCGCGATATACGCACCCGGCAGGCTGAGCCGCGTACGGCCGTGCGGGTGCCGTAGATCGGCCGGGGTTCGCCATGTCGCCCCGGCCGATCGCCGCGCCTACGCCAGGTTCAGCGAGCGCTTCAGGAAGTCCACCTGAAGCAGCAGCAGGTTCTCCGCCACCTGTTCCTGCGGAGTCATGTGCGTGACCCCGGAGAGCGGGAGCACCTCGTGCGGGCGGCCGGCCGCCAGCAGCGCCGACGACAGGCGCAGCGCGTGCGCCACCACCACGTTGTCGTCCGCGAGGCCGTGCACGATCATCAGAGGGCGGTGCGGCACCTCGGGCGTAACGAGGCCCTCCTCGGTGACCAGAGAGCTCAGGGCGTACGGCGTGGGGTCCTCACCGGGGTTTCCCAGGTACCGCTCCGTGTAGTGCGTGTCGTACAGCTGCCAGTCCGTCACCGGCGCCCCCGCCACCCCCGCGTGGAAGACGTCGGGACGGCGCAGGACCGCGAGCCCGGCGAGGTAACCGCCGTAGGACCAGCCCCGGATGGCGACCCGGTCGAGGTCGAGGGGGAAGGACGCGGCCAGGCCCTGGAGCGCGTCCACCTGGTCGTCCAGGGTGAGCGTGAAGTCCCGCCGGATCTCCTTCTCCCAGGCGGGGGAGCGCCCCGGAGTGCCCCGGCCGTCCGCGATGACCACCGCGAAACCCTGGTCGGCGAACCACTGGGACGTGAGGTAGGGATTGTGGGCGGCGAGGACCCGCTGGCCGTGCGGGCCGCCGTACGGGTCGAGGAGCACGGGCAGCGGGCCCGAGCCCTCCTCGTAGTCCCTGGGGAGCAGAACGGCGCACGGGATCTTGCGTGCGCCCCCCTCGGTGAGAGTCACGCGCGGTGTGAGCCCCGGATGCTGTGCGTATGAGGCGACGGTCGCCACCTGCTTGCCCTCGTGCAGTACCTGGACACGGGCGCCCGGCTGGTCGAGGGTGGCCGACACGAGGACCGTGAGGCCGCCCGCGCGCACCGCCGAGTGCACCCCGGGTTCGGCGGAGACGCGCTCGACTCCCAGTTCGTTGACGCGGTAGACGTGCACCTCGCCGGTCTCAGGGACGGGGGCGGCCGCACCCGCCGACGCCGAGATCAGGACATCGTCGTCCGCCACGTCGAGCACCGCGCGAACGTGCAACTGGGGTCCCGTGAGTGGGCGTTCGCCTACGGCCAGGACCCGCGCGCCGCCCTCGTCCACGATCCGCACAAGGCGGCCGCTGGGGGACCAGGAGGGGGCGCCGGGGAACAGTTCCAGCCACTGCGGGTCCTCTTCCGCGTGCACCATACGGGTCGATCCGTCGTCCGGGTCGACCGCCAGGTAGAGCTGGCTGAGCTGGTCCCTGGACTGGACGAGGAGCAGCGGCGCCCCGGCCGACGACCAGTGCACCCGCGCCAGATACGGGTAGCGGGCGCGGTCCCACATCACCTCGGTGCGCGCGCCGTCCAGGGTCACGACGAAGAGGCGTACATCCGCGTTGGCCGTGCCCGCCGCCGGGTACGCGACCCGCGTGGGCTCCGTCTCGGGGTGCGCCGGATCGGCGATCCACCAGCGCCGCACAGGGGCGTCGTCGGCGCGTGCGACAAGGAGGCGGTCCGATTCGGGCGACCACCAGAAGCCCCGCGAACGCTGCATCTCCTCGGCCGCGATGAACTCCGCGAGGCCGTACGTCACGGTCTCCTTCTCGGCGGAGTCCGGCTCCGGCGCGGCGAGGGCACGGTCGCCCGTCCCGTCGGCGCCCGTGACCCGCAGGGCGCCCTCGGCGACGTACGCGATGTGGCGGCCGTCGGGCGAGGGGCGGGGGTCGATCACCGGGGCGGGGGCGGGCAGTTCGCGTGCCGTGCCCGCGCGCAGCTCCGCCGCGAAGAGCCGCCCGGAGAGCGTGAAGGCGGCGAGTTCCACCGCCGAGTCCGTCGCGTACCCCACGATGCCCGCACCGCCCTCGCGGCTGCGCTCACGGCGGGCGCGTTCCTCGGCGGAGAGGCGCTCGGTGGCGCCTTTCAGGAGCGCCCCGGGGTCGGCCGCGACCCGCTCGACCGCGCCGTCCTCAAGGTCGAGGACCCAGAGCTGGTTGGCCCGGTCCGTGCCGGACGACGAGCGCAGGAAGGCGATGCGGGACCCGTCAGGCGCCACCGTGAACGCGCGGGGCGCACCGAGAGTGAAGCGTTGCGTGCGGGCGTGCAGGCGAGGGAAGGAGAGCCGCTGCGTCTGGCTCTCGGCGTGCCCGGCGGTGGCGGGCGTCTCGGTGGTCATCCTCCGAGCCTATGGGGCATGCGCCCCCTTGTGCTGCCGTGCTCCGACTCATGCGGACCCACGGATAGTTATGATCCGTAGCGCTTAGTGGGTATGTACCTGCTGGCGTCCGCACTGGTGCAGGGTCTGGGACTTGGAGGTGACCGTCGTGGCACTCTCGATTTCGGCGGTGGTGCTACTGGCGATCATTGTCTTCTTGCTGATCAAGAAGTCAGGATTGAAAGCCGGCCACATGATCGTCTGTGTACTGCTCGGCTTCTATCTGGCGAGCTCCTCCATCGCGCCGACGATCAACGAGCTGACGACCAACGTGGCGGGGATGATCGGCGACATTAAGTTCTGATCCGTTCGCGGCACGTTCTGATCGGTGCGCAGTACGTTCTGATCAGTGCGCGGGGTGCTCGTAGGGTGGTCCCATGACGGAACTGCCCGCCCGGCGTCTGCTGCTCGTGCACGCGCACCCCGACGACGAGTCGATCAACAATGGCGCGACGATGGCCGCGTACGTGGCCGACGGTGCCCATGTCACGTTGGTGACCTGCACGCTGGGCGAGGAGGGCGAGGTCATCCCGCCCGAGCTCGCCCATCTCGCGGCCGACCGCGAGGACGTGCTCGGCCCGCAGCGCATCGGCGAGCTGGCCGCCGCGATGAAGGAGCTGGGGGTCACCGACCACCGCTTCCTCGGCGGCACCGGGCGTTACCGCGACTCCGGGATGATGGGCATCGAGCAGAACCACCGGGCGGGCGCCTTCTGGTCCGCCGATCTCGACGCCGCGGCGGCGGACCTCGTCGAGGTGATCCGCGAGGTGCGCCCGCAGGTCCTGGTGACGTACGACCCGGACGGCGGATACGGCCACCCCGATCACATCCAGGCCCACCGGGTCGCGATGCGCGCCGCGGACCTCGCGGCCGAGGGCGCCTTCCGCGCGGATCTCGGCGCGCCGCACACCATCGACAAGATCTACTGGAACCGTGCGCCGCGCTCCGTCGTCGAAGAGCGGTTCCGGTGGATGGAGGGCGCCCTGCGGCACTCTCCGTTCACGACCCCCGGTGTGGTCGCGGACGTGCCAGGTGTGACGGACGACGAACGGATCACGGCGGAGATCGACGGGACGGATTTCGCACAGGCGAAGGCGGCGGCGATGCGCGCGCACGCCACGCAGATCGAGGTGCAGGGCCCGCTCTTCGTCCTGTCGAACGGGCTCGCGCAGCCGATCTTTGATGTGGAGTACTACGAGTTGGTGCGAGGAGTAGCCGGTGCGGTGGACGGCGAGCGTGAGACGGACCTGTTCGCGGGGCTCGACGGCGCGGTGCGCGGTGCGGGGCACGGAGGGGTGACGGCGCTGTGAGTACTCGTTCGCGTGCGACATCGTCCGCGGGGCCGTCTTCCAGGTCTTCCGGGTCTTCCAGGTCTTCCGGGGGGTCGTCCTCCGTGACTCCGCCCCCGGGGGGCAGCGCGCTCGCCCAGCCGCTCGATTTCGGCCGTCTTGCCGCCTGTGCGGGGCTCTTCGTGCTCGGTGCGGCCGTCGGCGTGGCCGGCGCGCTCGTCCAAGGGGGCTGGTTCCCGGGCGGGTTGCTGCTCGCGCTCGTCGGGGCCGCCGGACTCTTCCACGGAGGGGTGCGGGCCATCGGCGGCAGAGCGGGGGCGGTGGCGCCGGCGGCGGGCTGGCTCGTCGCCGTCATACTGCTCACGGCCAGTCGGCCCGAGGGGGACTTCCTCTTCGGCGCCGGACTTGGTTCGTACGCCTTCCTGCTCGGCGGAATGGCGGTCGCTGTGATGTGTGCCACCCTCGGTCTGCGGCCGCAACCAGGCGGGCCCGCCGCCCGACTTGGCAAGTGACGTACCACTTCAGCCCGTGTCCCACACGGGTTTGACGGCGGTCACAGAATGAGTGCCGACGGCGGCCAGTATGGTGGTGCGCGCCGCCGAGCCGCCCGAGTGAGGTCGAGACGGGCGGCGGAGCCAACCGGGAGAACCTGCCTTGAGTCGTGAAACTGACAGTTCGTCCTCCGGGCCCCAGGGGCGCGGTGGAGCCGCTTACCCCTCGGGGACGCCGCCGTACGGCTCCCCGGCGCAGGGCGCCGGGTCGGACGGTGCCGTGGAGGGCGCGCAGCGGCAGGCCGCCGAAGAGCGGCCCGACGAGCCCAAGACCGAGACCACGCTGACCACGCGCGTCCGGATCAACATCCCCGGGTCGCGGCCCATCCCGCCGGTCGTCATGCGCACGCCCGTCGCGAGCAGCGACGTGAACGCGCGGCGTCCGCAGGACACGGGCCGCGCCGCGGACGGATCCGACGCCGGGGACGGCGCGGGGCGTCCGGGGTCCGCGAACGGTGCCGGGGGTTCCGGTTCCGCCGGGACGTCCGGTTCGGGCTCCGCGCCCGCCGCGCCGTCCGCCGCCGGTCCTTCGTCCCCTGCCGCAGCGCCGGAGGAGAAGACGAGCGACTGGTTCGCGCCGCGCAAGAGCGGCGGCACCATCGGCGGGAACGGCATGTCCGGGGCGGCCGGTTCGTCCGCCGGTCCGTCCGCTGGTTCGTCGACCGGTCCGTCAACTGGTCCGTCAACCGGTCCGTCCGCTGGTTCTGGAGCGGGCGGCTCCGGTACGGGCTCCTTCGACGTGTCCGGTGCTGTGGCGTCGGGCCCGCTCGGCGCGGGTGCGCCGCAGGGCGGCGGCGACCCTCAGCGCGGGGACCTGCCGTACTTCTCCGCAGGCACGGGAGGTGCAGGAGGCGCGGGAGGCGTAGGCGGCGACGGTGCCCGCGGTCCCTCGGGCCCGACCAGCGGACCGGTGACCGGTGACGGCCCGATGGCGCCGAACCCGGCCGCCCGGGCCAACCCCTCCGACCCGGCGAACCAGGCCAATCCGGCAGGCCGGGCGAACCCGATGGCCCCGCCGAACTCGGGCGGCCCCGGCAACCCGGGCAAGCGCCCCAACCCGGCCAACCCCGCCGCCCGTTCGGGCGCGGGCACGGGCGCCCCCGTCATGGGCGACGACACCGCCATCCTCACCCCGCAGAAGGCGGGCCCGGTGCACGGCGGCCCCGGCTCCATCCCCGGCGGCCCGAGCGCGCCCTCGCCCGGTACGAACGTCTCCGGCGACACCCTGACCAGCGGCATCCCCGTCGTACCGCCCGCACAGAACTCACCGTTCCCCGCGGGCCCGCAGACCGACGGACCCGTGCCGCACACCCCGCCCAAGCTGCCCGAGCCGGTGCAGCCGAACGTGCCCGTCGCCGCGGCCCCGGCCAAGAAGAAGGGGCGCAACAAGCTCGTTCTCGTGGGCGCCCTCGTGGTCGTCGTCGCCTGCGGTGCTTACGGCGCCGGTCTGTTGATGAACCACGCCGACGTACCGAAGGGCACCACCGTGCTCGGCGTCGACATCGGCGGCGGTACGCGAGACGAGGCCGTCAAGAAGCTCGACGCGGAGATCGGCGAGCGCGTCACCAAGCCCCTGAAGCTGTCGGTCGACGGCGAAGCGGTCACGCTCAAGCCGGACCAGGCGGGCCTGACCCTGGACAGCCAGGCAACCGTCCGCGAGGCGGCGGGCAGTGACTACAACCCCGTCTCGGTGATCGGATCGCTCTTCGGCGGCGAGCGCGTCGCCGAGCCGGTCATGCCCGTGGACGAGGAGAAGCTGGCGGCCGCCCTGGAGCGCGCCGCGGGCGGCTCGGGCTCGGCCAAGGAGGGCTCGGTCCAGTTCGTGCCCGGCAAGGCCGTCCCCGTGTACGGCAAGGAGGGCAAGGGCATCGACGTCGCCGCGTCGACGAAGGCCGTCTCGCAGGCGTACGAGAAGCAGGTCGCGACCGGCAGCGCGGGCACGGTCCAGGTGCCCACCACCACGCGCAAGCCGACCGTCGCGAACGCCGAGGTCGACAAGTTCATGACGCGCTTCGCGAAGCCCGCCATGTCCTCCAACGTCACGATCAAGGCGGGCAACGCGTCGATTCCGTTCGGCCCGGCCAAGTCGCTGCCGAAGGTGCTCGAGACGCAGGTGCTGAAGAACGGCACGCTGCAGGTGCACTACAACACCGCCGAGCTCAAGAAGCTCTACGGCAACGTCTTCGACGGCATCCTGATCCAGCGCGGCAACGGCGACAAGACGCCGGTCCAGCCGACGGACGTGGCTCAGGCGATGAACAAGGCGCTGATCGGCAAGACGCCGGCGGAGCGGATCGGCGTGATCGAGACCAACGGCAGCTGATTCCCGTACACACCGGCTGATTCTCGTACAGCCGGTATATCCGGTACATCCGGTACATCTGGGCAGGCGGAGGCCGGGCGGTTCACAGGAGTGAACCGCCCGGCCTTACGCATGCCGTGGCACGGCATGACACGAAACGGCACGGCACGACATGACATCTGTCATCCCGCACTCGGCACACACGACACTGCCGCCATCGACCGCCTTCTGGCGACGATGGACCACATGACGACGACCGCAGCACCGCCCGTCACCGCGGTGAGCTTCGAGAAGGTGACCAAAAGCTACGGGGACGTCCGCGCGGTGGACGACCTCACGCTCGACCTCCACCCCGGCGAGACGGTCGCGCTCCTCGGGCCGAACGGCGCGGGCAAGTCCTCCGCCCTCGACCTTCTCCTCGGCCTGCGGCGCGCGGACAGCGGCTCCGTGCGGGTCTTCGGCACGAGCCCGCGCGAGGCGATCACCGCGGGCAGGGTCGGCGCAATGTTGCAGAGCGGCGGCCTGATGGGGGAGGTCACCATCCGCGAGCTGGTGCGGCTCGCCTGCGATCTGCACCCCAGGCCCTACCGCACGGACGACGTGCTGGCCGCGGCGGGCCTCACCCAGCTCGCCGACCGGAAGGTCGACAAGCTCTCCGGCGGCCAGGAACAGCGCGTCCGCTTCGCACTCGCGACCGCGGGCGCGAACGACCTGATCGTCCTGGACGAGCCGACCACCGGCATGGACGTCACCGTGCGCCAGGCCTTCTGGGCCACCATGCGCGAACAGGCGGACCAGGGCCGTACGGTCCTGTTCGCCACGCACTACCTTGAGGAGGCCGACGCGATCGCGGACCGGGTCCTCGTCCTGCACCGCGGTCGTCTCCTCGCGGACGGCACGGCCGCCGAGATCAAGGCGAAGGCCGGGGCGCGGAAGATCTCGTTCGATCTCCCCGAGCTCGATCTCGCCGAGTCCGAGCTCGCCGAGTCAGGGCTCCCGGAGTCAGGGCTCCCGGAGTCAGGGCTCCCCGGAACGGACACCGCGCTCACGGAGAAGCTCCGCGCACTGCCGTTCCTGACCGCCGCCGACGTGTCCGGCCACACCGTACGGCTCCAGTCGACGGACGCCGACGCCACCGTGCACGCGCTGTACGGGCTCGGCCTTTACCCCCGCAATCTTGAGGTCGCGGGCCTCGGCCTCGAACAGGCCTTCGTGGCGATCACCGCAGCCGAGGAGGCCAAGGCATGACGCTGACCAAGCTGGAGATCATCCGTTCCCTGCGCAACAAGAAGTTCCTGTTCTTCTCGGTGATCTACCCCTCGATGCTCTTCCTGATCATCGCGGGCGGCCAGGACAGCACGGAGATGGTGGGCGACACGGGGCTCGCGCTGCCCGCCTTCTTCATGGTGTCGATGGCGTCGTTCGGCGCGCTCACCGCCGTCCTCATGGGCAACAGCGAGCGCATCGCCAAGGAGCGCGAGAGCGGCTGGGTCCGCCAGCTGCGTCTGACGAGCCTGCCGGGGCGCGGCTACGTCATCGCGAAGACCGCGAGCGCCGCCGTGGTCAGCCTGCCCTCGATCGTCGTGGTGTTCGTGGTCGCCGCGGCGGTCAAGGACGTACGCCTCGATGCCTGGCAGTGGCTGGCCCTGACCGGAGCGATCTGGGCGGGCAGCCTCTGCTTCGCCGCGCTCGGCGTGGCCATCGGCTATCTCGCGACCGGCGACGCCGTCCGCCCGATCACGATGATCGTGTACTTCGGGCTCTCCGTGCTCGGCGGCCTGTGGATGCCCACGGCCACTTTCCCGCAGTGGCTGAGCTCCATCGCCACCTGGCTGCCGACGCATGCGTACGCTGCCCTCGGACAGGCCATCGAACTGGGCGACGCCCCGCACACGAAGGACATCGCGCTCCTCGTCGGGTACTTCGTCCTCTTCGCCGGCGGCGCGGCATGGCTGTACCGGAAGGACACATCGAAGGCGTGAACGACACCGACTGCGCCGAGCCCGGCCACCCCCTGAAGAGCTTCGGCCGCCCCGTGGCGGACCGCCGTCAGCTGCTCACCAAGTCGCTGTGGATCGGGATCTGGCTGGTCTTCCTGGCCAGTCCGGTGCAGGACCTGCTGCGGGCGGACCGCGGCGGCGCGGCCAAGGTGTTCGGCTGGCTGGGGCTCGTGGCCTTCGTGCTCTGCTATCTGACCCTGGTCTTCCGCTACACCTCCAAGGTGTTCGAGTGGCGTGTGGTGCACGTGTCGTTCGGGGTGCTGATCGTGCTGGCCGTCACCCTCTCCTTCGCCTTCGGCACGCCCTGGCTGGGGCTCTTCGTGTACGTGGCCGTGTCCGCCGGGGCCGTGCTTCCGATGCGGCACGCGGCGTGGGCCATCCCGGCCGTCACCGGCGTGATGATCCTGGTCGGTCTGCGCACCGACAGCGTGGCGGACCTGCTCGGCAGCCTCGGCGTTCTCACCGTCCTGGCAGGCTTCGCGATGACCGGGGTGCGCGAGCTGGTCCGTACGACGATCGAGCTGCGCCAGGCGCGGGCCACCGTCGCCCAGTTGGCCGCCAATGAGGAGCGGCTGCGGCTCGCCCGCGATCTGCACGACCTCCTGGGCCACTCGCTCTCCCTGATCACGCTGAAGAGCGAGCTGGCCGGGCGGATGCTCCCGGTCCACCCCGACAAGGCCGCGCAGCAGGTGGCGGACATCGAGCAGGTCAGCCGCCAGGCCCTGGTGGACGTGCGCGAGGCGGTCTCCGGCTACCGCAGGCGCACCCTCACCGGCGAGCTCGCGGGTGCCCGCACGGCGCTCACCGCCGCCGGTGTCGTGGCCGACGTACCGCTGGAGGCGCCCGCGGTGCTGCCCGGCGAGAAGGGGGAGACGGTGCTGGCCTGGGCGCTGCGCGAGGCGGTGACCAATGTCGTGCGGCACAGCGGTGCGCGCCGCTGCACGGTGGCGTTCACGTCCCGGCACACCCTGGACGGCCCTGTCATCGAACTGTCGGTGGAGGACGACGGCACAGGCGGTTCTGCCGCCGCCCAGGGCAACGGTCTGACGGGCCTGACCGAGCGCGTGGAGGCGGTCGGCGGTGTCCTCGACGTGGGGCCCGGCGCGCGGAGGGGTTTCCGACTCACGGCGCGGGTGCCGCTGGAGCCCACGGAGCCCACGGAGCCCACGGAGCCGCTGGACGAGGGCGCGGGTGGCGGGACCGGCGGCTCCGCCTCGGGATCTTCGGCTCTAGGATCCTCCGCATGAGTACGAACAGTGCGGGCGCCGCCGTGAGGGTGCTCCTCGCCGAGGATCAGTCGATGGTCCGCGAGGCGCTTGCGGCGCTGCTCGGCCTTGAGCCGGACATCGAGGTGGTGGCCCAGGTGGCCCGCGGCGACGAGGTGCTCGCCGCGGCGCGCGAGCACGCGGTGGACGTGGCGCTGCTCGACATCGAGATGCCGGGCAGGACGGGCATCGAGGCGGCGGCCGAACTCCACGCGGAGTTCCCCGAGTTGAAGATCGTGGTCCTCACCACGTTCGGCCGCCCCGGCTATCTCCGCAGCGCCATGGAGGCAGGCGCCGACGCCTTCCTGGTCAAGGACGCGCCCGCGGCCCAGCTCGCCGACGCGATCCGCAAGGTCCTCGCGGGCGACCGGGTCATCGACCCCACGCTCGCGGCGGCGGCGCTCGCCGGGGGAGCGAACCCGCTGACCGACCGCGAGCGCGAGGTCCTGCGCGCGGCGGCGGACGGCGCCACCAACGCCGAACTGGCGACGGCCCTGCACCTCTCCGCGGGCACGGTCCGCAACTACCTCTCCACGGCCATCCAGAAGCTGGCCGTACGCAACCGCGCCGAGGCGGTCAACGTCGCCCGGGACAAGGGCTGGCTCTGAACCGCCCTGCCGCTTCCCTCAGTTCAGCATCGCCCGCGCACCATGCGCCTCCCGGCGCAGTCGCACCGCGGTCACCTCGTCGCTGGCGGCAAGGGCGTCGGCGTACGTCTCGATCTCCATGGCACCGGTCAGGAAGTCACCTCGCTGTACGAGGAGTTGGGCCCGCTCGTAGTGCAGTCGATCCAAGTGCGCGGGCAGCAGGAGGGAGAGTTCGACCGCCCAGAGCGCGACGTCCGAGCGCTCGGGGCGGGCCGCCGCCCACGCGCGGACGTTGTTGAGGACGCGCAGGACGATGTCGAGGGGCCCCGCGGGGCTCAGCATCGACGGCACGAGCGGCGCGCCCGTGGCGCCCGCCACCAGTAACTCCGCGTCCGGGTAGGGAAGTACGGGACCTCCGGCGAACGGATTGGCGAGGACCTGCTCGTCGCGCGCGCCGAAGCCGACCACGAAGTGGCCGGGCAGGGCCACCCCGTGGACGGGGACGCCCGCGCGCCGGGCCACCTCGATCCACACCACCGACAGGAGGATGGGCAGGCCTCTGCGCCTGCGCAGCACTTCGTGCAGCAGCAAGGAGCGAAGGTGCTGGTAGTCGCCGGGCCTGCCCTTGAACCCGTAGCGCGCGCCCAGGAGTTCGGACAGCGCGAGTGCCCAGGACAGGGGGCCGTCGGCCTGGTCCGGCGGTCGCTCGGCCAACCGCTTGGCGAGCTGGTCGGCGAGCCGGTCGAGGATGTGCCGCGCCGCGCGGATGCCGGCGTCGTCGAGATCCGGGTCCGCCTCCGCTCCGATCAACAGGCACAGCTGCGCGAGATCGGGCCGCGCGGACCGGGCCTGATCGGCGAAGAGGTATCGCCGCTCCGGGGATTGGGGGTGCATAGGTCCTTCGTGCCCTGCCCGGCCGATCGATAGCGCTCCGATCTACCTCGCGCTGTCGCCCCCGTCGGTCAGGGATACGTCCGGGCCCCTTTTTGAGGACCTTGTCGACCGCGTTGGCCCGCGGTGGAAGGCCCCGGCCTGGTCGACCGCTGCGGGCCTCTAGTCCGCCGCGGGTCTCTAGTTGAGCATCGCCCGGGCGGCCCGCGCCTGGTCCCGTACGCGGTCAGCGGTGGTCGGCTCCACCGCAGTCACCACGTCGGCGTACGTCTCCAGCTCTGCCGCGCCCGCGAGGAAGTCACCGCGCTGTACGAGGAGTTGGGCCCGCTCGTAACGCAGGCGAGCCGGGTGCGCGGGCAGCAGGAGGGAGAGTTCGACGGCCCAGAGCGCGACGTCCGAGCGCTCGGGGCGGGCCGCCGCCCACGCGCGGATGTTGTTGAGGATCCGCAGCACGATGTTCAGCGGATCGGTGGGCGTCAGCATCGAGGGGGACACCGTGCCGCCCGACGCCCCGGCGACGAGCTGCTCCGCGTCCTTGCCCGTCAGGAGCCGCCCGCCGGCGAACGGGTCGGTGAGCACCTGCTCGTCACGGGGGCCGAAGCCGACCACGAAGTGACCGGGCAGCGCGACGCCGTAGACGGGCGCGCCCGCCCGGCGCGCCACCTCGATCCACACCACCGAGAGCAGGATCGGCAGGCCGCGTCGGCGCCGCAGCACCTCGTGCAGGAGGGAGGACTCCAGGCGCTGGTAGTCGGCGGGCGTTCCCATGAACCCGCACCGAGCGCCGAGGAGCTCGGCGAGCGCCCCCGCCCACTCCCGTGCCCCACCAGGGCGGTAGGGCACCTGCCCGGCGAGCCGGTCAAGATCGATCTGCGCCGCGTCGATGCCGTCGTCACCGAGTTCGGGGTCCGCCTCCGCGCTCAGGAGGAGGCAGAGCAGGGACAGGTCGGGCCGCTCCGACCTGGCTTCCTCGGCGAAACGCCGCCGGGACGCGGCGGTTCTTGACTCCTCGTGCATGCGTGCCTCGTGCCTTACTTACCGAGCCGACCGGTAGAAGCTACCGAGCCGACGGGTATCGATAGTGGTGGTACGTGTGGTGCGCGGCGAAGCCAAGATTGCCGTACAGCGCCCGCGCACCCTCGTTGTCGTCCTCGACCTGGAGCCAGGCCGCCGAAGCGCCTTCGGCGAGCGCCTGCCGGGACAGTGCGGCCATCACCGCGGTCGCCAGTCCCTGCCTTCGGTGCGCCGGATCCACCTCGACCGCCATGAATCCCGCCCAGCGCCCGTCCACGACGCACCGCCCGATCGCCGCGGGCCCCTCGTCGAAAGAGGCCCCGGGCACGGAAGCGAACCACACCGAGGGGCCGCCCGCCAGCACCTCGAGCACATGAGGTCCCAGCACCTTGAACCGCTTGTAACGCCGCAGCCACGCCTCGTCGAAGGACCGCGAGAGGCGCACCCGTTCCACGGCCGCCTCGGGCAGGTCCGGATCGCCGAGCGGCGCGAGAGCACCGACATGGAGCTGCGCGCTCACCTCGCGCTCCCAGCCCCGCTCCTCGAGCTCCGCGCAGAGCAGCTCCTGGGTGCCTTCGGCGCCGGTCGCGGTCTGCACGTACGCGGGCAGCCCCCGCTCCTCATACCACTGGCGTACGTACGTAAGAGCCTCGTCCAGGGGCCGTCCCGGATCGCCCAGCGGCAGCACCGAGTTGGCCCGCCGGGTGAAGCCCACCCGTCGCCCGACCACCGCCCCTCCACGACGCGCTTCGCGCGGCCCCTCCTGAACTGCCGCCCGCAGCTCCCACTCGCCGAGCCGCTCGCTCTCGACGGGCTGCCAGGCGCGCGCGCAGACCCGGGCCAGTTCCGCGTAGGACGCCGCGGGGCCGCGCCTGCGGGCCGGGGCCGCGGGAACGACCTTGCCCGCCACCAGAGCGCTCTCCTCGAAGCTGACACGCTCACCGTCGCGTCGTGTGATCAGCACCACACCGTCGTTCCACGATGTGAGAACACCCACCGTGTCAGTGAACTTGATCCCCGGCCCAGTCCTTTGGTTCAGGCGGCGTACCGACACTCGTTTGCCCACGTCAGCAGGGGTGATGCGGACCTCAAGCCGTCCGCCCGCGGTGAATTCCACAGCTCTGTACGCCCCTCCTGTTCGGATCATGCCCGGGAACGGAGATACTAGAGGTGGGCATCGACGACGCCGCGCTCCCGCGCGCCAGGCGAGCGGAGCCTGAAGACGGCCCGCCAACGCCCGTATCGAGGAGGAACGACAGCGTGACCTACGTCATCGCGCAGCCTTGTGTCGACGTCAAGGACAAGGCGTGCATCGAGGAGTGCCCGGTCGACTGCATTTACGAGGGCTCCCGGTCCTTGTACATCCACCCGGACGAATGCGTCGACTGTGGAGCCTGTGAACCGGTCTGCCCGGTCGAGGCGATCTTCTACGAGGACGACACTCCTGAGGAGTGGAAGGACTACTACAAGGCGAACGTCGAGTTCTTCGACGAACTCGGATCGCCCGGTGGTGCCAGCAAGCTCGGCCTGATCGAGCGCGACCACGCCTTCATCGCCGCATTGCCGCCGCAGAACCAGTAACGGCTGCTTGAAGCGCCGCCCCGGTCCCGTACGGCACTGTCGCTGTACGGGGCCGAGGCATTTGCCCACCCACGGGCATTGCCCACCCACGCATTACGGGAGTCAGCACGTGTCCGTAGTCTCCGGTCTCTCCGGCCGCCTTCCCGCCTTCCCCTGGGACAAGCTCGAGCCGTACAAGGCCACGGCGGCCGCCCATCCCGGCGGCATCGTCGACCTGTCGGTGGGCACCCCGGTCGACCCGGTTCCGGAGCTGATCCAGAAAGCGCTGGTCGCGGCGGCGGACTCACCGGGGTATCCGACGGTCTGGGGCACGCCCGAGCTGCGTGACGCGATCACCGGCTGGTGCGAGCGGCGCCTGGGCGCGCGCGAGGTCACGCACCGCAACGTGCTGCCGATCGTGGGCTCCAAGGAACTGGTGGCCTGGCTCCCGACCCAGCTGGGCCTGGGCCCGGGTGACGTCGTGGCCTACCCGCGCCTGGCCTACCCGACGTACGAGGTCGGCGCCCGCCTCGCCCGCGCCGAGTACGTCGCCTACGACGACCCGACCGACCTCGACCCGACGGGCATCAAGCTCCTCTGGCTCAACTCGCCGTCGAACCCGACCGGTCGAGTCCTGTCCAAGGAAGAGCTGACCCGCACAGTCGCCTGGGCGCGCGAGCACGGGGTGCTCCTCGTGAGCGACGAGTGCTATCTGGAGCTCGGCTGGGAGGCGGAGCCGGTCTCGGTCCTCCACCCGGACGTGTGCGGTGGTTCGTACGAGGGAATCCTCGCCGTCCACTCGCTCTCCAAGCGGTCGAACCTCGCGGGCTACCGCGCGGCGTTCGTCGCCGGTGACGCGGACGTCCTTGGCGAACTGCTTCAGATCCGCAAGCACGGCGGCATGATGACGTCCGCCCCGACACAGGCGGCGGTCGTCGCGGCGCTCGGCGACGACCAGCACGTGCGCGAGCAGCGCGAGCGGTACCTGGCCCGGCGCACCGCCCTGCGCGACGCCCTGCTCCGGCACGGCTTCCGCATCGAGCACAGCGAGGCGAGCCTCTACCTCTGGGCGACCCGTGACGAGTCCTGCTGGGACACGGTCGGCCACCTCGCGGACCTCGGCATCCTCGTGGCCCCCGGTGACTTCTACGGCTCGGCGGGCGACCGCTTCGTACGCGTCGCGCTGACGGCGACGGACGAGCGCGTGGCCGCGGCGGTCGAGCGGCTCGCCTGAGGCGAGAGCGGGCGGCACGCGAGGAGGGCCCGGAGCCAGTGGCTCCGGGCCCTCCTCGCGTGTGCGTGACGGTCAGCCGAGCGGCAGGCTCTTGACCGGCAGCTGGTCGGTGGGCAGGCCGCCCTTGGTGAGCGAGTCGGTCGGCAGGCCCTCGCCGACGGCGTCGGTGGGCAGACCGTCCTTGGTGGCCGTGCCCGCGGTCTCACCGACCGTGTTGCCGGCGTTGCCCGCGAGGTCACCGGCGGCCTTCTGCGCCACGGGGGTCGTGGTCTTGGCGGTCGTGCCGACGACCCTGCCCGCGGTCGGGACACCCTTCTTCACGGCCTTGCTGCCGGTCTCACCCGCGAGACCGGTGCTGCTCTGGGCCGCGCCGTCGACGGTGTTGCCCAGGTTGGCACCGTCCAGGGCGGTCACACCGCCCAGGTCGGGGGTGGCCGGAAGTTCGGCGGCGCTTGCGGAGCCGGCCGCACCGACCACGGGAGCCGCCCCCGCTGCGATGAGCAGCGCGGCGCGGGCGATCCGACGGGTCAGGGGGAGGGACATGATGCTCCTTCAGACGGGAGAGAACGTTGGTGTGTCCGGCCGGATGGGGCCCGGCGCTTGGACGCAGTGACTACCGCTCGAAGCCCTCGAAGGTTGCGGTGGCCCAACGTAAAGAATTAGCAATGCATCGCATAATCAGCTGTGGATAAAAACGGGCAAAGGGACTGCGCCGTGCGAGCCTGCTGAATCGTTAATCCCCTTGGTCCGCAAGGGGTTTGGCATGTACGGGGAGGGGTGCGCGGAAGCCTGGGTGGCAGGTCGCCCGTGAGTGATCAGCGTGGCCCGATCGAGTGATCATCCGTACTACTGACCAAGGACAATTCGAACCGCGTTCGTGCCGGTCCCGGCCCCGCCGTGCCGCCCGCCCGCGCCCGTCTTGCCCGCCTTGCCCGGCATGCGCCATTCCTTGCCGGGGTTCGCGGCGCTCCATTCCCGGCCACCGTACGAGACGCGTTCGATGCCGAGCGTGGACGCCTGGGCCACCGCCCAGTGCGCGAGCTCCCAGCCCCGCTGCCCGGCTCCGCCCTCCGCGCTTCCCGCCATGGCGTCCACCGGCACGGTGACCGTGCCGCCGCGGCCCCTCGTGAGCGCCACGTCGCGGCCGAAGTCGCGGACCAGGGCGGCCCGCACCTTCGCCGGGTCGCCGGGCTCTGCGGCCGTGCGGCCCTCGCAGGTGAAGGTGGCGGGGGCGCGGCCGGCCAGTGCGGCGGTGAGCAGCACGGCGTCCGGCTCGTGCTTCGCGTACGCCTGGGGGAAGCCGCTGCGCTGCACGCGCTGGGCGGCGACGGTCAGGGGCAGGCGTGAGTAGCCGGGGATGTCCTTGAGATGGACGTAGAAACGCGCCGCCGAGTACGCCGGGTCCATGATCTGTTTCGCGTTGCCCCAGCCCTGCGAAGGCCGCTGCTGGAAGAGGCCGAGCGAGTCCCGGTCACCGTGGCTGACATTGCGGAGGCCGGACTCCTGCAGGGCCGTCGCGAGGGCGATCGTGACCGCGCGCTCCGTCATGCCGCGCGACGTGCCCACGGCGGCGACCGTCGCCGCGTTCTGCGCCTGGTCGGCGCCGAGTTCGAACGACGCCCCGTCGCCGTTGCCCGAGACGACCGTGCAGCGTGGAGCGGCCCTGCCCCCGAAGACGTACTGCACCACCACGTAACCCACGAGGGCGAGAAGGACCGCGACGGCCGCCCCGATACGCACGAGGCGACCGTGCCGGACGAGGGTGCGGGGCTCAGGCACGCGACCAAGGTACTGGAGGCCACGGGCAGGGCGAGGCCCTAGTGGCGTTAGGGTCGAAGCCATGGCCCAGACCTCACACGACACGCCGCTCGACCTCACCCTCGACGCCGCCGCGCTCACCGCCCAGCTGGTCGACTTCCCGTCGCCGAGCGGCGAGGAGAAAGCACTCGCGGACGCGATCGAGACCGCCCTGCGCGGCCTGCCGCACCTCACGGTGGACCGGCACGGCAACAACGTGGTGGCGCGCACGAACCTGGGCCGGGCCGAGCGCGTCATCCTCGCCGGGCACATCGACACGGTCCCGATCGCGGACAACGTGCCCTCGCGCCTGGACGAGGAAGGTGTCCTGTGGGGCTGCGGCACCTGCGACATGAAGTCGGGCGTCGCCATCCAGCTGCGCATCGCGCAGACCGTGACCGAGCCGAACCGCGACCTCACGTTCGTCTTCTACGACAACGAAGAGGTCGCCGCCCATCTCAACGGCCTCGGCCATGTCGCAGAGGCGCACCCCGACTGGCTCGCGGGCGACTTCGCGATCCTCCTGGAGCCGACGGACAACCAGGTCGAGGGCGGCTGCCAGGGCACGCTGCGGGTCCTCCTGAAGACGAAGGGCACGCGCGCGCACTCCGCGCGCGCGTGGATGGGCTCGAACGCCATCCACAAGGCCGCGCCGATCCTGGCGAAGCTCGCCGCGTACGAGGCGCGCACGCCGGTGGTCGACGGCCTCCGGTTCCACGAGGGCCTCAACGCCGTCAGCGTGGAGGGCGGCGTCGCGACCAACGTCATCCCCGACGAGTGCACCGTGGCCGTCAACTTCCGCTACGCGCCGGACCGCTCCGAGGACGAGGCACTCGCCTTCGTGCGCGACTACTTCGCCGACTGCGACATCGACGAGTTCATCGTCGACGACCACACCGGCGGGGCACGCCCCGGCCTCGACCACCCGGCAGCCGCGGCCTTCATGGCGGCGGTCGGCGGCGAGGCGAAGCCCAAGTTCGGCTGGACGGACGTCTCCCGCTTCAGCGCGCTCGGCGTGCCCGCCGTGAACTACAGCCCGGGCAACCCGCTGCTCGCCCACAAGATCGACGAGCGCGTGCAGGTCTCGCTGATCCCGGAGGCCGAGAAGCGGCTGAGCGCCTGGCTGACATCCTGAGTTCCCACAAGGATGCGTCGTCTGTAACGCCCTTGGACCTACGCTGAAGAGGCACGTCGAGCAAGACCGTCAGCGGAAGGGGACGTTCATGGGTAGTCCAGAGGGGCAGGGCCCGCCGGAGGAGCAGCACTTGGGGCCTGTGGTGCGGCGTCGTGAGCAGATCACCTCCGGCACGACCGACCAGCGGCTCCTCGACACGGACGCCGAGGGCGAGTCCGAGTGGGTGCACACCGACCCCTGGCGGGTCATGCGCATCCAGTCGGAGTTCGTGGAGGGCTTCGGCGCGCTCGCCGAACTCCCCAGCGCCATCAGCGTCTTCGGCTCGGCACGCACACCGGTCGACTCGCCCGAGTACGAAGCGGGCATCCGCATCGGCAAGGCCCTGGTCGACGCGGGCTTCGCCGTGATCACCGGGGGCGGCCCCGGTGCCATGGAGGCGGCCAACAAGGGCGCGCGCGAGGCCAAGGGCGTCTCCGTCGGCCTGGGCATCGAGCTGCCCTTCGAGCAGGGTCTCAACGAACACGTCGACATCGGCGTGAACTTCCGCTACTTCTTCGTACGGAAGACCATGTTCGTGAAGTACGCGCAGGGCTTCGTGGTCCTGCCCGGCGGCCTCGGCACCCTGGACGAGCTCTTCGAGGCCCTCACCCTCGTCCAGACCCGCAAGGTGACCCGCTTCCCGATCGTGCTCTTCGGCTCCGAGTACTGGGGCGGGCTCGTCGACTGGCTCCGCGACACGGTGATCGCGGGCGGCAAGGCGGCGGAGCGCGATCTGCACCTCTTCCACATCACTGACGACGTGGACGAGGCGGTCGCCCTGGTGACCAAGGAAGTCGGCCGGTAGGCAGCCGGTCCGGCCCCGCCGGGCGGCTTCCCGTCCGCACGCCCGGCGGTCGTTCCTCCGTCCTTGCGCCGGCCCTCGCCGCGCCACGTGTACTTACGCCAGTCCCGGCCGGGGCGCGTGCCCTTACGCCAGCCCTCGCCTGGCCACAGCCGGATCCCGGTGTCCGGCGATCGTCGCGACCATGTCGAGCACCTGCCGGGTCTCCGCGACCTCGTGCACCCGGTACACCTGCGCCCCGAGCCACGCCGACACCGCGGTCGTCGCCAGGGTCCCCAGGACGCGCTCCTTGACCGGCTTGTCGAGCGTCTCGCCGACGAAGTCCTTGTTGGACAGGGACACCAGGACGGGCCATCCGGTCCCGACCATCTCCCCGAGCCGCCGCGTCGCCTCAAGGGAGTGCCGCGTGTTCTTCCCGAAGTCGTGCCCGGGGTCGATCATCACGGACTCACGCGGCACCCCGAGCGCGACCGCGCGCTCGGCGAGGCCCAGGGTGACCGAGAGAATGTCGGCCATGACGTCCTCGTACGTCACCCGATGCGGTCGGGTCCGCGGCTCGGCGCCACCGGCGTGCGTGCACACCAGGCCCGCTCCGTGGCGCGCGGCCACCTCCGCGAGCCGGGGGTCGACCCCGCCCCACGCGTCGTTCAGGAGGTCGGCCCCCGCCTCGCAGACCGCCTCACCGACGTCGTGCCGCCACGTGTCGACGCTGATGACGACATCGGGGAAGCGCTTGCGCACCTCGGCGACGAAGCCGACCGTCCGCCGCGCCTCCTCGTCCGCCGTGACTTCCTCACCGGGACCGGCCTTGACCCCACCGATGTCGATGATGGCGGCGCCCTCCGACACCGCCTGCTCCACGCGGGCGAGCGCGGGTTCGTCGCGGAACGTGGCGCCCTGGTCGTAGAACGAGTCAGGGGTCCGGTTCACGATCGCCATGATCACCGGCTCGTGTGCGTCGAATTCACGCCTGCCAAGCCTGAGCATCCCCTGTGAGCCTCTCTGTCGGGGCCGTGGTCCGGCCGCCTGCGACCTTAACTGTCACAGGCGCATGGCACGATCAGACCCTGACAGTTTGAGCACGGCAGTCGAGCGTGGGGGCCTGAAGAGATGGTCTTGTTCTTGTTCCTGGTCGTCGCCCTCGTCGTGGTGGTCGGCGCGGTGACGCTTGCCGTGGTCGGCGGCGGGGAGCGCGCCGCGCTGCCCGACGTGCCGGCCGAGCGGTTCACCGACCCGCTGCCACCGGACCGCGCCCTGCGCCGCGCCGACGTGGAGGCACTGCGCTTCCCGCTGACCGTGCGCGGCTATCGCATGGTGGACGTCGACGACGCCCTCGGCCGCATCGCCGCCGAACTGGCCGAGCGCGACGCCCACATCGCGGAGCTTGAGGCGGCACTCGCAGGAGCCCAGGCCACCGCGGTCGGCGGACCCGGCCTCTTCCTCAAGACGCACGCCCCGGCGACGACGCCCCAGGGCCAGGAAACCCCGAAGGACGCTGTCGAAGAGGAGAACGGCCAGTGAGCGGCGACGCGGTGGCGGGACCGGACGGCAGACTGCGCTGCCCCTGGGGCCTCTCGACCGAGGACTACGTGGCGTACCACGACGAGGAGTGGGGCCGCCCGGTCCACGGGGACGACGCCCTGTACGAGCGGCTCTGCCTGGAGGCCTTCCAGTCGGGCCTCTCCTGGATCACGATCCTGCGCCGCCGCGAGGGCTTCCGTGCCGCCTTCGCCGGGTTCAAGATCGCCGAGGTCGCCCGGTTCACGGATGCCGACCGGGAGCGGCTCCTCGCCGACCCCGGCATCATCCGCAACCGCGCCAAGGTGGACGCGACTCTCGCCAACGCGCGCGTGCTCGTCGACTGGGCCGACGGCGAGCTCGACGAGCTCATCTGGTCGCACGCCCCGGACCCGGCATCGCGCAGGGCCCCGGCCGCCCTGGCCGACGTACCGGCCATCACGCCCGAGTCCACGGCCCTGTCCAAGGACCTGAAGAAGCGCGGCATCCGGTTCGTCGGCCCCACCACGGCGTACGCGCTGATGCAGGCCTGCGGTCTGGTCGACGACCACCTGGAGGACTGCGTGATCCGCGTCCCCCAGGGTCATTGACGACGGGCTCTAGCGGCCGAGGTACTTGGGCTTCGCCTTGTCCAGGAACGCCTGGACGGCGATCGCGTGGTCCTCGGACGCGCCCGCCTTCGCCTGGAGTTCGTCCTCCTTCTCCAGGGCCTCCTCCAGGGTGTGGCCCGCCGCGTAGGCGAGCGACTCCTTGAGGGCCCCGTACGCGAGGGTCGGGCCCTCGGCCAGGGTGCGGGCCAGCTTCTGGGCCTCGGCCGCCAACTCGGCCTCGGGGACGACCTTGTTGGCGATGCCCAGGTCGTACGCCTCCTGTGCGCCGATGTTGCGCGGGAACAGGAGGAGATCGGCGGCGCGGCCCGGCCCGATCACGCGCTGCAAGGTCCAGGAGACGCCCGAGTCGGCGGTCAGCGCGACCCCGGCGAAGGACGTGTTGAAACGCGCGGTGTCCGCGACGATCCGGTAATCGGCGGCGAGCGCGAAGCCGAAGCCCGCCCCGGCCGCGACGCCGTTGACGCCCGCGACGACCGGCTTGGCCATCCCGGTCAGCGCGCGCAGCACCGGGTTGTAGTGCTCCCGCACCGTGCTCATCGTCTGTCCGGTGCCCGAGGCGCGGTCCGCCATGAGCGATCCCACGTGCTCTTTCAGGTCCTGCCCCACACAGAAGGCGCGCCCGGTGGCGGTGAGCAGGACGGCGCGGACCTCCGGGTCCGACTCGGCCGACCGCGCCGCCTCCCGCAGGGCGACCTTGGCCTCGGTGTTCATCGCGTTCATCGCCTCGGGGCGGTTCAGCGTGATGGTCGCGAGCCCGTCGCTCACCTCGTAGAGCACGGTGTCGGCCATGGTGAATCCCCTCCAGTGGTCCTGCGCCGGTCATCTTTGTCCGAGCACAGCATGACGGAGGTCTTCGGGCTCCGGCATGAGGGGAGATATGTGACCTGCGTCAAAGAATTACTGGTCCAGCAGGTGTAAGGAGCGGCGCAGTATCGCAGCCACATCGCCGAATTGAGTGGTTTTGAGGGCGCGCGTTGCGCAAGCGATGCAGACCGATGTTGGTCATCGGGTCCTGCCATGCGGGATAATGGCGAGGAAGCAATATGTTCGATGCCGGTGACACCTGGGTTGTCGGCTGCGATGAGCTGGTTTCAGGAAGGGGAACGAGCATGGCGGCCATGAAGCCGCGAACGGGCGACGGCCCGCTCGAGGTGACCAAGGAGGGGCGGGGCATCGTCATGCGCGTTCCGCTCGAAGGCGGCGGACGACTTGTCGTCGAACTGACTCCGGACGAGGCCGATGCACTCGGCGACGCCCTGAAGAAGGTCGTCGGCTGACGCGGAAGCGCTCACACTCTTTCACTGCCCCGAGCACCTTCATGGTGCTCGGGGCAGTGCTATGTCCAGGGTGGTGGAGGGCCCCGAAGGGGCGCGGGGAACTGCGCGACCAGCCACGAAGCACCCGCGGAGAACGCTGCTCGCCCCCGCGGAGCGCTGCGCTCAGCGCTTGACGGCGCAGAGGAGCCCGTCGCCGACCGGGAGCAGCGCCGGCATCAGGTCGTGGCTCTCGCGCACGGTGCGAAGGAGTTCGCGGGTCCGGAGCACCTCGGCGGGCTGCGGACCGGAGTCCACCGTCCGGCCGTCGGCGAAGGCGCCCTCGAAGCAGACGAGGCCGCCGGGGCGCAGCAGGCGCAACGATTCAGCGAGGTAGTCCAGGTACTCCGTGCGGTCGCCGTCACAGAAGACGAGGTCGTAGCCACCGTCGGCGAGCCTGGGCAGTACGTCGAGTGCGCGGCCGGGGATGAACCGCGCGCGATTGCCGGCGAATCCGGCGGCGCGGAAGGCCTCCCGCGCGAACTGCTGGCGGTCGGGCTCGGGGTCGACGGTGGTCAGGACGCCGTCGGGCCGCATTCCGTGCAGCAGGTGGAGGCCGGACACGCCCGTGCCCGTCCCGATCTCGGCGACGGCCTTGGCGTCCGCCGTGGCGGCCAGCATGCGCAGCGCGGCGCCGGTACCGGGAGACACCGAGGGCAGCCCTGCTTCCTGGGCTCGGTCACGGGCCCAGCGCGCTGCTTCGTCCTCGGCGACAAAGGCGTCGGCGAACGCCCAGCTCGTCTGCCGGTTGCCGGTAATGGCCCTCTCCTGTCCCCGTGGGTGCCTGGCCGTGACTGTATCCGTTGGGGGCGGGAACCCGCAGATGGGACCGGGCGTTTAGTAGGGGTAGGCGGACGCCGGGGGTAACGAATGGATCAAGACTGGCTGCGGGCCCTTCGACCAGGCAGGACAGCTGGCAGGGAGCTCGTACCAAATTCCAGTAAAAACACTTATCCGGAGCTAACGGGCGAGGTGGTTATGGTAGGGGCTCCACTGGACACCACCAGAGCCGACAGGGGAGGTGCGGCTGCGTCTGCGGATCGGGGAGGAGCGTTGAGGCGCTTTCTCAGGTTGGCGGGTGAGCCGAAATCTGTGACCGACACCGCTGACCGATTCCACACTGCCAGCTCCGCTCAGACCGCGACCTTTGCCGCTGACGCGGAATCGCAGGCGTGGACTCCCCCCACCTGGGAGGAGATCGTCAGCACGCACAGCGGACGGGTCTATCGCCTGGCTTACCGCCTGACCGGCAATCAGCACGACGCCGAGGACCTTACACAAGAGGTCTTCGTCCGTGTCTTCCGGTCCCTGTCGACCTACACCCCCGGCACGTTCGAGGGCTGGCTGCACCGCATCACCACGAACCTCTTCCTGGACATGGTGCGCCGCAAGCAGCGCATCCGCTTCGACGCCCTCGGGGACGACGCGGCGGAGCGCCTTCCCAGCCGTGAGCCCTCGCCGCAGCAGGTCTTCAACGACACGCATTTCGACGCGGACGTGCAGCAGGCTCTCGACACCCTGGCTCCCGAGTTCCGTGCGGCAGTGGTCCTGTGTGACATCGAGGGCCTGTCGTACGAAGAGATCGCCGCGACCCTGGGCGTCAAGCTGGGCACGGTCCGCAGCCGTATCCACCGTGGCCGCTCGCAGTTGCGCAAGGCCCTTCAGCACCGGTCGCCCGAAGCCCGCGCCGAGCGTCGCTCGCTCGCAGGAGCCGTGGCGCTGGGAGGAGGGGGCGCGACCGCGTGAGTGGATCACGGTCGAATCCTGTCGAGCCGCGTCTGGCCGAGCAGCATCTGGGGGACCGACTCGCCGCCCTGGTGGACGGCGAGTTGGGCCATGACGCGCGTGAGCGGGTCCTCGCTCATCTCGCGACCTGTCCGAAGTGCAAGACCGAGGCCGACGCGCAGCGGCGGCTCAAGAGTGTCTTCGCCGAGGTGGCACCGCCGCCTCCCTCCGAGAGTTTCCTCGCCCGCCTCCAGGGCCTTCCCGGCGGTGGCAGCGAGCCTCCTTCCGGTCCCAGGCCTCCTGGGACCGGCGGCTTCGCCACGGCGGACACCGAGTCGGGGCTGCCCCCGACCGGAGTCTTCGGCGTGCGGCCCGACACCTTCGGTTACGCGCCCTCGGGTGCCCATGCCGCGGTGCTGCCGAGCGCGGGGCGCGGTTTCCGCATCCATGACGTCGACCGGCACGACGTCGGTCGTCACGAGGCAGCAGAGCGGTCGATGTGGCGCGGGCGGCGGTTCGCCTTCGCCGCCGCAGGTGCGGTGTCGCTGGCCGCGATAGCCCTTGGCGGCGTCACGACGGGCGTTCCCGCGGACCCGGGTGACTCGCGCGCGGGCTCGGGCAGCAGCAACAGCAACGCGTCGCCGCTGCGGTCGCAGGGTTCGGGTGCCACCACGGCTCCCGATTCCGTACGCCGCCGTGGCAGCGGCCCGCTGACCGCGCAGGGCCCGCGTCCCGGTGTCCTGGCGGCGCCGGTCGCGCCGACGCAGGCTGCCGGACCCCTGTTGCCCGGGGTGACGGCGAAGGGCCCGCGCATCCAGCAGCCCGAGCCCGTGTCCGCCAGGCATGAGGTCACGGCGCCGATGCTGACCGGGGCGGCGATCATGTCTCCCCTGATCCGTCCGATCCCTCCCGCCACACCGAAAGGCACGTCTCCCGCTGGTTCGGTGCCGACCCTGGGCGGCGTCGCTTCGGGCGCCGGGGCGGATCCGGAGCGCACCGCGGCGGCCTCGCCCCTCGAAGGCACGCTGCAGGGCACTTCGCAGATCCGCTGACGTGCTCTGCGCTTCGGCGCGGGAACCTGGTTGAATCCTTGGTGGGCCGTGCCTGCCCGAGGCTTGTGGCGGGCGCGGAGTTGAGCATGTGAACGGCGTCCGCCGTAGGCCAGGTGTGGGGAGAGCATGGACGAGGGCAAGCCCACGAAGGCGAAATGGTGGAGCCGTCCCAAGTCGGCGTCCGCGCCTGACGGAACGGACGCGGGGGCGGCAGAGGCCGCCGGACGAGCGGAGGACACGTCCGGCGACTTCACGCTGGCCGCGGCGACTCCGCCTGCGGCGATGCCGGGGGGTGAGCCCGCGCCGGGTTCCGCGCCGGGGCCCGCGCCCGTGCCCGGCTCCACCGAGGCGTTTCCGGTCGACTCGGCGCCCGTCGACGTCACCCCGGCCGCCCCCGCCCCCGCCGAGCGCCCCCGCCCACTGCACGACCCCGACCCCTACAGCACCCCGCCCTACGGCGAGCCGGGCCCCTGGGCCCCCGCCCCGCCCGTCCAGCACCCGGCGGCCACCCCCGCGCACGGCACGCAGCTCCCTGCGGCCCCCAGCGGAACCCCGCCGCACGGCACCCCGAACCCCACACCCCCGCAAGGCGTCGCCCCGCAGCCACCGCCCCAACCGCAACACCCCCAGGCCCCCGCCCCTCCCCGCCAGCCCTACGACCCCTGGAACGCCCCCCTCCAGCAGACCGGTGCCGTTCCTGTCGATGAGGAGAGGCAGAAGAAGCGCGGGCGGCGGATCATCCTGGTCGGGGTTGCCGTCATCACCCTCGTGGCCGGCGGTGTCGGCGGAGTCTTCGGGGCCTATCTGGAGCGCAACGGCGGCGGTACGGACATCGAGCTGCCGCAGGTGGACTCGAAGAGCAAGGCGCGCGCCAAGGACAGCGTCGCCGGGATCGCGGCGAGCTCGCTGCCCGGCGTCGTGACCCTGCACGTCAGCGGCGACGAGGCGCAGGGCACCGGGACCGGTTTCGTGCTCGACGGCAAGGGCCACATCCTCACCAACAACCACGTGGTCGAGCCCGCGGGGACCGGCGGCGAGATATCGGTGACGTTCAGCGGCGGCGAGACCGCCAAGGCGGAGGTCATCGGCCGCGACTCCGGGTACGACCTCGCCGTGGTCAAGGTCTCCAGGGTGCGCGGACTCAAGCCGCTGCCCCTCGGCAACTCCGAGAACGTCCAGGTGGGCGACCCCGTGGTGGCCATCGGTGCCCCCTTCGACCTGGAGAACACCGTCACCTCCGGCATCATCAGCGCCAAGGAGCGGCCCATCACCGCCGGTGGGGAGAAGGGCGACGGCAGCGACATCAGTTACGTCGACGCGCTCCAGACCGACGCCCCCATCAACCCCGGGAACTCCGGCGGCCCCCTGGTCGACTCCGAGGCCCGGGTCATCGGCATCAACAGCGCCATACGCTCCGCCGACGACAGCTCGGCGCCCGGCGGGGGCCAGGCCGGTTCGATAGGGCTCGGCTTCGCCATCCCCATCAACCAGGGCAAGCGCGTCGCCGAAGAGCTGATCAACACCGGCAAGGCCACGCACCCCGTGATCGGTGTCACGCTCGACATGGAGTACACGGGCGACGGCGCCCGCGTCGGCGACAAGGGCAAGGACGACGGCCCAGCCGTGAACAAGGGCGGCCCCGGCGATCGCGCCGGAATCAAGCCGGGCGACGTCATCACCGAGGTGGACGGCCAGCGCATCCACTCCGGCGACGAGCTCATCGTCAAGATCCGAGCCCACCGCCCCAAGGACAGTCTCGAATTGACGGTCCAGCGTGCCGGAAAAGACCGGAAAGCGACGCTCGTGCTCGGTGCGTCGAGCGGCAACTGATCCACGTCTGTCGCCCAGCGGCTACCGGACGGACAGGAACGCCGGGTACCGTGGACCCGGTCCGGATGGCAAGGAGCTAAAGGTGTTCTCAGACATTGGCCCGCTCGAGGTAGTGGCGCTGATCATCCTCGCTGTGCTCGTTTTCGGCCCGGACAAGCTTCCCAAGCTGATTCAGGACGCCTCGCGCACCATCCGTAAGATCCGCGAATTCTCCGACAGCGCCAAGGAAGACATTCGCAGCGAACTCGGCCCGGAATTCAAGGACTTCGAGTTCGAGGACCTGAATCCGAAGACCTTCATCCGCAAGCAGATCGACAACGACGAGCTCGGTCTGAAGGAAATCCGGAACGGCTTCGATCTCAAGAAGGAGATGGCCGAGGTCACGGATGCCGTGCACGGGCGTGAGAGTGAATCCGCCGACGGCGCGGCCGCCACGTCCAGTGCGTCCGACGCGGCTGGTGACCGTGTGGACATGGCCAAGAAGGACGGCCGTATCGACATGGACAAGAAGCCAGGGAAGGCCGCACCCGCCGAGCACCCGCCGTTCGACGCGGACGCCACCTGACCTCCGTCCGACGCGGACGCCACCTGACCTCTCCATCCGATGGCCTGCGTGCGATGACCTCCGTCCGGCCTGTGTCCGACCCCCGCCCGGTCTTCGCCTGATCTTCGCCCGACCTTCGCCCGACCTCCTGCGAGGCCCCCTCGGCGCGCCCCCGATCGCGCCCCGGGACACTCCCTTTGAGACACCCGTCGGCCTACCGGTGTAGCAGCTTCCGGAACGGGTGTGGCTATCCTGCCTTGTTGTCCGGCTGAGGACGCCCGAGGGGGGCGGGCCCATCGGACCGATGAGATAGAGGAGGCGGCCGGGTACATGGAGACGACAAGTCGCGTAGGCGCACAGGCGCCGGCCGCGGACGGCGGCGCGCAAGCGACGCCCTCCGCCCGGCGCACGGTCGACAGCTATCTGCTGGCGCCCTTCCCCTGGTACGGCCTCGACGAGGCCTTCACGGGGCAGCGCTGGCTGATGCAGGTCGGCACCGCCGCGGACGGCGCGGTGGAGCACGGCTCCATCGGGCACGGCGATGAGCCGTCGGTACGGAGCGACGGACCCTTCGGGAACAGCGACAAGGAGCGCT
Source organism: Streptomyces sp. NPDC031274 (assembly GCF_055570235.1). NCBI lineage: Bacteria > Bacillati > Actinomycetota > Actinomycetes > Kitasatosporales > Streptomycetaceae > Streptomyces > Streptomyces sp. NPDC031274. The sequence goes on along the minus strand of NZ_JBVIHP010000006.1, from coordinate 328,768 downwards.
TCGCGGCCGTGGTGACCGTCGCGGCCAACCCGGTGCGGCACAGCCCCGACGGCACGGGCCTGCTGGAGGCGACCTCGGTGTCGTCCGCGGCCTGGCTCGCCGGAGTGGGGCTGCTGTCCTTCACCTGGCCCCATCAGATGGACCACAGCCTGCGTGACGACTGGCTGGACCAGCAGACCGAGACGGCCTGGGTCCTCGCTGACGACCTTCAGGGCGAGGACTGGTCGACGCTCTCGCTCCCGGTGGACGGGGTGCCGACCTCGTTCCACTACCGCGAGTCCGAGTTCGGCTGGGTGCTCGCCGGGTCCACCAAGGAGGGCGTGCACCTGGGCGCGTACGGACGCGGCATGAGCGCGTACGGCCTGGGCTTCTCGGTGGTCAAGGACATCCACGAGTACGCGGCCTGAGCCCTCCGCCGGAATCGCGGTGGTGAGCCCTCAGGGCTGCTGCCCCGCACCCATACGCCGATGGGGCGCCGCTCATCATGAGCGGCGCCCCATCGGCGTACGGCAGAGGCGCGGAAAGGCCTCAGAACTTGTTGCGCGGGGTGATTCCCAGGGTCATGCCCGCGAGGCCGCGCTGGCGGCCGCCCAGCTTGCCGGCGATCGTGCGCAGCGCCGAGCCCGCCGGGGAGTCCGGGTCCGTCAGGACGACCGGCTTGCCCTCGTCGCCGCCTTCGCGCAGGCGGACGTCGATGGGGATGGAGCCGAGGACCGGGACGTTGGCGCCGGTGGTCTTGGTCAGGCCCTCGGCGACCCGCTGGCCGCCGCCCGTGCCGAAGACGTCGACCATCTCGCCGCAGTGCGGGCAGGGAAGTCCTGCCATGTTCTCGACGACGCCGACGATCTTCTGGTGGGTCTGTACGGCGATGGAGCCCGCGCGCTCGGCGACCTCGGCCGCCGCCTGCTGGGGCGTCGTCACGACCAGGATCTCGGCGTTCGGGACCAGCTGGGCGACGGAGATCGCGATGTCGCCGGTGCCCGGGGGCAGGTCGAGGAGCAGGACGTCCAGGTCGCCCCAGAAGACGTCCGCGAGGAACTGCTGGAGGGCGCGGTGGAGCATCGGTCCGCGCCATACGACCGGGGCGTTGCCCGGCGTGAACATGCCGATGGAGATGACCTTCACGCCGTGCGCCGACGGCGGCATGATCATGTCCTCGACCTGGGTGGGCTTGCCGTCCGCGCCCAGCATCCGGGGTACGGAGTGGCCGTAGATGTCCGCGTCCACGACGCCGACCTTCAGGCCGTCCGCCGCCATCGCGGCCGCGAGGTTCACCGTCACCGAGGACTTGCCGACGCCGCCCTTGCCGGACGCGACCGCGTAGACCCGGGTCAGCGATCCCGGCTTGGCGAAGGGGACCTCGCGCTCGGCGGTGCCCCCGCGCAGGGCGCTCGCCAGCTCCTTGCGCTGCTCGTCGCTCATCACGTCGAGGGTGACGTCGACGTGCGTGACGCCTTCGACGGCGGCGACCGCGTCGGTCACGTTCTTCGTGATGGTCTCGCGCATCGGGCACCCGGAGACCGTGAGGTACACGGTGACCGCCACCACCCCATCAGGGGAGATGTCTACCGATTTGACCATCCCCAATTCAGTGATGGGTCGGTGGATCTCGGGGTCGTTCACCGTCGCCAGTGCTTCACGCACCGCGTCTTCCGTAGCCATAAGACCGATAGTACGGCGCGGTAACCCCGCCCCGGAAAGAGCCGTCAACGGTCGCCTAGATCACGCCCGCCGCTCTCCTCCGCCGGGAATACCGCGCGGCTCCCCGCACGCTGCTGCTCCAGCTCCCTGACCAGGTCCTGGAGTTCGGAACGGATCCAGTCGCGGGTGGCGACCTCGCCGAGACCCATGCGCAGCGAGGCGATCTCGCGGCTCAGATATTCGGTGTCCGCGATGGAGCGCTCGTTCTGCTTGCGGTCCTGTTCGAGGTTGACCCGGTCCCTGTCGTCCTGCCGGTTCTGCGCGAGCAGGATCAGGGGAGCCGCGTAGGACGCCTGGAGGGAGAGCGCGAGGGTCAGGAACAGGAAGGGGAACGGGTCGAAGCGCAGCGCCTGCGGTGCCCAGACGTTCCAGCCGACCCACACGATGATGGTGACCGTCATCCAGACGATGAAGCGCCCCGTGCCCAGGAACCGCGCGATCCGCTCGGAGAGCCGCCCGAAGGCCTCGGGGTCGTACTCCGGCAGGAACCTGCGGCGCGGCGGCCTCGGCTGGTCGAGGCGGAAGCGGGGAGCGATCCGCTGCTCGACGCGGGTGTCCCGCTCGCGGTCAGCCGGCGGCACGTGGCGCCCCCTCCTCCTGGTGGAACTCCGTCTCGCGCCAGTCGTCCGGCAGCATGTGGTCGAGCACGTCGTCGACCGTGACCGCCCCGAGCAGCGAGCCGCCCTCGTCGACGACGGGGGCCGCCACCATGTCGTACGTGGCGAAGAATCCGGCGACCTGGGGCAGCGTGGTCTCCGGCGCGAGGGTCTGCAGATCGTCGTCGAGGATCGAGCTGACCAGCGTGTACGGCGGATCGCGCAGGAGCCGCTGGAAGTGCACGGTGCCCAGATACTTGCCCGTCGGTGTCTCGTCCGGCGGACGGCACACGTAGACCTGCGCGGCGAGCGCGGGGGAGAGGTCCTGCTGGCGCACCCGCGCGAGGGCGTCCGCGACCGTCGAGTCGGGCCTCAGCACGATCGGCTCGGTCGTCATCAGACCGCCCGCGGTGCGCTCCTCGTACGCCATCAGGCGCCGCACGTCGGCGGCGTCGTCCGGCTGCATCAGCGTGAGCAGCCGCTCCTTGTCGTCCTCGGGCAGCTCGGCGAGCAGGTCGGCCGCGTCGTCCGGGTCCATCGCCTCCAGGACGTCGGCGGCGCGCTCCTCCTTGAGCTTGCCGAGGATCTCGATCTGGTCGTCCTCGGGGAGCTCTTCGAGGACGTCGGCGAGCCGGTCGTCGTCGAGCGCGGCCGCCACCTCCGTCCGCCGTTTCGGCGAGAGGTGGTGCAGGACGTTGGCGAGGTCGGCGGGGCGCAGCTGTTCGAGGGTGGCGAGCAGGCTCTCGGCGCCCTGGCCGTGCTCCTCCAGCGAGAAGCCGTCGACGGCCGACCACTCGACGGTGAGCGTCTCGCCCTTGCGCCGGAAGGTGCGGCCTTTCCCCTTGCGTACGAAGACCCGGTCGATCTCCCAGTCGCGCCGGGCCGGAAGCTGCTGCACCGCCACGTCGAGGACGGTCACCTCCTCGCCCGTCTCGACGAGCCTGACCCGCCGGTCGAGCATCTCGCCGAGCACGAGCCGCTCGGTGGGCCGCTGCTCGAAACGCCGCACGTTCAGTACGCCGGTCGTGATGACCTGGCCCGTCTCGATGCCGGTCACGCGGGTCATCGGCAGGAAGATGCGGCGCCGCGTGGACAGCTCGACGACGAGGCCGAGGAGCCGGGGCGGCCTGCGCTGCACCCCGAGCATCGCCACCAGGTCGCGCACCCGTCCGACCTGGTCGCCGTTCGGGTCGAAGACGGCGCTGCCGGCCAGGTGCGAGACGAAGACCCGGGAGGCGCTCGCCGCCATGTCACGCGCCTCCCTCGCTCCTGCGTCAGCTCTTGGCGTCAGCTCTTGATGTCAGTTCTTGATGTCGGCTCTTGACGTTATGTGCTGTTCTGTCCTGCAATGCGGGCTTCAGGCTAGCCCGTCCCGGTCGGATGCGCCCCGGCGGAGCGTCCGGCCGCACTGGCGACGATCCACCTAGTCAGCACGGGTACGCTGCCGTACTGCCGTAGCCGTAGCCGTCGTCCCCACGAGAGGCAGCGCCCCCTGTGCCAGCCATTCCCCCGGTCCGCCGTATCCGCAAGACGGCACTCGTGAGCGCGATGTGCGCGGGTCTCGTCGTGGGGGTCACCGGCCTCACCGGGTGCAGCAGTGACGAGGATCCGGACGCGGGCACGAACGGCATCGGCAAACTCTCCGCCGCGAAGATCCAGAGCAAGTCCCGAGCGGCGGCCGACGCGGCACCCGCGGTACGGCTCGCGGGCACGCTGGTCAGCAAGGGCCACACGTACAAGCTCGACATGCGCCTGAAGGAAGAGGGCGGCACCGGCTCCGTGACCTCGAAGGGGGAGACCTTCCAGCTGCTGCGCGTCGGCAAGGAGCTCTTCCTGAAGGCCGACTCCGCCTTCTGGACCCACGAGGACGCCAAGGGCGGCGCCGAGAAGCCCGGCAAGACGGACGACGCGGCCGCGGCCAAGCTCGACGGCAAGTTCGTGAAGGTGCCCGCGGGAGACGCGGCCTACAAGCAGCTGAGCGGCTTCACGGACAAGGACCTCCTCCTGGACGGCATGCTCACCCTGCACGGCGAGCTGGCCACCGGCGACCGCGGTACGACGGACGGCAACCCCACCATCGAGATCAACGGCGACGAGGGCGCGGGCGGCACCCTGGACGTCTCCCTGGAGGGCAAGCCCTACCCGCTGCGCCTGGAGCGCGCGGGCGACACGGGCACGCTCCGGCTCAGCGACTGGGGCCAGGACTTCACGCTCGCCGAACCCGACAAGGACGAGATGGTGGACTACGGCGAGCAGCTGCCCACGTCGTAGGGGCGGTGTGCGTACAAGCGGTGTGCGTGCAAGCGGCGTGCGTAGAGGCGGCGTGCGTGCGCCGTGGGGGCGCGCCAGGCGGTGCGTACGCCGTGGTCGGCGCGTGCACGTCTAGCCGCGCCGCTTCTTCCGCTTGAACAGCAGCCGCGGCAGACTCTCGGGCACCGGCTGCCGGGTGGTCGCCGCGGTCGGCAGCGGCGGGGCCGCGAGGGAACCGTCGGGCAGGTCGGTGATCGTGTCCCGCGGGGTGAGCCGGACGACGCGGCACTCGTCCGCCCAGCGCTGCGGCATCCGCTCGCCGTCGGGCGCGTTCAGGCGCTTGCCCTTGAGCTCGGCGACAGCCGCCTCCCACGCCTCGGAGCGCGGCGCCAGCTCGGTCACCTGAGCCGTCCAGGCGATGAGCCGCCCGCCCTTGTCCTTGCTGCGTACGGTGACTTCGGCGGTGCCGCCGTCGACGAGCCCCGGCAACGGCTGCTCTCCGGGGCCGTCGCCGATGAGGTGCGCCGCACCCTCGTGCCATACGTGCCACAGGGCGCGGGCCGGTTCTTCGCCGCGCACCCAGATGAGGCCCGACTTCTTGGTGGCCTCCTCGACGAGGGCCTGGGCGAGCAGCGTTTCTGTCATGCGCGCAGCCTATCGACAGGCCTTGCGGCTACAGCCAGCCGTTGCGCTTGAGGGTGCGGTGGATCGTGAAGCAGGCGCCGGCGATGAGGACGAGCACCATCGGGTAGCCGAACCGCCAGTGCAGCTCGGGCATGTGCTCGAAGTTCATGCCGTAGACCCCGCAGACCGCCGTCGGCACGGCGATGATCGCCGCCCAGGAGGTGATCTTGCGCATGTCCTCGTTCTGCGCGACCGCTGCCTGCGCGAGGTTGGCCTGCAGGATCGAGTTGAGCAGTTCGTCGAAGCCCACGACCTGTTCCTGGACGCGGGCCAGGTGGTCGGCGACGTCGCGGAAGTACTTCTGGATGTCCGGGTCGACGAGCCGCATCGGCCGCTCGCTCAGGAGCAGCATGGGCCGAAGCAGCGGGGACACGGCCCGCTTGAACTCCAGGACCTCCCTCTTGAGCTGGTAGATCCGCCCGGCGTCGACACCGCGCGCGGAGCCCTTGCCCTTGCTCGGGGCGGAGAACACCTCGGTCTCCACCTCGTCGATGTCGTCCTGCATGGCGTCGGCCACCGCGAGATAGCCGTCGACGACGTGGTCCGCGATGGTGTGCAGGACGGCAGAAGGCCCCTTGGCGAGGAGCTCGGGCTCCTCCTGGAGCCGGCGCCGCAGGGCGCGCAGCGAGCCGTGGCCGCCGTGCCGCACGGTGATGAAGAAGTCCCGCCCGGTGAAGCACATCACCTCGCCGGTCTCCACGATCTCGCTGGTGGCGGTGAGCTCGGCGTGCTCGACGTAGTGGATGGTCTTGAAGACGGTGAAGAGCGTGTCGTCGTAGCGCTCGAGCTTGGGCCGCTGGTGGGCGTGGACCGCGTCCTCGACGGCGAGCGGGTGCAGCCCGAACTCGGCGGCGATACCGGAGAATTCGGCCTCGGTCGGCTCGTGCAGACCGATCCAGGCGAAGCCGCCGTCGCGGCGCACCTGGAGCATCGCCTCGTGCGGAGTGAGGGTGTCGTCGCAGGCCGCGCGGCGGCCGTCGCGGTAGACGGCGCAGTCGACGACGGCGGATGCGGCCGTCGGGTCGCGCGTGGTGTCGTACGAGCTGTAGGCGCTGCCGTCCTTGCGGAGCGAGGGGCGTACGGCGGCGCGAAGGTCACGGATCATCGACATGGGCAGGCTCCTTTGACGGAGGCCGCCGGCGGCGGGTGGAACTACCCGGAATGGGGACGTCCTGCTGAAGATGTTTGGCACGTCCACAAAGCGGGGAGCACCGCACCATCGCGGTGGCAGCTTCGCTACTGACTCAGATCAGATAACTCAGAGAGATCAGGTGGAAACGAAGTGCTCTTCCGTCGCACGCGAGCACGGAGAGTACAGGCGCACAGTGGCAGCTACAGGGCTGCGTGAGGTGTCAGACGGAAGAACGGGTGGTACTGCACGGTCGACTTCGATCCATGGCAGCCCCACCTCCTCCGGCCGGTCCCCCGTAGGGGAAGTCCCAAGCGCGTAGCGCGCGAAGTCATCTGCCCGGGCTTGAGAGCGCGCTCTGCGTGCTGCCTTCGTGCTGCCCGGAACCAGCGGCCAACACTATCAGCCGACTGAAGTGTCAAGCCCCGTCTTTACCCTCCACTGATGAGTTCTATGCTCGCGTCATGGCTGATGTTCTTGCTCTGGTCGAGGCCCGTCTCCGTACTGGCCTGGGTGAACCGGACGCCCGCGCCGCGGTGACCTTCCTCGGCACCGACCGCGTCGAAGTGTTGCGCTTCACGGACGGGGACGTGGTCAGATACGCCACCCTCGGCATGGCGGCCCAGCCGATGGCCGACCCCACCGCCGCCCTGGCCGACCCGGTCAAGGGCCCGCGCGCGGAGCTGATCCTTTCCGTACGAGGCGGCGTGGCCGACACGGACAAGGTGCTGCGCCCCCTCGCCGTACTGGCGGCCTCACCTCAGGTCGAGGGCCTGATCGTGACCCCCGGCGCCTCGCTCGACGTGGGCGAACCGCTGTGGCCCGGCGCGCAGTTCACCTCGGTGCTCGTCGCCGAGCCGGGGGGCCTGGTGGAGGACCTGGAGCTCGACGAGCCGATGGAGCCCGTACGTTTCCTGCCGCTGCTGCCCATGACGCCGAACGAGGCGGCGTGGAAGCGGGTGCACGGCGCGCAGGCCCTTCAGGAACGGTGGTTGAACAGCGGGGCGGACCTGCGCGATCCGCTACGCAGGTCCGTTTCCCTGGACTGAAGTCCCCTACTGGGCCGAAGTTCCTTGTCGGCGGCCTCAGTTGGCGAAGACGGTGACGCTGTCCTCCGTGGCGTGCTTCGGTTCGAGCTCCGCGGCCTCGTGGTTGAGGGCGTCCTTGCGGACCCAGACCACGACCGCTCCGAGCGCCGCCGTGACGGCCGCGACCACGAACGGGATGTGGATGTCGCTCCACTCCTCGATCTTCGGCGCGAAGAACGGCGCGGCGGCGGCCGCGAACCACCGGACGAAGTTGTAACCGGCGCTTGCCACCGGGCGCGGCGCGTCCGAGACGCCGAGCGCGAGCTCGGTGTAGACGGTGTTGTTCACGCCGATGAAGGCGCCGGACAGGATCGTGCAGACGATGGCCGTGGCGTGGTTGCCGTACCCGAGCACCAGGACGTCCGCCGCGAGAAGGACCAGCGAACCGCCGAGCACCTTCAGGGAGCCGAACCGCGCCTGCAGCCGCGGGGCCACGAGCACCGAGAAGACCGCGAGCAGCAGGCCCCAGGCGAAGAAGATCGCACCCGACTTGTACGGGGTCATGTTCAGCACGAACGGCGTGAAGGCCAGGACCGTGAAGAACGTGTAGTTGTAGAAGAACGCGGAGGCGGCGGCGGACGCGAGACCGCCGTGTCCCAGGGCCTTGATCGGGGCGAGCAGTGATGTCTTCTGCGCGGGCTTGGGCTGCTCCTTCAGGAACGCCGTGATGCAGAGGAAGCCGACCGCCATCAGCACCGCGGTGCCGAAGAACGGGTAGCGCCAGCTGGCGTTGCCGAGCACCGCGCCGAGCAGCGGTCCGCACGCCATGCCGAGGCCGAGCGCCGATTCGTAGAGCAGGATCGCCGCGGCGCTGCCGCCGGCCGCCGCGCCGACGATGACGGCAAGGGCGGTCGACACGAAGAGCGCGTTGCCAAGGCCCCATCCCGCGCGGAACCCGACGAGCTCGCCGACCGATCCCGAGGTGCCCGCGAGTCCGGCGAAGACCACGACGAGTGCGAGGCCGAGGAGCAGGGTCTTCTTGCCGCCGATCCGGCTGGAGACGAATCCGGTCACCAGCATCGCGACGGCGGTGATGAGGAAGTAGGAGGTGAAGAGCAGGGAGACCTGGCTGGCGGAGGCGTCGAGGCCCTTGGCGATGGAGGGCAGGATCGGGTCGACGAGCCCGATGCCCATGAAGGCGACGACGGACGCGCCCGCGGTCGCCCAGACAGCCTTCGGCTGACGCAGAAGGCTCGGGGCTCCCTCGTCGAACGGGTCCCCTTCGGCGGGACCTCCTGTGCTGCTGTTCATGCCTGCTCCTTAGCGGCTTCCGTAAGCGGCTTCCGTGGTGCGGCTCGCAGAAGCGGCTTCCGTCGAGATCGTTGACGTATACATATATTAGTTAGCGAGGCTAAAAGATGCAAGCTACATCTAGCTTCGCCTGGTGGCGGGGCCACGGACAGGGCCACGGACAGGGCCACCGGACGGGTGATCGTCCTTGACGGGGCGACGGCCGGGGAGGACGGTTGGTCGTTATGAGGGGCGAACCCAGTTGCCCGAAGTGTGGTGGCCGGGTCAGGGCTCCCGGTCTCTTTGCCGATTCCTGGCAGTGCGGTGTGCACGGGACGGTGCATCCGCTGCAGCCGGTGATCCCACCCAGCGTCGAGGCTCTCCAGGTCGTGGTGCACCGCGCGCAGGTGCCGGTCTGGATGCCGTGGCCGCTGCCGGTCGGCTGGCTGTTCACGGGTGTGGCCTGCGCGGGTGACGACCGCAGCGGCGGCCGTGCGACCGCCGTGGCCTGCTCGGGGCCCGCGCCGCTCGGCGGCATGGGAGAGCTGGTCCTTGTCGCCGAGGAGCTCGGCGTCGGCCTCGGCGCGCGGTACGCGGGCATCGACGGCCCGGACCCCGGGCCCTACCTGAACGTGGAGAAGCCGCCACCGGCCAAGCTCCTCGCGGCAGGCAGGCCGACCCCGATGTGGCATGTGGCGGGTGCGCCGGACGACCGTGCGGTCTTCGCGGGCGAGGCGCGCGGGCTGTGGCTGTGGGCGATCGCGTGGCCGGAGCAGTCGGGGCTCTTGATGTACGACGAGCTGGTGCTCACCGATCTGCGGGACGCGGGGGCCGAGACGGACCTGCTGCCGTGCGGGGCGCTTTCGCCGCGGATTCTGATGCCGTGAGGGCGTGGTGCCCGGAGGGCGTGAGGGCGTAACGGTGTGATGGTGGCGCCTGGTGGGGCTGTTGCCGCCGTGAGGGGTGTCTCCTCTGTGGCGGACGGGGGAGTGTTCGAGTCCCGTTATCCTTGAGCGTCCCCCTGGCGCCTGTCGCTCGCGTCTCACTCGCGTCACTTGCGCCGGTCGAGTCAGCCGTAGTCAGCTGTAGTGAGTCGTAGTCAGCCGTAGGTCGTCCCGTCAGAGTCTGGAGTTCAGCGTCGTGCGCATCGATCTGCACACCCACTCCACGGCTTCCGACGGCACGGACACCCCGGCGCAGCTGGTGCGCAACGCTGCCGCCGCCGGGCTCGACGTCGTCGCGCTCACGGACCACGACACCACCCGCGGACACGCGGAGGCCGTCGCGGCCCTGCCCGCGGGCCTCACCCTTGTCACCGGCGCCGAACTCTCGTGCCGCCTCGACGGCGTGGGCCTGCACATGCTGGCCTACCTCTTCGACCCCGACGAGCCGGAACTCTCCCGCGAGCGCGAGCTCGTGCGCGACGACCGGGTGCCCCGCGCCAAGGCGATGGTCGGCAAGCTCCAGGAGCTCGGCGTCCCGGTCACCTGGGAGCAGGTCGCGCGCATCGCGGGCGACGGCTCGGTCGGCCGCCCGCACATCGCCGAGGCCCTGGTGGAACTGGGCGTCGTGCCGACCGTCTCGGACGCCTTCACGTCCGACTGGCTGGCGGACGGCGGCCGCGCGTACGCCGAGAAGCACGAACTGGACCCCTTCGACGCGATCCGCCTGGTCAAGGCCGCGGGCGGCGTCACCGTCTTCGCGCACCCGGCGGCGGTCAAGCGGGGGCAGGTGGTGCCCGAGGCCGCGATAGCGGCGCTGGCCGCCGCCGGTCTCGACGGTGTCGAGGCCGACCACATGGACCACGACCCGGCCACCCGCACCCGGCTGCACGGCCTCGCCGTGGACCTCGGCCTGCTTGCCACGGGGTCGAGCGACTACCACGGCAGCCGGAAGACCTGCGTACTCGGGGAGTTCACGACCGACCCCGAGATCTACGGGGAGATCACGCGCCGCGCGACCGGGGCGTTCCCGGTGCCGGGCGCGGGCGGAGGTCCTGCCGCGTAACAGCGGCTTCCCCGCTCGGGCCGCCAGGCTGCCCTGCCTGCCCCACCTTTTCCGCCGCCCTCGCGCGGCACTTTCGTACGACTCACCGCAAGGCCATCACTGTGTTCGACGTCGCCGTCTTCGGCTCCCTCTTTCTCACTCTTTTTGTCATCATGGATCCCCCTGGGATCACCCCGATCTTCCTCGGACTCACCTCCGGCCGTCCCGCCAAGGTGCAGCGGAAGATGGCCTTCCAGGCTGTGTGCGTCGCGTTCGGCGTGATCGCGGTCTTCGGGGTCCTGGGGCACCAGATCCTCGACTACCTGCACGTCTCCGTCCCCGCGCTGATGATCGCGGGCGGTCTGCTGCTCCTGCTGATCGCGCTCGACCTGCTCACCGGCAAGACGGACGAGCCGACGCAGACCAAGGACGTCAACGTCGCCCTCGTACCGCTCGGCATGCCGCTGCTCGCGGGGCCCGGCGCGATCGTCTCGGTCATCCTGGCCGTCCAGGACGCCGACAGCGTCGGTGCGCAGATCTCCGTGTGGACGGCGATCGTGGCGATGCACGTCGTGCTGTGGCTCGTGATGCGCTACTCGCTGCTGATCATCCGGGTCATCAAGGACGGCGGCGTGGTCCTGGTGACGCGGCTCGCGGGCATGATGCTCTCCGCGATCGCGGTGCAGCAGATCATCAACGGCGTGACGCAGGTGATCAACGGCGCCTAGGGCGCCTCCACGCGCCTCCACGCGCCTCCACCGGGGGCAGGCCGCCCGGACATGCCAAGGGCCCCCGTACCAAAGGTGTACGGGGGCCCTTCAACCTCTATCTGTTCAACCTGTGCGTTACGAGGCCTGAGATTCGGCCGGTCGGATATAGATGCGCTGGCCGATCGCTGCGGCCTGCTGCACGATCCGATTGACGGAGGCGGCGTCCACGACGGTCCGGTCCACGGCGGAGCCGTCGACGTCGTCGAGTCGCATGATTTCGAAGCGCATGGGGCGCTCCCTTCGTCTGGTCATCCTCCTGGAGGAGAACTACTGGTGTGTGGCCACCGGGACAGCTGTGTCCGGCGTTCCTACGGGTACAACGAGTTGCCCCCAGCAAACATTCCCTACGCTAAGGAAATTTTTCGACAGACTAATTACTCACGAGTAGCGAGACCGGTTGTGTTCGCTGCGTGACCGACGGGACAATGTGCCCCTATGGCCCCCATGAACGACGAGATCGAGATCAGCGCCCAGCTGGAGCGCGCCAACGGACTCCTCGAGCGCGTGCTCGCCGAGGTGGCGAAGACGCCGTCCACGCACGCGATCTTCGTCGACGCCGGATATGTGTACGCGGCGGCGGGGCGGCTCGCGGTCGGCACCGAGGACCGGCGGGCCTTCGACCTGGACGCGGAGGGCCTGATCGACGCGCTCATCGACAAGGCGCGCACGATCTTCGCGGACAGCCGTCTGCTGCGCGTCTACTGGTACGACGGTGCGCGGCGCCGCATCCACACGGTGGAGCAGCAGTCGATCGCGGAGCTGCCGGATGTCAAGGTCCGTCTCGGCAACCTCAACGCGAACAATCAACAGAAGGGCGTCGATTCCCTCATCCGGACGGATCTGGAGTCGCTGGCCCGGCACCGCGCGATCAGCGACGCGGCCCTGATCGGGGGCGACGAGGACCTGGTCTCGGCGGTGGAGGCGGCGCAGGGTTACGGCGCGCGGGTGCACCTGTGGGGCATCGAGGCGACCGACGGCCGCAACCAGGCCGAGCCGCTGCTGTGGGAGGTCGACAGCCAGCGCACGTTCGACCTCGACTTCTTCAAGCCGTACGTGTCCCGGCGCAACGCCGCGATGTCGTACGAGACGGCGGGCACTTCGCGTCCCTCGCGCGAGGACGTGCGTTTCGTCGGCGCGCAGATCGCCGCGAAGTGGCTGGCCGCGCGGGGGCGGGCGGCCCTTGTGGACCTGCTGCCGGGCCATCCGTATCTGCCGGGATCGGTGGACCAGGAACTCCTGGTGGAGGCGGAGAAGCTGCTCGCGTACTCGCTGCGGGGGCAGTCGGACCTGCGGCGGGCACTGCGGGACGGCTTCTGGGGGCAGTTGCAGACGCAGTACTAGGGGCTAGGGGCTCTCGTCGCCGGCGTTCTGGTCCCAGAAGGCGATGAGGGCCGCGGTGGTCTCCGCGGGGCGGTCGGTGTTGGGGGAGTGCTCGGCGCCGGTGATGACCGTGCGGTGGGCGTGCAGGCGGTCCGCCATGGCGTCGAGCCAGGGGATGGGCCAGGTGTCGTCGCGCTCGCCGGAGATGACGTGCTTGCGCAGGGGTACGGCGGCGAGCTCCGTGACGCGGTCGGGCTCGGCGCAGAGCTGCTTGCCGGTGGCGATGAGCTGGGCGGGGCTGTGCCGCAGCCAGCGTTCGCGCAGGACGTCACCGTCGAGGGCGGTGTCCTCGGGCGGATCGAAGGCCTGGATGGCCTCCCAGGCCTCTGCCATCGACAGGACGCCGAGCGCGTCCGTCAGCATCTTGGCGCGGGCCTGCTGAGAGGCGGAGATGGCGGCGGGCCCGGAGGCCATGAGGGTGAGCGAGGCGAAGGTGTCCGCGGGGGCGCGGAGGGTGGCGGCGCGGGCGATCTGGCCTCCGAGGGAGTGCCCCAGGAGGTGGGGCGTGCCGGTGACTGTGACCGCGTCGGCCTGGGCGAGTACGTCCTGGGCCAACTCGGCCTGGGCGTACGGGGATTCATCCTTCTCGGGGCCCCGGGTCTCGTACTGCCCGCGCCCGTCGACGGAAACCGCTCGGTAGCCGGCGTCTGCGATGGGCCTGAGCAGGGCGATGAAGTCCTCCTTGCTCCCGGTGAATCCGGGGAGCAGCAGGACGGTGCCCTTGGCCTCGCCGGCCGGGCGGGCGTCGAGGGTGGCGAAGTCGCCGCGCACGGTCTGGAGCCGCCGCGCGTCGACGCCGGGGGGCGGGGTGAAGGTGGGGGGCCTGCTCATGCCTCCGAGGCTAGTCGCAGGGGCGGGGGCGTGGAGGGGGCGGGCGGCTTTCCCGCGCTCCGCGCGGGTCTTCCCTACCCGCCCACCCGTTTACCCCGCGTCGGCGGGGTGGTCGGGCGGGGTGTCGCTCAGTTGCAGTGTGGTGCCTGTGGGTCGGAGTTGCGGCGGGTCTTTCCCGCCCACCCGCCCGTTTGCCCGGCGTTGGCGGGTCGGGCGGGGGTGGAGTCACTAGCTGCGGCGCCTGTTCGCCTGCTCGTTGCCGTCTTGTCGCGGGGTGATCGGGTGGGTGGGTGGGAGACATCCGGCGCGGAGCGCCGGGACAGGAACTGGGTTACGGCAAGGGGAAGTTGGGGGGGGGTACGCAGAAGGCCCGGCGCCCCGTACGGGGTGCCGGGCCTTCAGGCGTTGAGCCTTGGCGGAGTGCCTCAGCTCTCCTCAGCCGGTGCAGCAACCGCCTTGCGCGTACGGCGACGCGGCTTCGCCACGGCGGCCTCCTCGGCGACAGCCGGAGCCGCCTCCGCGACCTTGCGCGTACGGCGACGCGGCTTGGTCTCCTCCGTCGGCTGAGCGGGAATCTCGGCCTCGACGGTCTCGACGGCGGCTTCCGCGGCCTTGCGGGTGCGGCGGCGCGGCTTGGTGGCAGGTGCCTCGGCCTCAGCGGCAGCAGCGGCTTCGGCGACCGGCTCCGCGT